>JAHISP010000070.1 GCA_018818165.1 Bacteroidota bacterium | reverse complement strand
CTCCAGATTTCTATATTGCTAAGTCTGAACAGTTAAATTTATTCTAAATATAGGGGATACTTTCGGTTTTGTCTTAGAATCTGTCCAATTTATAGTATTTTACTAATATCCTATTTTGTTTTGGACAGCAATGACATAATCTTGTTTTTAACAATTATTTTTTTGCTAAAATTGTTCAATAAGTTATATTTTAATATTTTGCATTTGTAAATACTTTAAAATTAAGAGGAATTAATGGCTGAACTTGAAGTTAAAAACATTTCAAAATCCTTTGGTAAGTTAAAGGCTGTAGATGATGCATCTTTTTCTGTTCCCAAAGGCTCAATTTTTGGTCTCCTTGGTAGAAACGGAGCCGGAAAAACAACAACTATTAGAATGATGATGGATATTTACTTACCCGATAGTGGTGAAGTAACATATCAAGGAATTAAATCTGGTCCAGATTTTAACAGTAAAGTTGGCTATTTACCCGAAGAACGTGGTCTTTACAAAAAAATGAAAGTTCTTGAAACACTTCTTTTCTTTGCAGAAATAAAAGGCAAAAAGGGAAGAGCTGTTACAAAACTGGCAAAAGATTATCTTGCAAAATTTGATCTTGCGGATAGAATGAATTCCAAAATTGAAGACCTTTCAAAAGGAAATCAGCAGAAAGTTCAATTTATTTCAACACTTTTGCACGACCCCGAAGTTTTAATTTTGGACGAACTTTTCTCTGGACTTGATCCGATAAACACAAACATAATGAAAAACATAATTTTAGAATTGAAAGAGCAAGGAAAAATTATTCTTTTTTCAACTCACGTTATGTCGTTTGCCGAAAAAATGTGCGACCATATTGCAATTATCGATCACGGAAAAATAAAAATTAACGGCTCACTTGCTTCAATAAAAGCCGAACGCTCACAGCGCAATATAAGTCTTAATTATGAAGGCGATATTTCATTCCTACGGAATAATCCAATTATTGAAAATATTTCGGATTACGGAAATAGTGTTGGAATAAAAGTAAAAGAAGATAAACACATTCAGCAGCTTCTAAAATTGTTAGTTGATAACAATGTGGAAGTTAAAAAATTTGATGCTAACGATATTTCACTTGAAGAAATTTTTATTGATGCCGTTGGCACTGAAGCTGAGGAGGTAAAAAATGTTTAACTATAGAGTTATTGCCCTTATTAAAAGAGAGCTTCGCGAAAAACTTTTATCAAAAGCATTTATAATAATGACCATTTTGCTTCCTGTTTTTATGTTTGGAATTATTGGAGTTCAAACATTTATAATGAGTTTCGATTCTGAAAAAAGTGTTGTTGAAATAATTGCTGAATCAGAAACTATTGCAAACGGATTAAAAAATGTAATTGGTGAATCTAATTTTATTAAGGATAGCACTGTAATTCCAATGATTAGCTCAATGTCGCAATTAAAGTTTGATGATTATGTAAAAGCTAAACAGAAAGAATTATTAAGCGAAAAAATTACAGGAATTATTTTTATTCCCAATTCTGCTTTAGAAAACAAAAAAATTCAATATTATTCCAAAACTCCAAAAAATATGCGCTTGTTAGAACGCATTGATAATCCAATAAACCGCGTGTTGGTTGAGGAATATTTCCAGTCTAAAAATATTCCAACAGAAGAATTGCAATATGCCCGCATGTCTGTTGATATTTCCAGTTACAAAATAACTGAAGGTGAAGACATTAAAGAAGAAGGTTATGGAAATCTTATACTTTCATACCTGTTTTCGTTTTTGTTATACATCAGTTTGTTAATGATGGGCTCAATGGTGATGCAAACGGTTATTCAAGAAAAATCAAATAGAATTGTTGAGGTTCTTTTATCGTCAGTTACAAGCAAGGAATTGATGATTGGAAAAATTCTTGGCGCTGCAATTACTGGACTTTTGCAAATGGCAATCTGGATTTCACCCGTAATTCTTGTTGCTTCAACATCGTGGTTCATGTTACCAAATAATTTAACAATAGATATAACATTTCTACAAGTTGCCTATTTGCTAATTAACTTTTTCTTAGGACTTTTAATTTTTGTTGGACTTTTTGCAACAGTTGGCTCAATTTTTGAAAATCCACAAGACGCACAATCTGGAATGTGGCCAATAATGCTTTTAATTATGATTCCATTTTTTATTGCAATGTCTATGATTGAAAATCCAAGTAATCCAGTTGCGTCTATTGCTTCAATGCTGCCATTTTCTGCTATTATTGTAATGCCAGCTAAAATGGCAATGGTTGATGTTCCACTTTGGCAAATTATTTTATCTACACTAGTAAATATTGCCACAGTATTTGCAATATTTCCAATTGCGGGTAAAATTTATCGTGTTGGAATTATGATGACTGGTAAAAGACCATCGTGGGCGGAAGTAATAAAATGGCTAAAGTATAAATATTAAAAGTGTTGAAAACGAATTTAGGTTTTGGGAGATTATCTTAAAAAGCTAAAAGTAATTGCATGTTGTGTGAAATTATCTTCTGTTTTGTAAGAAAACAAGATTTCTTTCTTCGTTTGAAACGTAAAAGATTTGTGCAGTGGACTAATATTTTAGTTAAATAAATTCAGAAATTAACCTAAATTTAATTTCTGAATTTTTATGGAAAGAAAATGGAACAGAAAGAAAAAATATTTTCGCAATTTGGAGTCAAGTTTTGGATTATTTTAGCAGCAGTAGTTGTTGTTATTTCTGGTTTGCGAGAAGCTGCGGGACTAATAACTCCATTCTTTTTATCTTTATTTATAACTGCTATTTTTTATGGTCCTTTTAACTGGTTGCAAAAAAAAGGTCTTCACATTTCACTTGCGTTAACAATTGTAATTATTGGAATTGCAGTAATCACATTTACAATTTTTGGGTTAATTGGTGCGTCGGTTGCAAGTTTTACGGAAAAAATTCCTTTTTATGAAGAGCGATTTACAATTTTTTGGAATGGGTTTAATCAATTTGCCAGAGAAAACGGTTGGATGGATATGAAATTTGATATTGCCGAATATCTTAATGCTGGTGTAATTATGGAGTTTGCAGGAAGTATATTTACTGGCTTCGGCAATTTAATGAGTAACTCGTTTATAATATTGTTGGTAGTAATTTTTATGTTGCTCGAAATTTCCATTTTTGAAAAAAAGATGACCCTTATTAATAAAAATTCACTTTTAAGGGTAAGTAAAATAGTGCAAAACTTAAATTCCTATTTTGGAACAAAAGCTTTAACAAGTTTAGTAACGGGAATTTTGGTTTCTGTGTCTTTAACAATTATTGGAATAGATTTTCCTTTACTTTGGGGCTTTTTGGCATTTTTGTTGAATTTTATTCCAAATATTGGTTCAATTATTGCGGCAATACCAGTAATATTATTGGGTTTAATTCAATTTGGATTTCCAACGGCAATAGTAGTTGCCATAGCTTTTTTGTTTATAAATGTAATTATTGGTAATATAATTGAACCACGATTAATGGGTAGAAATCTTGGTCTTTCACCATTAATAGTATTTATTTCATTGATATTTTGGGGATGGGTTTTAGGAACTGTTGGAATGCTTTTGGCAACTCCATTAACAATGACAATTAAAATCATTTTTGATAATATGGATGAAACAAAACATTTTGGATTAATGATGGGTGATGAATCCTCAATTAAAAATTATAAAAAATAGCTAAATCTCTTTTGGAAGTGTAATGTAAAATGTTGTCCCAAATTCTTCGGTTGAAAAAAATGAGACATCACCCAATAAATACTTTTCAGTTAATAATTTAACACTATATGTTCCTATTCCCCTATCATTTCCTTTTGTTGAAAAAGATCTTTGAAATATTTGCAACTGAATTTCTCTTGGAATATAGGTTGTATTGTTAACACTAAAAACAATTGTCGAATCAAATTCTTCAATGGAAAGCGTAACTTTGCCTCCTTTTAGGCTGGCTTCCAATGCGTTTTTTGTGAGATTACCTAATATGCGTTTAAGTAGTGTTTTATCAGTTTTTATTTTTACTTCATTTACGCCATAGTTTAGTAATTCAAGAGTTACTTTTTCGCAAAAATATCCATTATTGTAGGTTTTTAGAATTTCATAAAATGCGGAATATGAATCAAACTCAGTTACATCAAGAACAAGCTTAGAATCTTCGGCAAGACCTAGCATCCTTTGTCCTTTTAACTCGTCAATTAATGTGTTTGAAATTTCTAACGATAATTTGGCAATTTCGGCAGTCTCTTCAGGTGTTGAATCCTGCATTAACTCCAAAAAATTTCTTAAGCTTCCAGCTGTATTTAATACATCGTGGAAAAATAAACGCTCTAAAACTTTCCTTCTTTTTTCGCCACTAATATCAGTTATAGATATAAGAGTATAACTTGTATTATCAATATCAATTATTTTAGCCCATATGTCTAAATCATAAACCATATTATTGGTTGATGTTATTCTGCATTCTTTTTTATCTGTTCCAAATTTACGACTATTTAGAATTGCATTAAAAGCACCGCATTCAACACAACTTTCACTATTTCCGCAACCACCAATTTCTTCAGTTGCATGCACACAAAATATTGCTTCGCCAATTCGTTGACCAATGAGGTTATCGTTCTTAAAAAATGTTTTTGTTAATTTATTTAAATAAACCATTTGTCTTTGTTTGTTTAAAATAGCGTACAAATGGTTTACATCATCTATAAAAGGTTTTACCATAAAAAATGTATCTACTACTTCGCTTTGATAAGCTACTGTTGCATCACTAGCTCTATCATGAGATGAATCAATAATTGAATTGTTTTCAATTAATCTTTCCACTATTTCGCTTTCTAACTTCATTAATATTTACTTATGTTTTTTTAATATTACTGCTATTTTACTATGATTTTAATAATAATAATCATCCTATTTATAATCGCTTTTGTCATAATAATTTCGTTCGTAAATTATATTCGAAAAAAAACAAATTAAATTAAGGCTGGCTAAGTTTGATTTTTAAGAAACAACTATTTACAAACGAAAAGGAAATTATTATAGATTCCATTGGAAAGGTAATTATCAAAAAAAGTGCTGTTGCTAAATACCTTTCAATTAGAATTAAACCAAACGCTGGCATTTCGGTTACTATTCCCAAAAGAGTAAGCTTTTTTGAAGGTGAACAATTTGCGAAAAGTAAAAAAGATTGGATAATTAAACACCTTCCAAAAATTGAAAAGATTGAGAAAAACCAAATTGTATTTGATGGACTAACAAAATATGAAACAAAATTTCATAGCTTGCTTATTGAACAAAGTTCCTTTAAAAAAACTCGGATAAAAATTACTGATTCATTAATTCATATTGAAATTGCAAATAATAAGGACGTTTACTCATCTGAAATTCAAGATATAATCAAATTTGGCATTGTCGAAACATTACGATTTGAGGCAAAAGATTATATTCCAAATCGCGTTGCCGAACTTGCGGCAGAGTTTGGTTTTAGTTACAACAATGTTTTTTTGAAAAACATGAAAACACGCTGGGGAAGCTGTTCGGGTAAGAACAATTTAAATTTTAATATTCACTTAATGAAAACTCCTTATGAGTTAATTGATTATGTAATTTTACACGAACTTGCACATACAATTCACAAAAACCACAGTAAATATTTTTGGGCACATCTAGAAAAGGTATGCCAAAATTCAAAAAAACTGGACAAAGAATTAAAGCGGCATTCACCCAATTTTTTCTAATTCTGGAACAAAATAAATTTCATGCTTTAGAACCGATTTGGATTTGAATCATCTAATTAAAACAAAATTTTATAAATGGAGATAATATGTCATCAGAAATAATGACCCTTTCAATTGAGCAAATTGAAGAAAGAACTTTTATTGGAAAAGTTTATAGATGGATGGGAATTGGACTTTTTCTTACTGCAATAACTGCTTATTTTGTTGCAAGTTCAGAATCACTTGTTTATGCACTAGCTTCAAATAGTATTTTGTTTTTTGGTCTGCTAATTGCAGAATTTGGACTTGTAATTTACCTCTCGGCACGTATTCAAAAAATGAGTGCAGAAACAGCAACAGCGGCTTTTGTAATTTATTCTGTTCTTAACGGAATAACCCTTTCGCTCCTGTTGCTAGTTTATACTGGTGCTTCAGTTGCCTCCACATTTTTTACAACCGCGCTTACTTTTAGTGCAATGAGTGCTTATGGATATTTTACTAAACGCGATTTAACCACAATGGGAAGTTATCTTCAAATGGGTTTAATCGGTTTAATAATTGCCTCTGTTATTAATATTTTCTGGGCAAATGGAACTATGTATTGGATTATCTCTTATGTTGGCGTTTTATTATTTGTTGGATTAACAGCTTATGATACTCAGAAAATAAAAAAAATGGGAGCTGTTGTTGAAGGAGTTCAAACAACGCAAAAAATGGCAATAATGGGAGCTTTAACTTTATATCTCGATTTTATTAATTTATTTTTAATGCTGTTAAGAATTCTTGGCGATAGAAAATAGTAAATGAAAGGTTATTTAGTAAAAAACTTAGCTAATGGAATATTTGAATTTTCTGATTTCATTGAAGCAGAAAACCACTTTAATTCGTTTCCAAATTCAACTGAAATAATTAAGAAAGATGAAAATGGAAACGAAAAAATTATCCACAGCAGAACTCACAACGAAGTTGGAATTATCGAAATTAATAATAAATGTGTTTATCTAAAAGTTCCGTTTTACCAACCGTCCGATAAACCTGAAATTAAAATTTCCAAAATTGGTGAAACTCCCGAGAAACTACGTAGCAAAATGGAAGTTATTGATGAAAAATGGAATGAGATTTCGTAGCACAGATTAGCAATCTGTGCATTTCAAAAAACTAATCACAAACAATTTAGAAACCAAAACACACATCGAACATCTAACAAGCATTTGTTTGCAAAAATTAAAATTAAAACCAAGGAACAATTTTAATTAAGAATTGTAAACTAAACGACAAAACTTTATACTAACAACTAATTATATTGATTACTATATTTGAAACAAATTATAAAATAATAAAACAAAGGAGCTTTACGTGAAGAAAATATCAGTATTACTTCTCGCTACATTCATTCTTATCGGATGTGCGAATAATAACCAAGCTAATGATAAATCCTCAAAAAATGGTTTAGTTTGGCACACAAATGTTGAAAAAGCAATTGAAATTGGGAAAAAAGAAAACAAACCAGTTTTGGTCCAATTTTCAGGTTCTGATTGGTGTAAATGGTGTATTAAATTAAATAATGAAGTTTTGGATACAAAAGGTTTTGCGAATTTTGCAAAAGATAACTTGGTTTTAGTAAATCTAGATTTTCCTCATGCACCACAGACTGATTTTGTAAAAAATTACAATCGAATGCAAATGAATAAATATGGTGTTCAAGGATTTCCAACGGTGCTTTTATTAGATAAAACTGGTAAGTTAGTTTTTCAAACTGGTTACCAACCAGGTGGACCAGTTGCTTATATTCAACATATAAAAGCTGCATACGGTATTAAGTAATAGTTGTAATTTAATAGATCCTTAAAAAAGCCCAACTTCATTGTTTTGAAGTTGGGCTTTTTGTCATCTCATAATAGTTTTTATCAATTTTGGCTTTGAAACTGTTTCTGAACTAAAGGTTAACGAGTTTTCAATTCGTTTTTTTGCAGAATCAATTTCTTTCTTTTTATCAGTAAATAATTTTGCAATTACTTCACCTTTTTTTACTTTATCGCCAATTTTAACATTAAAAATAATTCCCGCTTTGGGCTCAATTATATCATCTTTTGTTAATCTGCCTGCCCCAAGTTGTAAAGCAGACATTCCAACTTCGTAATTATTAACTTCTTTTAAGTATCCACTTTTTGAAGCAACAACATCTTCTGAATATTTTGATTTTGGATATTTTGGCAGATCGGTCAAAACAGAAGTCTCTCCATTTTGTAATTTTACAACTTCCAAAAATTTATCAAATGCTTTTCCACTTTTAATCATTTCCTTTGAAATTTCAACACCTTCATCAATTGAGGAAGCTTTTCCTCCTAGATAAATCATAGCTCCAGAAAGTTTATAAGTAACTGTCATTAAATCTGGAATATCTTTCCCTTGCAAAGCTTCAACAGATTCAACAACTTCAAGCCAATTTCCAATATAATTTCCGAGTGGCTGATTCATATCTGTAATTATTCCAATTACTTTTTTATCAAATGCTTTTGCAGTATTAATCAAAGATTTTGCAAGTGCTTTTGCATCTTTCAATTCCTTCATAAAAGCACCGCTTCCAGTTTTGATATCGAGGACAAGTCCATCAATTCCTTCGGCTAATTTTTTGCTCATTATGCTTCCAGTAATTAACGGAATTGATTCAACCGTTGCAGTAACATCGCGAAGCGCATAAATTAATTTATCGGCGGGAGCAATGTTTTTTGTTTGTCCGGCCAAAACAGTTCCACACTTTTTAATTACTTTTTTGTACTCTGCTAAATTTAAGTCAGTTCTAAATCCAGGAATAGATTCAAGTTTATCTAAAGTTCCTCCAGTATGCCCTAAACCACGACCAGAAATCATTGGAACATTAACTCCAGCTGCAGCAACAATTGGAGCAAGAATTAAAGAAGTTTTATCACCAACTCCACCTGTTGAATGTTTGTCAACTTTTGCGCCCTTAATTGAATCCAAATTTATTACAATTCCGCTATATAGCATTGCTTCCGTAAGAGCAGCAGTTTCCTCAACAGTCATTCCATTTAAGTATGTTGCCATAAGAAAAGCGGAGAATTGGTAGTCTGGAATTTTCCCTTTTGTGTAGTTATTTATTAGAAAAATTATCTCTTCTTTCGATAAAGCATTTTTTTCGCGTTTCTTTTTAATTATTTCAATGGCGTTCATATTATTTCCAATTATATTTTAATAGTTCAACTTATTAAAATAATTTTTAATATAAAACTTATTAGCAATGCAATAACTCTTTAAAAATGTCATAAAAAGAGAATTAACCCGTTAAATAACTATAAATGAATGTTAATTTATTCGTATTAATTAAAGAGTAAATTATATTACAGATTATTTTTCAAATTTCAGTACAACTTTAAAAAAATCACAAAACCGCAAATATTTATTTAATTTGACTTTTAGAAAGAATAGCATGAACTTTAAATTTTAAAAAAATCCTTAATAAGTTTCAACTATGCAAATAATGTCATACTCACTATTAGTATTATTTATAATTACTTTTCTAAGTTATCTATACGATTTCTTTTCTGAAAATAATTATCTGCAAAATATTAAACGTATTTCCCTTTTTATTACCCTAATCTTCCATGTAGTTTATTTTGTAGAAAGAACTTTTTTTCTTGGACATTTACCAATTGTAACTCAATATGAAATTTTTTCACTAATTGCATTTTCAATTAGTTTCACTTATTTCTTACTTGAGCTATTGAGCGATATTAAAGGGACTGGTGTTTTTATTCTATTTTTTGCAATGGTTTTTCAAATTAAATCATCATTATTTATTCAAGATGTATATGTAGTAAACCATGTATTACAGAACTATCCGCTCGGAACTCATGTTATTACTGCAATATTAGGATTTACAGCTATTTCAATTTCAGCAGCATATTCTTTTATGTATTTATTGTTATACAAAAATATAAAGTCTAATAATTTCTCGGTTATTTTTAAACGCCTGCCAAATCTCGAAATCTTGGAGAAATTAACTTTTTATGCCATCATTATTGGATTTGCTTTGCTTTCAATTGCTGTAATTCTCGGTATGACATGGCTCCCTTCTGCTTTTCCCGAATTTAGCTATTTTGATTCAAAAATTATTTTAACAGTTCTAGTTACAATAATATATGGAATTGGGATTTACCTTAAATCAAAACGAATAATTATTGGTAAGCGCTTTGCAAAGTTTTCAATTTATGGATTTGTTTTCTCAATATTATCCTTAATGCTTGCCAGTGTGATAATGAGCAGCTTTCACAATTTTTCAAATTAGGTTTTTAAGTTTTTAATGGACATACTTGGTATTTCAATAAATCATAAAACAGCTCCAATAGGATTAAGAGAAGCACTACATCTTAGTCAAGAAGAGATTCTCGAATTTACTCCAATTCTAAAGGAACATGTTTTTTCAGAAGGATATGTCCTATCCACATGCAATAGAACGGATATATTTGGCATTCCAAAATCTGGCAAAATTTCTTATAAAGACATTCAAAAATACTTATTGGATTTTAAGCATGTTGATGGATTATCGTCTGAACATTTCCTTAATTATTTTTCATGCGGTGCTGTAAAACATGTTCTTGAAGTTGCATCCTCAATTAATTCTTTAATTGTTGGCGATAGCCAAATTCATGGACAAGTTAAAGAAGCATTTCTACTATCGGAGGATTTAGGATTCTCCAAAACTTTAATGCATAAACTGTTTGAAGCCGCTGTTCGTGTTGGGAAAAGAACAATTACCGAAACTAGAATTGGCGAAGGGGCAGTAACAATTAGTTATGCTGGAATTAAAATTCTTGAAAAAATATTTTCAACTTTTGAAACAAAAGCCGCGTTGGTTATTGGAGCAGGTGAAACTGGCGAGCTAGCAGCCAAACATTTGAGAGAAAGCGGAATAGGAAAATTATCCATTTCAAACCGTACTCTTTCCAAATCGGAATTACTTGCAAGTAAAGTAAATAGTGATGTAATTCCATTTGAAAATGTGAAAGAATCGTTGCACAAATTTGATATTATTGTTACAGCTACAAGTGCTGACGGATATATTCTTGAATATGAAGACATCAAAAAAATGATGAAACTACGCAAAGGGAAAATGTGCTCAATTTTGGATATTGCTCTTCCGCGAGATGTTGATCCTAAGGTAACAGAAATTGATGGAATTTTCTATAATGATATTGATTCATTAAATATTATTGTTAATGAAAACTTGAAGAATCGAGAAAAGGAAATTCCTATTGTGGATAATATAATTATGGAAGAAATGACTTCATTTTTCAAATGGTATAATACTTTAAATATTGTTCCTACAATTAAGGATTTTAGAGATTTTTTTGAGGAAATACGCAAAGATGAGGTTGAAAAAATTAAATACAAAGTTCACGATTATGAGTATGAAAAAGTTGATAACATGACAAAGAGAATAATTGGTAGAATTTTACATTACCCAACGTGGAACTTAAAACGAATTTCGGAAACTGG
Organism: Bacteroidota bacterium; assembly: GCA_018818165.1. Classification (GTDB taxonomy): domain Bacteria; phylum Bacteroidota; class Ignavibacteria; order Ignavibacteriales; family Melioribacteraceae; genus 1-14-2-50-31-20. The sequence goes on along the minus strand of JAHISP010000070.1, from coordinate 72,466 downwards.
AACAAATTTTGAGGAAGCAAAAATATATTCTGATGTAATTAGAGAATTGTTCAATTTGGATCATAAATCTGAGAACAATTCTGACGACACTTTTTACAATAATGGAGCAAAATAACTTGGAAAAGAAAACAATAACAATTGGAACTCGTAAAAGTGAATTAGCCCTTTGGCAAGCATATTTTATACAAAAGGAAATTGAAAATAAATACAAATCAGTAAAAGTTGAAATAAAAAAGATAAGCACTAAAGGTGATAAAATTTTGGATGTTGCTCTTTCTAAAATTGGTGATAAAGGATTATTCACAAAAGAAATTGAAAATGAACTTTTAGCTGGGACAATTGATATTGCGGTTCATAGCCTAAAAGATCTTCCAACAGTTTTACCAAAAGGATTAGAGTTGGCTGCTGTAACAAAACGTCATGCATCCGAAGATGTTTTAGTAGCTCGCAAAAAAGGAGTCACTTTAGAGAGTCTTCCAGAAGGAGCCACCGTTGCAACGGGTTCTTTGCGCAGAGCAAGTCAAATTTTACATATGCGTCCAGATATTACTATTGTTGATATAAGAGGAAATGTTCAAACAAGACTTAAAAAGTTTGCTGAATCAAAATGGGATGGAATGATTTTAGCCCGTGCTGGATTGGAAAGATTGAAATTGAAGAAACATATCTCATCAATAATTCCTTCTTCGCACATTTTGCCCGCGGTTGGACAAGGTGCCCTAGCAATTGAAATTTCTTCAAAGAATGCTTTTGCAAGAGATATTGCTGAAGGACTTCACAATCTTGATACATTTTATACAATTTCTGCTGAAAGAGCTTTCTTGAAAGCACTTGGTGGAGGATGTCAAGTTCCTATTGGTGCTCATGCCGAGATAAAAAGTAACGGACTTTATTTAAGTGGATTTGTTGGCTCTCCCGATGGGAAAATTACATTTACTAAAACTGCAAGGGGAAGTAAAGCTAACGCGGAAGCGCTTGGCAAAGCTTTAGCTAAAGATATTTCAAAAGCTGGTGGTAAAAAAGTTTTATTAGAAGTTTACAAATAGAAAATGAATTTGGGAAAAATAAACATATTATTTACTGGTCTTAGTGGAAATGATTCTGCTCTGCAACCATTAATTAATTTTGATAAAATAAATTTTATTCACTTTCCAACAATAGAAATTGGGAAATCTGAATTGTCCATTTCTGAAAAGAATAAAATTAAATTTGCTGATAGTTATGATTTTATAATATTTACTTCCCACAATGCTGTAAAATATTTTTTACAAAATTATGGCGATGATTACTTTACACTTACAAGGAAAACAAAAATTGTTGCCATTGGCGATAAAACAGCATCGTTATTAATTAGTAAAAATATTGATGTTGACTTTATTCCTAAAAGGTCATCATCAAGAAGTTTAAATGAATTGTTAACAGAAAAAATGGTTTCCACAAAATCTGTTCTTATTCCTTGTTCTCGGTTATCAAAAGTAGACTTATCGACTTCTCTTGAAGAGAAAGGTGCTATGGTTGATTTTATTGTGGTTTATGAAAATAAAATTCCTAAAAATATTTCAAATGATTTAAAACTGAGCATTTCAAAAACGGATATAGATTTATACATTTTTACAAGTCCTTCTACTTTTTATAACTTTATTTCAATTTATGAAATAAACGATAGCCCAAATTATTTTGCAAACAAAACAATTGCTTCAATAGGTCCAGTAACAACAAAAGCCATTGAAAAACACAACGTTAAAGTAAGTATTGAGCCTCATGAGTACAATTTGAGTTCACTAACAAAAAGTATATTAGAATATTATAAATTAAATTGAGTGTAAGTTGGAAAAATTAAAAAACGATCTCTTTTTACGAGCTTGTAAAAAAGAGCAAATAGATAGAACTCCAATCTGGATAATGCGTCAAGCGGGACGTTATTTGCCAGAATATAGAAAAGTTAGAGTTAATTCTGATTTTAAGTCTATGGTTAAAACACCAGAACTAGCAACCGAAGTAACTCTTCAACCAGTTGATATTATTGGGGTTGATGCTGCAATAATTTTTTCTGATATTTTGGTTATTCCAGAAGCATTAGGAATGAATTACGAAATGGTTGAATCTAGAGGACCAAGTTTTGATTGGACAATAACACATGAAAGTGATTTTAATCGATTGTCAAAATCTGATTTGAGTGATAAACTTAGCTATGTATTTGATGCGGTTAAATTAACAAAAAAAAAATTAAACGGAAGAGTTCCTCTAATTGGATTTAGTGGTTCACCTTTTACGCTTTTAACATACATGGTTGAAGGTGGAGGTTCAAAAAACTTTAGCCAAATAAAAAGTTTAATTTTCAACAACCCAGAATTTGCTCACAAGCTTTTGGAATTTATTTCTGAAGCAGTATCAGAATATCTTTCATTAAAAATTAAATGCGGTGTAAACGCAGTTCAAATTTTTGATACTTGGGGTGGCTTGCTTTCTCCAGATTTATATAAAGAGTTTTCGTTAAAATACATTAAAAAAGTTATTGATAATGTTGAAAGGACCGACGAACCAATTATTAGTTATGCAAAAGGAATCCATCATTCATTAATTGAACTTGCTGATTCTGGCGCTGACGTAGTGAGTATTGATTGGACGCACGATATTGGAGAAGTTAGAAAACTAATTGGAAATAAAGTTGCACTTCAGGGTAATATGGACCCAACAGTTTTATACGCAAACACTGATACTATTAGAAGAGAAGCCGTTAAAGTTCTTGATTCTTATGGTCATGGAAGTGGACATATTTTCAATCTAGGACATGGTATTTTACCTGACATTTCACCAGCAAACACAAAAGCACTTGTTGATATTGTAAAAGAAGAAAGCAAGCGCTATCATTAGAAAGGATTTTAAATGTTTAACATTGATATAGAATTAATAAAAAAATACGACAAACCGGGTCCCAGATATACGAGCTATCCTACAGCTCCTCATTTTAGCGAAGAGTTTAGCGACCAGCAATATGTTTCTGCTATAAAAGAGAATAACAGTCCAGAAAATAAAACTCCGCTATCACTCTATTTCCATATCCCATTCTGCGATACTTTATGTTATTTCTGTGGGTGTAATATGATTATTAGCAATAATCGTGGAAGGGTTGCCAATTATGTCGATTATGTAAAGAAGGAGATTGCATTACTAAAAACTCATTTGGCAAATAATCGCATTGTTACACAACTACATTGGGGTGGCGGTACACCAACACATTTGAAACCAGAAGAAATTAAGGATTTACTTTCATACATTAATGCAAATTTTGATGTAGATAAAAACGCAGAAGCTAGCTGTGAAATTGATCCAAGAGAATTAACTTTTGAACATCTTAAAGCTTTGCGCGAAGGTGGATTTAACAGAATAAGCATGGGTGTTCAAGACTTTACGCATAAAGTTCAAGTTGCGGTTAACAGAATTCAACCAGAAGATATAACACGCAAAGCTGTTGATTGGGTGCGCGAACTAAAGTTTCAAAGCATTAATCTTGATTTAATGTATGGATTGCCACATCAAACTTTAGAAACATTTAGCGAAACTTTGGAAAAGATAATAGATATCTCCCCTAATAGAATTGCGGTTTTTAACTATGCCCATGTCCCTTGGATGAAAAAACACATGGAGTTAATTAACCCAGAAGATCTTCCAACTCCAGATGTGAAATTGCAAATACTAAAATATACAATTGAAAGACTTACTGAAGCTGGATATGTTTTTATTGGAATGGACCATTTTGCGAAACCTGATGATGAACTTGCAATTGCTTTAAGTGAGAAAAAATTATATAGAAATTTTCAAGGGTACTCAACCCAGTCAGGCACTGACCTTTACGCACTTGGTATTACCAGTATTAGTCAGTTTAGTAATATTTATTCACAGAATATTAAAACTGAAAAAGAGTATTTCGAGAAAATTGACAATGGTTTTCTACCACTTGCTAAAGGTTATTTGATGTCGGATGATGATGTTTTACGCCGTGATGTTATCATGAGCTTAATGTGTGATTTTGAATTGAAGTTTAAAACCTTTGAGGAAAAATATAATATTAACTTTAAAAAATATTTTGCAAATGGTTTGGAGAAAATAAACCAATTTGTATCAGATGATTTAGTTTTGGTTGAACACGACAACATAAAAGTAACAGAAATGGGACGATTACTAATTAGAAATATTGCAATGTGTTTTGATGCTTTCCTTGAAGATGACAAAGGAAAAGTACGATATTCAAGAACTGTATAAATATTTATCTAATAAACCTTGGAGGTTTCTAAAACCTCCAAGGTTTGAAATAAAATATAGAAAGAACAATTTGAAACAAACGAATATTAAAATAGCTGTTATCTTACTAAATATGGGTGGTCCAGATTCACTAGAAACCATTGAACCATTTCTAAATAATTTGTTTAAAGACCCTGATATTTTTAAAATACCATTTGGACAGAAATTATTTGCTAAGGTTATTTCTAAACTTCGAACTAAAAAAGTGGTTGAGCAGTACAAACAAATTGGCGGAAAGTCACCGCAAAACGAGCACACAGAAACTCAAAGAAAACTTTTAGAAAACTCTTTGAGAAATGCTGGTGTTGACGTGGATGTTTTAGTTGCTATGCGCTACTGGAAACCGTTAACTAATGAAACGGTAAATAAAGTAAATAGTGTCGCTTATGATAAAATTATTTTACTTCCACTATATCCACATTTTTCGTCTGTTACTACTGGCTCTTCATTTAATGAATGGTGGAGACATTTTAATGGTGACAAAAGCAAAGTAATTCAGATAAACAATTTTCACACAGAACACAAATATCTTTCTGCAATTAGCGAAAGAATTGACGAGTGTCTGAAACAATTTCCAGAAGAAGCCAAAGACAATATTGAACTTTTATTTAGCGCCCACAGTGTTCCACAAAGCTTAATAGCCAATGGCGATCCATATCAAGAACAAATATTGGAAAGCATTCGCTTAATAATGGAATTAAGAAACAATTCTGAAAAACACCATATAAGCTACCAAAGTAAAGTTGGACCCGTTAAATGGCTTGTTCCATCAACGGAAGAGAAAATTGCCGAGCTTGGTAAAAGCGGAATTAAAAACTTGCTTGTTATTCCAATAAGTTTTGTTTCCGATCACATTGAAACACTTTTTGAACTTGGAATTGAATATAGAAAAGTTGCTGAAGAAAATGGTATTACAAACTACAAGGTTATGACTGGGCTTAATGATTCTCAATTGTTTATTGAGCAACTACACCAATTAGTTTTAAACGAGTTAAATAATGAATAAAAATATTGTAATAATTGGAGCCGGGATTACGGGTCTTGCAACAGCACATTGGTTAAAGAAAGATGGGTACAATATAAATATTCTTGAAGCTAATTCAGTGGTTGGCGGATCAATGATTACCGAAAAAGAAAATGGCTACTTAATTGATTTTGGACCAAACAGCGGATTAGAAACCTCTCCATTAATCAAAACACTTGTTGATGATTTAGGAATTAAAGATGAATTTATTTATGCTAATAAAGCTGGGAACAAAAGATATATTCTAAGGGATAACATACTTCACGTGCTTCCAATGGGTTTAAAAGATTTTATCAAAACTAAATTATTCTCCACTAAAGCTAAACTACGACTAGCATTAGAGCCCTTCATCGGAAAATCAAAGGAAGGTTATTATCAATCCATTTCTGATTTTGTTACACGCAGATTGGGAAGAGAATTTTTAGATTATGCAATTAACCCTTTTGTAGCTGGAGTATTTGCTGGCGATCCTGATAAACTTAGTGTAAAATCAGCTTTTCCTAAACTATACCGGCTTGAAGAACTATATGGCGGACTTATTAAGGGAACTATTAAAGGTGCTAGAGAACGAAAGAAAAGTGGCGAAAAGTCAAAACAAAACGCCGCAATGTTTTCTTTTAAAGATGGGATGCTTGCTTTACCAAATGCTCTCTATTCAGAATTGCAAAATGATATTATTTTAAACGCTGCCGTAACTTCAGTTATAAAAGATGAAAATATTTATAAGATTACTTTTAATAATAACGGCGTAGAAACTACTCTCAACGCAGATTTAGTAATTTCAACAGTACCTTCATATGTTGCTTCAAATATATTTGGTAAAATGGATTCTGAATTAAGCAACCATCTTAACAATATTTATTATCCGCCTGTATTAGTTCTTTATTTAGGATACGACAAAAAAGTTATTGGGCATCCACTTGATGGATTTGGATTTTTAATTCCATCAAAAGAAAAAAAGAAATTTCTTGGTGCGTTATGGAGTTCAGTAATATTTGATGATAGAGCTCCAGACGGAAAAGCATCTTTCACTTTGTTTGTTGGTGGTGCTCGCTCTCCAGAACTTTTTAGTGATGATAACAAAAAACTTATTGATGAAGTAGTTCAAGAATTTGAAAGTTTGATGAGAATATCTGGCAAACATGAATTTATGAAATCTAAATTCTGGAATAACGCAATACCTCAATACAACATTGGATACATTGAGCATGCAAATTATTTTGCAAAATTTGAAGAAAGCAATAAGGGAATATTATTAGGCGGAAACTACACTGGCGGCATTTCAGTTGGCGATTGTATTAAAAGCTCTGAAGTACTTTTCAATAAAGCTAAAGAAAGATTATTATAATTTAGGAGAATAAAATGGCAGAATATCCAAACGTACGACTCAGAAGATTACGTCACAATCCTATTGTGCGTGATATGGTTAGAGAAACACATTTGCGGAAATCAGATTTAATTTATCCACTCTTCGTTTTACCAGGTAATGGAATAAAGAATGAAATAAAATCAATGCCTGGTGTTTATCAAATGTCCATTGACGTTCTAATTGAAGAATGTAAAGAAGTAGCAGCTTTGGGAATTCCAGCAATTATTCTTTTTGGAATACCATCACACAAAGATGAAGTTGGCTCTGAAGCTTATGACGATAATGGAATTATTCAACAAGCTGTTCGTGCACTTAAAAAGGAAGTTAGTAATTTACTTGTTATTACTGACGTTTGTCTTTGCGAATATACTTCTCACGGACATTGTGGACTTTTGCACGGCGAAGAAATATTAAACGATGAAACTGTTGAGTTACTTGTTAAAGAAGCTATTTCTCATGCCAAAGCTGGTGCTGATATGATTGCTCCTTCCGACATGATGGATGGAAGAGTTGCCGCAATAAGACAAGGACTTGATGAAAATGGATTTAGTAAAATTCCAATTATGAGTTATGCAGTTAAGTATTCTTCTGGATATTACGGACCGTTCCGTGATGCGGCTGATTCCGCTCCAGCATTTGGCGATAGGCGTTCGCACCAAATGGATGAAGCAAATAGCGACGAAGCTATTCGTGAAGCTGAATCAGATATTCTGGAAGGTGCCGATATTATAATGGTAAAGCCAGCTGGACCATATATGGATATTATACGCAGAGTAAAAGATGAATTTAATATTCCTATTGCCGCTTACCAAGTAAGTGGTGAATATTCAATAATTAAAGCTGGTGGCAAACTTGGTTGGATTGACGAGCAGCGTGTTATGATAGAATCTATATTGGGAATTAAAAGAGCTGGTGCTGATATAATTCTCACTTACTTTGCAAAAGAAGTAGCAAAATTATTAAAAGATTAAAATGGAAATTAAATGAATTACACAAAAAGTATGGCGTTATTTGAAGAAGCTAAAAAATATATTCCAGGTGGAGTAAACTCTCCAGTTCGTGCTTTTAAATCAGTTGGTGGAACTCCTTTGTTTATTGAGCGTGGCGAAGGTAGTCGTATTTTTGATGCGGATAAAAACGAATATATTGAATATGTTGGAAGCTGGGGACCACATTTATTTGGTCACAATCCTAAATTTATTATTGATGCTTTAAAAAGTGCTCTTGAAAATGGAACTAGCTTTGGTGCGCCCACTGAATTAGAAATTAAAATGGCAAAAATAATTACTGAACTTGTCCCTTCAATTGAAAAAATAAGAATGGTTAATAGTGGAACTGAAGCAACAATGAGCGCAATCCGAGCTGCTCGTGGATTTACTAACCGAAATAAGTTTATAAAATTTGAAGGATGCTATCACGGACATGCAGACTATTTTCTTATTAAAGCTGGCTCTGGCGCTCTTACATTCGGAGTCCCAACAAGTCCTGGTGTTACAGCCGCCAATGCTGCCGATACTCTCGTTGCTGATTATAATGATATAAATTCTGTTAAGACTCTCATTCATGAGAATAAAAATGAAATAGCAGCCATAATAATTGAACCAATTGCAGGAAATATGGGCGTTGTTCCAGCAAGTAAAAAGTTTTTAGCTGAACTTAGAGATATTTGTACTGAGGAAGAAATAGTATTAATTTTTGACGAAGTTATGTCGGGCTTTAGAGTTGCTAAAGGAGGAGCTCAAGAAGTATACGGCATTAAGCCAGATATGACGACATTTGGAAAAATTATTGGTGGCGGACTTCCAGTTGGTGCTTTTGGTGGGAGAAAAGATATTATGGATACACTTGCTCCTGTTGGTCCAGTCTATCAAGCTGGAACATTAAGCGGAAATCCACTTGCAATGAGCGCGGGAATAGCTGCTCTTACACATATCAAAGAAAATAAAAATCTTTATAATATTCTTGAAGAAAAAAGCCAGTATTTAGAAGACGGCATAAAAGAGAATATGAAGAAATTTAATAAATCCTTTGCTATGAACAGAGTTGGCTCAATGAGCTGTCTTTTCTTTACGGATAAAAAGGTTGATAATTTTGCATCAGCGTTAACATCCGATGCACCGCTATATGGGAAATATTTTCATAAAATGTTGGAAAACGGAGTTTATTTAGCTCCTTCACAATTTGAAGCAATGTTTATTTCCACAGCCCACTCAAAAGAAGATTTAGACAAAACTATTGAAGCAAATTATTTATCTTTGAAAGAATTGTTGTAAAATGTTGAGGGAAGTTAAACTTCCCTCAATTTATTTTTATTTTAATAATAACATTTTTTTAGTTGAAGTAAACTCGCCAGCAACAATTTTATATAAATATAATCCACTGCTTAATTCATTTGCGTTAAAATTATACTGATATTTTCCAGCTGCCAATTCGCTATTAATCAATTGCCCAATTAGTTCTCCTTTGATATTAAATATTTCTAAGGAAACTTTAGACTTTTGTGGAACTGAAAATTCTATTGTAGTACTTGGATTAAATGGATTTGGATAATTTTGTGACAAGCTAAAATTTATTGGTAATTTTCCAATCGATTTTATTGCTGTTAAACTGCCTGTTACAAATCTTCTAAAGTCTGAGCTTGGACCAACATACTCATCAGTTAAACTAAAGACTTTCCAGTAATGACTTTTCTTTTCTTGTAATGTTGGAGTTACAAAATAATTAACAGTAACCGTATCAACATCTACAACAATATTTTGAGATGTAAAAAGAGGAGCTTTTGAAACTTGCACTTTATATTTTGTAGCACCATTTACTGGCAACCATTCTAACTTTGGTGTAATCGAAACACTATCTTCGTTTACTGCAGGCGACACAAGTACTGGAGCTTTAATTGATGAGTTAAATGAGTGTACCACAGAATAGTCACTTTTATTTCCACCATTATTAGCACTAACTCTCCAATAGTATTTAATATTTCCCAGTTCTAAATTAATAATTCTATAAAAACTTTTACCTACTTTGGCATCTATATAAAGAGAATCAAAATTTTCATCCTTTGAAAGTTGAACTGAGTACTCAACAACATCTTCATCCGATATCCATTTTAATGAATCACCCACAATTATGCCTATTCCCAAATCATTTGGTGAAATTAATTCGGGTATTGTTGGAACCGAATTAGTAAATCCACCCTTTGTTACAAACATTTCAATCTTATCAATTGGATTATCATTTGCATCTCTTGGTACATTTACAATTAAATCAATTATCTCCATTCCAGAAATGACTCTTCCGAATGCAGTGTAAGCACCATCTAATGATTCATTATCCGCAACATTCACATAAAATTGTGAGCTTGCACTATTTATATCGGTATCACGAGCTGCCCCAATAATTCCCCGTAAATGCGAAACTCCGGAAAACTCCGCAAGAATAGTAGCTTGCGAAGGATCACCTTCGCCCCATGTTTCTCTTGGTAAATATTTTGAATTTGGGTCACCACCTTGTATTACAAAATCGGGGACAACTCTATGAAATGCAGTTGAATCAAAAAAACTAATTGCAACTAAGCTGTCAAAATATGCTGAATGCAAAGGAGCAATAAGAGGAAATAATTCAATTGTGAATGAACCAAAATCAACTCCATTTTGCTCTGTTCTTATTATATATTGTGGTTTGCCAGTTTGAGATATTCCAACACTAGCTAATAAAAACAATAGAATTGCTGTAAATAAAATATTTTTTCTCATCATAAAACATCCTTATTTATTATTTACTAATTAATTTCTTTACTAAATTCTAAATTAACAAAACTATCACTCTAATTGATAAACAAAATTAGTTTTAAATTTCAGCTCTCTGAGCAATGCTTTCAACTTAATGTAATGTTTTTGTAGAGTGTCATTCCCGAATATTTTCATCGGGTATCTTTTCGATTAAAAAGATTCCGTGTAGGAACACCACGGAAAGACAAGAGCTTAAGTTGACAACATTGCTCTTTGAGAAGTATCTAAAAATTCATATTTTGCACAATCCAATAACACTTTGATAACAAAGGAGAAAGAATGAAACGACTATTTATATTATCGGCATCTATTATATTCTTATTACTTTCGAATACTATATTTGCTCAACATGAAGAAATTACTGGATTATGGAAATCTATTGATGACGAAACTGGAAATCCAAAATCTGTTGTAAAAATATATTTGAAAGACGGAAAACTTTATGGAGATATTGTAAAGTTATTTAGGAAACCAGGCGAAGATCCTGACCCAATTTGTGACAAATGTGATGATGATGATGCAAGGAAAAATAAAAAAATTCTTGGAATGACAATTATTAAAGATATGGTTCTTGATGACGAGGAATGGAATGACGGTGAAATTCTTGATCCTAAAAAAGGTAAAACTTACGACTGTAAACTATGGGTTGAAAACGGGAAATTACAAGTTCGTGGTTACATTGCCTTTTTCTATCGTACGCAAGAATGGATTAGATATACTGGCGAAATATAGCACTTAACATTTTATAGGCGTTCTTTTGAACGCCTATTTTAATCTTAACTATTTTCAAAGCCAACAATTATCCAATAATAATATTTCTAAGACATGAAAATTATTTTTAATCTAACAACTAAATTTTTTGTTTAAAGTAGGTTCTAGTTGTTTTTATTTTTTCTCCATTCTTTTAAGTTTCTCATATAAAATATGCTCCCATTAAATTCCGATTTTAATAGCTTGCCAGATTCCACAAGATAATTAATGGCTTCCCAACTACCATTATTTTTTTTTATTAAATCTTCAACAGCATCTTTTCTCATTGGATGAACTGCAGTAATATTTAAAATATCTTCACCTAAATTCCCTGTTGATGAAAATTCATTTCCTTCATAACCAGTATTCAGTTCAACGTTTAAGCCCTGAGTAGCAAATATCTGATAAGCCATATTTAAACTTTCTTTATTAGGTGATTCAACATTTGTTTCTGCTGGCGGTCTTGTTGGAATTGATATATATACTTTATTGGGGTTTAATGACTTAACATATTTTGATATTTTCCTAACTTCATCACCAGAATCATTAATTCCTTTTACCAACATTGTTTCAACGGCCAAGTAATTTGGAAACTCGGCTGCAAATAATTTTACCCCACTTAAAATAGATTGGAGATTTAACTTTCCATGTGGTCTATCAATTTCACGCCAAACATTTTCCGAAATTGCATCAACTTTTACCGAAACCCAATCAGCCTCTAGTAAATCATTTCTAACACTCTTGTTATCTAATAATGATGAATTAGTGATAACCGCAATTTTAATATTAAATCGTTTCAATGCCCTAATCGTTTTGCCTAAATTTGGGTCAAGTGTTGGTTCACCATCTGGAACAATGGTAAGATAATTTATTTTGTTGTTTTCTGAATTGACTTTATTAATCAACTCTTTAGTTTCTTCAACAATCTGTTCTGTTGTATAAAATTCCTCTCTAACAACTTTTAATTTTATTGTGTTTCCAAGTTGACAGTAAACACAGGCATACGAACACTCCTTTGGTGGAATATTATTAATACCCAAACTTCTTCCTAATCGCCTAGATGGAACTGGGCCAAATACTATTGCCATTTTTATCTCAATTATAATTTATATATTAAATTTTAGTTCTTTTTACCATTACAATTATTAGTTCTGAATTTTTTCCTTCAAGAAATGTGTAGTAATATTTTCGGTAAACTTAACCCTTCCAACATTAATTTGTAAACCTTTCATCATCTTTAGTTTCGGATAGTTTATGAATATTTTTATTTAGCCAGCCGATTTTTACATTTTCCCGTAAATCAAATTTTGAAATATATGGTTTAATATCTAGTAGAGGTGTGCCATCCACAATGTCTACATCTTGAATAAATAAAATATTTTTCTCAATACCAATTAGTTTAACAATAGAAAGCCCAATACTATTTGGTCTGCTTGGAGCGCGTGTTGCAAATATTCCGTGTTTTTCTTCATTATCCATATAAGGATTTACAATTAACTCTGGTATTTTTGATAAATGGAAATGGTATAATAAAATAATATGCGAGAATCCATCTAAATCTTTTAATCCTTCAATATATTTGGGAAACAAATCAATACTTCCCTTTGCCATATTTGCTCCAGTTGGTTGAATAGGCACTCCCTTCGGTTTAATAAATTCCGAGTGAATAATTCCAATTGGCTCGTATGTTATTGTTTGCATTATTTCCTTAAAATATTTTTAACAGCATGAGTAAATAAAATCAATTGATTATCGAAACACTATAAATGAAAAACCATCCCAGTCTTAACTTGTTTTATTTTGAACACATTATAAAATTCCACCAATGCAGGTAATTCCGTGCAATGAGATGGATGAATTTCGTTTATATTATTTTTCTTAAAATAATTTATTGTTTCTTTCGTCTGATAATTATTTTCTTTTAAATGGAAGCCACCAAATACTGCTTTTACTTTTTCAATTCCTGTTACGAGTTTAGCATGTTCAACAATGTTACAAATACCAGAATGAGAACAAGCTGAAATGACTACTAATTCATTTCCAACAGTAACAGCAAGGGCAGAATCATCAAGCACGAAATCATCATTACGATTTTCATCAACAAATGTTGTTGTTTGTGATTCAAACGAATTGTGTCGTGGTATTTCACCAAGATATATAATTTTATCTGAAATTAAGTAAGGCTCTATTAATTTTATTATTTTAAATCTATTCTTTAATTCATTAAAAGTCTCTTCTAATCCTATATTTTCAGTACCGCCTTTTCTGTATCTTTTAATAAAGGCTCCTGAATGGCAAATGAGAGTTTTATCTTTCAAATATTTTAAGCCATTGCCATGGTCCCAATGGCCATGGCTTAATACAACAGTTTTCACTTCATCAATATTTATATTTAGCAATTTAGCATTTTGCAAAAAAATATTGGAATGCCCAACATCAAATAATATTTTTTGTTTATCATATTCTATTAAATATGATAAACCATGTTCTGCGGCACAAATTCCACCAGCTACATTTTCCGTTAAGATAGTGAGCTTCATTAACTTCCTTAAATTTAGTCGTATGCTAATCGAGTTTCTTTAGCTTTTAATGTTGGAGCAGTTAAATCATTCCATTTTTCGTTTTTCCAAGTTCCTAAATTTGTATGTGTCTCATAATATTTTTCTGGAATTGGATGAGTTCCTACAACAACTTTCATCCCATATTTTTCTGGAATAAATTTTTGGAAGTCTTCCAGATAAGGGCAAGGAGGATATCCAACAACCAACCCAGTAGCGAGATGAATAACTTCTGCTCCATTTTTTTTCATTTCTTCGGGAGCATATTCAATATTTCCACCTGGGCATCCGCCACAAGTTGTATAACCAACCAATTCAACATCTTCATCTTTTGAGTAAATATCAAAAGCACCTTCTCTATTGTACATTGCTCTAAAACATTTACCACCTGCGCATGTTTTATAACGATCGCAAATTATTATTCCAATTTTTGTTTTCTTTGTCATATTCTACTCAAGCTAATTTTATAAATTTAATGCTAATGCATACGCTTCGTGAATTGCTTCTTGTGCTTTACCCACTTTAAGAGCATCTCCAATTTTATAAATTGGAGTATTGCCTGTATATTCAAATGGAATGTAACTTTTCATTCCAGCGGCAATTACTATTTCATCTACATCATTAATTTCTTTTATAATTCCATCCCCTATAATAATTACTTTATTTCCATTAACTTCAACTACTTTATGGTTTGTAATTATTTCTGTTTTTTTCATTTGTAATTTTTTAATAGTCATTGCCTTTTCTATTATTTCCATATCACGAGCAATTTCATCAAGCATTTCAACAATAATTACATTGTTATTTCCATCCACCAATTTTGAAGCTACTTCAAGTCCAATAAGTCCGCCACCAACAACTAAAATAGTTTTATTTTTAGGTAATTGTGAATCTTCTAAAAACTCGGTCCAATAATATTTTTTTAATCCTTTTATTGGAGGAACAGATGGCACCGCACCTGTTGCTAAAATAATTCCATCGTACTTTTTATTTTCAAAATCAGCAGCCGTTGCAGTTTTGTTTATTAAATTTATATTTTGTTCTTTAATTTCATTTGTTAAATATTCCACTATTTCTTTCAGACTCTCCTTATTTGGTGGTAAATAAGCCAAATTAAATTGTCCTCCCAGTTCGTTTTTTTCAAAGAGATCAACAAGATGACCACGCTCTTTTAATGTGATTGCTGCTTCCATTCCAGCAAGCCCTCCTCCTATAACTGCATACCTTTTTGAAACTTTGGCTTTTTCCACTTCTGGTAATCCTGTGTTTACCAATGGATTAACTACACAGCCTAAACCTTTGCCTGCTTTAACTCCGCCTAAGCAACCTTCGGCACATGCTAAACAAGGACGAATATTACCATCAACTAACTTTAAATATTTACCTATAAAATTGTGATCAGCAATCATTGCTCTGCCAATAGCAATATAATAAGCTTGGAATTTATTTTTTATAAACTCTATATCTTTTTTTGAATTAATTCTACCAACAAATATTACTGGTACTTTTACGTTTTCCTTTATATTACTTGCTAATTCCCAAGTTTTCCCTTTAGGAACAAACATATGCTGGAAAAACCAAGGTGGTGTCGCGCAAGCTGAACCAGCAGAAACATGTATTGCATCTATTCCTTCAGTTTCTAATATTTTAGAAAATTTAATCATTTCATCTATGTGATAACCAGTTGGAATCATTTCATCGCCACTAATACGTGCAATAATAGGAACCTTAACTGCTTCTCTAACGGCTTTAAATACTTCTATTGGGAATTTTATTCTATTTTCAAAGCTTCCGCCATATTCATCTGTTCTATCATTTACATCTGAAGAAATAAATTGAGCAAGCAAATATCCGTGCCCAAATTGAATTTCAATAATATCAAACCCTGAAGCAACTGCTCTTTTTGAAGATTCTATGAACATCACTTTAACCTTATCCATCATTTCTCTGTTCATTTTAATTGGAGTTGCACCACCGTTTGGACAAGGGATATTGCTTGATGACCAGAAATAGTTTTCTGGAATTTTTGGGTTAGCCATTCTTCCAGCATGATTTATATTTGCTATAGCTTTTGCTCCATTTTTATGGATTAGTTCAGTAAACGATTTTAACCCTATAATTTTATTATCATTATCTATCCCAAGCTGAGTTGGTAACTCTCTTAATCCTGCATCCATATAAAGCGGTTCTATATTTACTGCTCCTATGTGTTTACTTCTCAAATCGTAGTAATGTAAGTGCTTTTCAGTAACAACTCCAGTACCGTCGCTATATCCAAGTTTTACTGGTGCTAGAATAAATTGATTTCTTAATTTTAACATAACTCCCTATTATTTTGTTATATAATTTTAATGACCTAAAAGAAGAATAGAACCACCAACTATTAATGCTACTACTATATTTACTGCTTTAACTGAAAGAAAGCTTAATTTAGATTCTGCTAATAATGGAATCATTCCATGTCCATCTTGTGAAATGGAGCTTGCAACAAGAACACTTAAAGGTATTGTTCCAGCAGCAAAAAGTGTTACAAAAATTAAATGTGGTCCTGATTCTGGAATAACCCCAATTAGCACAGCTATAATTAAAATAACAAACATATTATTTTCAATAAAGGAATTAATATCAAAATAATTCATAGCAAAATGAATTACAAAAAGCGTTCCAAAAGTCCATAAAAATATTCTTAGTATATGAACTTTTACAATATGATCCCAAAGATGTTCTTTAAGAAAATGCTCTGGTACTGTTAAAACAATAAATAAAGAAATTGAAACAACTGAAATAATTGTAATTTTAATCCAAAGTTCTGCATTGCCTGCTAGCATTCCACTTCCAACTGCTATCAAAAATATTGAAATTAAAACAACAATGTTAATTCTGTAAAAAGAAGGATTTTTTAATTGTGCAAAAATATTTCCCACTGTAAAGCATTCGCATTTTTCCTCTTCGTGAAGTGGAAATTTATTTTCAGCAAATTTGTCACTTAGTTTTGTGAAGTAGGGAATTTTATCCGCTAAATAACCACTTAAAACTCCAACTACTGAAATAAGTAAAGTTATACCTAATGCTTGCAAAGGAAACATTGCCAGCATTACAAAAGCTTCGTCACCACTAGTTGCAATCATTGCCGTTACAATTGCACCAAAAGAAATTAATCTGTGTGAATACAATGCTACTGCAGTAAAAGCTCCTAAACATCCAGGAATTGCCCCTAGAAACGCAGCAAATGCATATTGTTTCCACTTGCTTTGCGAAATATTATTTTGCCAGAGACCTTTTGTTTGAACATTAACATATTCAATAATTAGCATCATCACAAAGACAAAGCCTGTTATCATTAGTGCTTGTTTTACTATTGGCAAAACTTCAATTAGCATTTTAATCATTTACCCTTTCCATCCTAACATTTCCAATTCTATAAATTAGTCTTTTTCCAGAATAGTCATCAAATCAATTTTATACTTAAATTCAAATTCTTTTTTTAGACCTCTCCAAGCTGTTCTTCAAGCCGCACAACTTGTTCTTTCATTATTTTTAATTCATTTTCCAAAAATTCCTTTTGAGATAGATTTGCATTATTGGCATTTGAATTTAGTTGCATTCCATATCCAAATCCAAATCCTCTTCCAAAACCATTTCCTCTGCCATAACCACATCCTCGCCCATAACCTGAATTAAATCCTCTATTAAAACCTCTTCTTTCTTGAATTCCCATTCCTCTTCCTGTCATTGGTCCCATTCCACTTGGTCCCATTTGATTTCTATTTGGCATTTTATCCTCCATGCTTAATTATTAATAACACAACTATCACATACACCGTAAAATTCAATAATATGTTTTGTAATTTGAAACTTATGTTTTTTACTTAACTGTTTTTCAAGTTTTGTAATAAATTTAAATTCTTCATCAATAAAATCAGTATAGTTAATTATCTTTTTGCAATTATGACAAATCAAATGATGATGGTGCCCAATTCCATCTGGATGATCAATTAATTCATATCTTGCTTTACCTTCGCTAAAATCAAATTTATGAACAACTCCCCACTCAACCAATAAATCTAAAGTACGATAAACAGTCATCATCCCTATTGATGGATAATTTTCATGAACTTGTAAATAAATTTCCTCCACTGTTGGATGATTCATGTTTTGGCTTAATATACTTAAAACTGCTTTTCTTGGGGCAGTTAGTCGAAAACCTTTTTCAGCAAAATTTTCGTTTAGTTTTGAATTTATTTTTTCAATATTTGTCATTTTACACTTATGTTAATGATAACCATTATCAATATAACTAATAATATAAAAAAACCCAAATCCATAGTGTTGGATTTGGGTTAAAAAACAATTTTGAATAAATCTAAACCTTGTCGCCAAAATTTTTCATAAACTGAGTTCTTTCGTATTGTTCAAGATTTCCCCACCATCATATGACTTATTGCGTTTTAATTCATCAATTGATTTGTAGCTCTTATTTTTGCATCCATGATTCAAGTTTAGTTAATATTTTGCCAATTTGTTCATAGCCATTTAAGTATATAGTGGATGCTCCTTGCACAGCATCTGCACCAGCAAGTATTACCCTCTCAATCATGAACAATGGTTGAGGCAACTATGCTACAATTATTTTCTTCCTCTGCTTTTAATTGACTTGATAAAATTGAAACCCAACGTAGAGAAAGTACAATATCACGTGGCGAACTATATACATAATTCTGTGTCATTCTTTCAGTTTCAATATCAAAATCTTGAGTAAAGAATTTGTTGAATACAACTAAACCAGCGATTGAAATTGTTGCTAAGTATCCAGTGCTACAATTCTATCCGATACCGTTGGTCAGTTAAATTTTCTAACAACTGTTAAAATTACAGCAGCCAATATTATAATTAACCTTATTAAATCTAAATAATTGTACCATTTAAATATTTCTTTAATATGCTTTCAAATTCAGCGCCAATCTGATTAAGAATAATCTCTTGGTCATTTGATATAACGTCAATCCAATGTATAAATAACTCAGCACTAATAACATCAATAGTAAGAGTTCCAGCTGTTAGATTTATTGCATTTGCAAGAAATACTTTAGCCGTGTCGTTTTTTAAATGTGTTTTATAAGTTACAATGCCTGGATTGATTGGTTATTTAGGACTTATTACTTGGAGTAAAATTTCAAAGTTTGTTTTATTAATGCGATTAGGAAAACAAAAATAAATTTTACAATATTAAACAGCTTCTTTGGTTTAAAAAAATGAAAGCCCATATTTAGTGAAAGTCTTAAATGAAAATGAAACAATTATTAAGCTTACTATGCTCTAACAATTAATTCTTGTGGGTTCAACGAAGTTGTAAAACCTAACCAGATGAGGAATAGGACACCAAATGTAAATAGAAATCTATTCATTATTTTATATATTTCTAAATTGTTTTATGAAATTTTATATTATAGATATGCAAAATTTTTTTATATCAGTTGTCATGCAAAGTATTTTACAAATTATTATTAGAAAAGAGACATTAACCTTTTAGGCTATAAACGAAATATTTTATTTGCCAAATATAAATTGATAAATTAATTAGACGAGTTATCTAATATTATATTTTGCACGACATATTTTTGATTTTAAGCATTTTTATCAAATAAAAAACAAGATATTATATACATGATTAATAAGTTATTTTTTAGGCATCTCCTTAATATCTGCCTTTAATTTTAGCAATTCTTTTATTTTTTGTTCTAGCAATTTATTTTGGTTATCAAGCTGTTCAATTTTATTGTCTGTTTCTGTTTTGCTCCAATAGCCACGTTCTTCAAAATATTTCTTAAACAACCAGTTATGTTTTAGTGCTTCCATATTTTCTGAAAACGAAATTAAACCAATTTTTGCAGCTTCAGTTGTTGCAGTTAAATTATTTACCATAACTCTTAGTGAGTCATATGAATCATTATCATTAATTAATTTTCCAATTGAGCCGTCACCATTTTCTACTCTAGTTACAATTTTTTTAACTGCCACCATAGTAGTATCAATATCTTTAAATACTTTGCTTGCTGTACCATTTGTTTCGACAATAAGTTCAGATATTTGACCCATTTTAGCAGTAATTAAATCTAAACTTACTTTAGCACTTGAAGTTACATCCACAGCAGCCGTGTAGAGGTCATCATTATTTACAAGTTTTCCAATTGAACCATCGCCTGCATTTACTTTCTGCACAATATCAGCAAAATCTTTTGTAATATTTTTAATATAAATTATAATTGATTGTGTGTCTTCTATAACTTGAGTAATGTTTAGCGGAGTTTTTGATTTAATGAAACTTCCTTCTTCAATAATTGATTGATTCTGTGATCCAGGAGTTATGGAAACAACTTTTTTGCCAACTAATCCTTCTGTAACAATTGATGCTTCGCTATCTAATCTAATAAAGTGCTGAAGTGTTTTTTCGATATGCATTTTTACAATAACAGTTCCGGCAGAATCGCCCTCAAGAACAATATTGCTCACACTTCCAATTGTGTATCCACTTAATCTAACAGGAGCCCCGGTTTTTAATCCCTCAACATTTTCAAACCGAGAATTAACAACAATAGTCTCCACAAAAAGTGATTCTTTATTTCCAATAGTAAAAATGGAGATTACTATTAGTAAACTTCCAATGAAAATAAAAATTCCTAATCGTGCCCCTTCAAAACTTTTAAACATATTATTCTCCTAACAAAAAACAAGCAACTAATTACTCTTTAATAATTTCATTGCTAAAAAAGTTTCTTAATAATTTATTATCTGACGAAGTTAATTCTTTTATAGTTCCTTCTTTTATAATTGAAGCATTACTAATAACAATAGCTCTATCAGCAATTATTTCTGCGCAAAGTAAATCGTGCGTAACAACAATTGCAGTCATATTTAATTTTTTTTGCAACTCTAAAATAAGAACACTAATTTCTTTTGATGTAATTGGGTCCAATCCAGTTGTTGGTTCATCGTACAACATAATTTTGGGGTCCGTAATAATTGCACGTGCCAACCCAATACGCTTTCTCATTCCACCGGAAAGTTCAGAAGGCATTTTGTCGATAGCACTTTCCAAACCAACCATATTAAGTGTTGAAATTACTTTATGATCTAGTTCTTCTTTAGAAAAATAATAATTCCGAATTAATGGAAATTGCAAATTTTCTCTCACAGACATAGAGTCATACAATGCAGCGCCTTGAAATAAAAACCCCATCGATTTTCTAATTTCATTTAATTCATTTGTGGGTAAATTTAAAATACTTTTACCATTCAATAAAATATCACCCCCGTCGGGTATTAATAACCCAACAATGCATTTTAAAAGCACACTTTTCCCAGTTCCACTCTGACCAAATACAATAAAATTTTCACCTTCAAAAACATCAAGTGAAATTTTATTAAGAATCCTTAATTCACCAAAACTTTTTTCTAAATTTTTTATTTCAATAATTGGTTTTTTCATTCTAATTTATCATCCTATTGAAGGCCAAAGCCAAACTGTAATTTTAACCATCACCATATCAACAAGTAGAATTAACAATGAAGCCATAACCACTGCAGTAGTTGAAGCGCGCCCAACGCCTTCTGTTCCGCCATCTGCTGTATATCCTTTATATGCACCAACAATTCCTACAATATATCCAAAAAAATAAGTTTTTATTAAAGCAGGAATAAAATCACCAAAAGCAATTGAGGAAATTACGGCATTCATAAAATAAATTAGACTCATATTGTCAGTCATAATAACGGCAATAAATGCACCGATAAGGGAAATCATTATTACATATATAGTTAAAATTGGCAAAATAAAAGTTGTTGCAATCACTCGGGAAACAACAAGATACTTAAATGGATTAATCGCTGAAACTTCCATTGCATCAATCTGCTCACTTACACGCATCGAAGATATTTCCGCACCAATACCCGAACTTACTCTTCCAGCAAATATTAATGCCGTAAGTATTGGAGCTAATTCCCTAATTATGGAAAGCGAGACCGTTGCAGGAAGAAAATCCGTTGCTCCAAATCTTTCTAAAACTGGATATGATTGTAACGCAAGCACAAATCCTAAAATAAATCCCATAATACCAACAATAGAGAATGTTTTAACGCCCAATTCACTCATGTGTTTTTTAATTTGTTCAATATCAACTGGAAGTGTGAAAAGCTGTTTAAAAAATTCAATATTAAAAACCGTTAGTCCACTGATATTTACAAAAAAACTTTGAAGTTTCTCGTTAAAATTGGCATTACGCTTATATGTGATTTTAGGTATATTCATTATTATTTATATAAATTTGAAAATAAAGATAGCAATTAGTGAAGAATTGTAAAAACTATTTCTGATATTTACTTAGTAAAAAACTCACTGTTTAAATTTGAAATCATTATATATTTTATACTATAAAAAACATGTTTTATCAATTTAGTTACATTTTTATAACAGTTGCTTATAGAATTGTTTAAAGAGGTTTATTACATAACCACTAGTATTTAAAACATGGTTATGTAATCAATTAAAAGATAAATATTTGAATATCCATTCACTTCTCTTCAATTTAATGAATAAAAACTCAAATAGTTGTTTAATTGTTGTGCTTAGTATCTAATATTCCTTTGAATAAGAACACTATTTTGCTATTTTTGTGGTCAATTTTTTAATTTTAAAATGAATATTTATGAAACGTACATCATAAAATTGTGATGTTAATTTAGTTTCAAAAGAAATAAGTGTAGGATTAATACAATGAAATTTAACAGAAGAACTCACACATGTGGGGAATTAAGAGAAGAAAATATTGGGGAAAAGGTAATTCTAAATGGTTGGGTTGACAACAGACGCGATCTTGGCGGTGTAATTTTTGTCGATTTAAGAGACCGATATGGAATTACCCAAATTGTATTTGAACCCCATTATAATGTTGAATCGCATAAAGAAGGTTCCGCATTGAGAAGTGAATTTGTTGTAGCAGTAGAAGGTACTGTTAGAAAACGACCTGATAACACTGAAAATTTATCAATTCCTACTGGCTTAATTGATGTTATGGTTGACAAAATTATAATTCTTAATGAAGCAAAAACTCCTCCATTTCCTATTCAAAAAAGTGAAAATGTTAATGAAGACATCAGACTTGAATACCGCTATTTAGATTTACGAAGTGAAAAAATGCAAAAAAATCTAATAATGCGCTCTAAAATGTATAATACTGTTCGAAATTATTTTAATGATAATGGATTTCTAGAAATTGAAACTCCTTATTTAATGAAATCAACTCCCGAAGGTGCTCGCGATTTTCTTGTTCCAAGCCGAATTCATCGTGGAAAATTTTATGCTTTACCTCAATCTCCACAAACATACAAACAGCTATTAATGGTTTCTGGATTTGATAAATATTTTCAAATAGTTAAATGTTTTAGAGATGAAGATTTACGTGCCGACCGACAGCCAGAATTTACTCAAATAGACATTGAAATGTCTTTTGTTGACCAAGAAGATATTTTTCAAATGGTTGAAGGTTTAATGGTTAAACTTTATAAAGAAACTAAAAATTCTGAAATTGAAACTCCAATTAGAAGAATGGATTTCCACGAAGCTATGGAAAAATATGGAAGTGATAAACCTGATCTTCGTTTCAATTTGGAAATGAAAACACTTAATCATGTTTTTGAAAACTCTGAATTTAGAGTATTTAAAGATGCAATTGAATCCAAAGGAATTATAAGTGGCTTGGTTGCAGAAGGTTGTGGCGATTATACAAGAAATCAGCTTGATGTAATAACAAATTTTGTTAAACAACTTGGTGCAGGTGGTTTAATTTGGATGCGAGTAACTGAAGACGGGTTGGATGCCCCTGTTGCTAAATTTATGACTGATGACGAAAAACAAGGAATAATTGATAATTTGGGTGCAAAGCCAGGTGATTTATTATTTATTATTTCAGGACCAAAAATGAAATCACTTTCGATTATGGGCTTTTTACGTCTTGAAATGGCAAAAAGATTAAATTTAATTAAACCAGATACAAAACCATCACTTCTATGGGTTACAAACTTTCCTCTTTTGGAATGGGATGAAGATACAAAGCGTTTTTATGCAATGCACCACCCATTTACATCTCCAAATTTGGATGAAGTAGATAAATTGGAAACAGATCCTGGAAGTGTTAATGCTAGAGCATATGATTTAGTTTTAAATGGCAATGAAATTGCCGGAGGCTCAATAAGAATTCACAATTCAGAATTGCAATCACGGATGTTTGATGCTTTAGGCGTTTCTAAAGAAGAAGCTGAAACTAAATTTGGTTTCTTAATGAATGCTTTTAAATATGGCGCTCCACCTCATGGAGGTATTGCTTTTGGATTTGATAGACTTGCAATGCTTTTTGCTGGTGAAGATTCAATTAGAGATGTAATTGCTTTCCCTAAAACAAGTAGTGCATCCTCATTAATGGATGATTCTCCTTCTTTTGTTGACGAAGAACAACTTAAAGAATTGTTTATTAAAATAAGATAGATTAACTCTTATTCCAGTCTGTACATACAAGAATATGTGCAGACTGGAATTACCCTAACAAACAATCCAACCACGCAAGTAAATATTACCTTTTGTGTAATATTTACACGTAAATACTACCTTGTAATTTCTTAACATGTAATTATTACATGTTTTATTTTAATATTTATAAAATATCCTTATAATTTATTAATCATTTATTCTTATTAGCATTCAATTTTCTTTTTAAATTTCTATTTTTGAAAAAAAACAAACTAAAATTACTCTATATTAAAAAATAAATACACTTTATTAATTATATTTTGTTTCAAATCGAAATATTTGGTAATATATTTATTAAACTGGCATCAAATTTGTCTTGTTACGATAAAACAAAAAACTAAAGGAATTTGATGGGACAACAGCAACTATTACTTATTGTGCTTGGCATTATTATTGTCGGTGTAGCAGTTGTAGTTGGTATCAATCTGTTTACTGCCAATGCAATTGAAGCAAAAAGAAATAACGTAACAAATGATCTTATACATCTTGCAAGTGAAGCTCAAAAGTTTTACAAAACTCCAACTGCTTTGGGGGGTGGTTCTAATAAATTTACTGGTTGGGATATACCTGAATTACTAAAAACAAACGCAAACGGAAATTTTGTAGCAACTGTTTCTGAAAATAATGTTGTAATAATAGGAGTTGGTAACGAAGTTGTACAAGGAAACGATTCAGTTGAGGTTAAAATAACTGTTTTGCCTACTGAATTTAATGTAGAAATAATAAATTAAAAACAAATAACATTCTTTAACAAACAAAGGAGAAACAAATGGGACAACAACAATTATTACTTATCGTTCTTGGAGTAATTATAGTAGGTATTGCGGTAGTTGTAGGTATTAATGTATTTACAGCAAGCAGCGTTGAAGCCAATAAAAGTGCTTTAGTAGCTGACTTACAAACTATTGGCTCAATGGCTCAACAATATTACAGAAAACCTGCTGCAATGGGTGGTGGCGGAAACACATTTACTGGTTGGACAGTTCCTACATCATTGGATTCAACTGCTAACATGGGTGCTGCTGTTACTGCTACTGTTGCTGCACAACAAGTTACTTTACTTGCAACTGGTACAGAAAATGGCGCTAATGGAAGTAAAATTACAGTTCAAATGGTATTTTCACCAAATGCTATTACTGCTACTACCTTTCCAAATCCATAATAGTTAGAAATTTAATTATTCTAATTAGTTTTAGGCTAACAAACTGAAAATGTTTGTTAGCCTTTTTTATTTTAAAATATAATTCGTTTCTTATTACATACTCCGTTAGGAGTTTAATTTTAATAGGCAATATTTAAAACAAAACCAGAACCCGTTTGCGTGTTCAAATTTTTGCAATATTCCATCAAAATAAAAGGCAATCCATGTAATAAAACAACAGTAACGATAGTTCTAATATTTCACTTTCTTCAAATAAGCGAAGTTGCTTGCCGGCTGTTTTGGGACGTTTATTTATTTCTTACCTTTTATCATTCTGCGAGGTGAATCCCAATACTATGCTTGATAACTGCCTTCTGCTATTTCTAAGCCTTCATCCAGTTTTAAGCATGTTTTCTTATAGGACATGGCTAATTTTATTGGTCTGTAAAACGTTGCTGCAATGATATAGTTTACGACTTTTAATCGACCTTTCTCCAAATATTCTAAGTTTTTTTTTGCATATAATCCGCTGTCTGCTCTTAAGTGACCTATGCTCTTTACTTTCATTTTTATTAATGTATCTTCTAAAAAACCAAAATAATTGTTTGCAGTGTAACTATCTCTGAGGCGTAACAATAAATTAGATAGGCTAAGTATTCTATCTCTAAATTTGTCTGCAAGCCACGTGCTAAATTCATTTTCAAATTCGGATTTATATTTTTTACCTAATTCAAGATATTCACTATATGAATTATGATAAATAGAAGATTCTGCTGAATTATCTGAAAAATCAAGAATGAAGGAGTAATGTACATTGGTAGCAACACGATAATATGGTTTTTCGCTGTCGAGTACAATTCCTCTACATTTTTTTAACAACTGTAGCTAACAATTTATAAGTTACTCAGCCAGCTTAACTTCAACATCAAAATTTAATCTTTTAATTCCGGTTCTATTTAACCCTTGTTTACCAGCTCCATTTCCACGACCTCCACCCATTCCTTTACGACTTCCTTGACCGTCCGATGTTTCACTATCCATCGGAGCATCATTTTTCATTTCGTCTTTATCAAATTCCCCACTTACAAAGCCAATTTTAATTTTTTCGTTTGGAAAAACATTAATTGGAATTTGCGCTAAATTATTATTCCCAATTGGAATTTTTGCTTCGTAAACAAATTGCTGATTTTGTACTCCAATTTTAATTTGATATCCATCATTGCTACCTATGGGAGAAGCAAAAAGAATTTCTTCATCCTCATTTACAATGGAATACTCACCTTGGTTTTGCATCATTGTCTTTACGGTTACTTCAAAATCTGTTTTCTCATTCTGCTCTCTATTCTTTCCCATTAAACTTCTTGGTGCTACTTTATCCATTCTTTTAGGAAATTGCAGACCAACCATTTGCTCACCATTTTCTGGCTGAAACCACACTGTTAAACCAAGTGATAAAATTTTCATTACGCCCGCTTTATCTGCCGAAACAAAACAGATGTAAAGATTTTTATCATCATTTTGAAATCCAATAGCCGCACGTTCATTTTCAATAAATTTTAACTTTCCACTCCATTCATCTTGATTTCCATCAACAACAATTTCCGTTTCAGCCTGCCTACTTTGAATCATCTTAGATGAACTGCATCCTATAAAACTTAATAAAAACAGTCCAGAAATTATTACAATTTTAATGTTCATTTTTTTTCCATTGTTCTAATTCTTTGCAAACTCATCACTATTTTACAAATAAAACGCATTATAAAATTACTCAATTGTATATCTTTAGGCATGGGTTTTTCCACAAATCTGAATTTTAATTATCATCTAATTTACAAAAAGTTGTATTGTTTAATATAATATTAAATAATGCCTTTTTATTTGTTAAAATATTTTTTATTTTTTATTCACTCAATAATTATGAAGATGTAGTATGGGTAAATTAAAAAGTAATCTCTCTGGCTCAACATTTAATTTTATAAACAAAATTAATCAGGCAAACAAGAAATACCTTAATTTTGCAAACAAAAGAAAATTTCCTAAAATATTTAGAAGCAAATTTTCACTACCAATAATAGTTTTATTAGCAATATTTGTAGTGCTTTATCTATCCACAAGCTCATCAATTGATTCAAATATTCCAACATTTACGGTAAAAAAGAATGTGTTTTTAGTTTCAATTACCGAAAGTGGAGAAATGTCAGCAAAAAGTTCAATAGCAATTTCCGCTCCAAGAGTTAGAGGTGTTTTGAAAATTGTTCAGTTGGTACCAGAAGGTGAATATATTAAAGCTGGAGAAGTTGTCGCAAAATTTGACCCTACTGAAGCGTTGGCAATTGTAAAAAATGTTGAAGCACAATTGGAAATATCTCGTTCTAATAAGGATAAATTATTAGCCAATCATCAGTCACAAATAGCTCAAATGGAATCGGATTTAAAAAGTGCTGAGCTTAGCTTTGAATTATCGAAGTTAAGCATGGAACAAATGAAATTTGAAGCTGAAGCAAAAAGAAGAGAAGCTGAACTTCAGCATAGGAAAAATGAATTGAATTTTCAAAAAATAAAACAAACCTTTGAGTCTAATAGAATAATTCAAAAATCTGAATTAGAAAACATGAATGTTGAAATTAGGCAAAAAAATAACGACTTGGAAAAAGCAAAAAGAGACTTGGATGATCTTACACTAATTTCATCCAGCGAGGGTTTAGTTGTTTATGGAAATAACTGGAACAATCAAGGTCAAAAGTTTCAAATTGGTGATCAACCTTGGCCAGGACAAGGAATAGTTACTTTACCTGATTTATCAAAAATGGAAAGCCGAACTTTTGTAAATGAAGTTGATATAAGTAAAGTCAAAATTGGTCAAAAAGTCCTGGTAAAACTTGATGCTTTTCAAGACAGTTCTTTTATTGGCACTATTTCAAAAGTTGCAAAATTGGGAAAACAAAAAGATAGTCAATCAACTATAAAGGTATTTGATGTTTTTATTGATATAGAAGGTGCCTCAGAAATATTAAAACCTGGAATGACAACAAGCAACAAAATAATTATTAATGAAATTAAAAACAAAATTTTTATTCCACACGAGGCTTTATTTGAGGATGGAGAAAATTTTATTGTTTACAAAAAAAATGGCTCTAGCTTTGATGAAGTTAATGTTACAATTGGTGAAAAAAGTGATGATTTTGTAGTTATTGAAAGTGGTCTTGAAGACAGAGATGTTGTAGCATTAATAGATATTAACAATGATACTTCTGCTGACGATTTATCAAAAGATAGTTCAGTTCAAATGCCAGAAAATGGGAAATAGTTGAAAAAGCTAGATCTTTTTAAAATAGGACTTGAAGAATTAAACGCCAATAAACTGCGAACATTTTTAACAATGTTGGGCATTATATTTGGAGTTGCTTCTGTAATAGCAATGCTTTCTATTGGTGAGGGTGCTAGGAGAGAAACATTAGAACAGATTGAGCTTTTGGGCTCAAATAACATAATTATAAAATCTGAAATGTCTGAAGTTAACGAAAAAGAGCCAACTTCATTTTCGCCTGGATTAACTTTAGATGATTTAACTGCAATAAAAAATATCTGTCCATTTATTATTTCTCTTACTCCGCAAAGAGAATCTCTTGAAAAAATTGTATATAAATCCAATATCCTTGAAGCAAATATTATTGGAACTACCACCAACTATCCTACCACTTTTAATTCCAACTTAGAGTCTGGTAATTTTTTCAATAAACAGCATATGGAAAGATACGCTAACGTATGCGTAATTGGTGCGGATATTAAAACACAACTTTTCAAATATAAAGACCCGATAAATGAAAAAATTAAAATTGGTGATTTTTGGTTTACTATTATTGGAGTTATTTCAGCAAAAAAAAATTTAGTGGAAAATACACCAAGTACCAACTTCAGAAATTTTAATCAGGATGTTTATATTCCACTTTCTACCATGAATTATAAAATGGATAAATATATTGATCCTTCAAAAAGGAATGAAATCAATTGGCTGGATATAGGAAAAATTGCAAATGCAATTGATAGGAAAACAATTAATCAGTTAACTGTTAAAGTTACTGGTGATGATAAAATTGTAATTGTTGCTGGCATTATAAAAAGAATTCTTACAAGAAAACATTACGCCGTTTTAGATTATAGAATAATTATTCCAGAAGAGATAATGGCTCAAAAGCAAAAAACTCAAAATATTTTTAACATTGTTATGGGCGCAATTGCTGGCATTTCTCTTTTAGTTGGTGGAATTGGCATTATGAATATTATGCTTGCAAATATTATGGAACGTACTAAAGAAATTGGAATTAGAAGAGCTGTTGGTGCAACAAGGCAAAATGTTCTAAATCAATTTATTTTTGAGGCTTTAACAATTAGCTTTATTGGTGGTTTACTTGGCATTCTTACTGGATTTATACTAACATCAATAATTTCAAACTATGCCGATTGGCGGACAATAATAACTCCTTCTTCAATAATTCTTGCATTTTTTGTTTCAGTAATGGTTGGATTTATTTTTGGAAGTTATCCTGCAAAAAAAGCGGCAGAAAAAGATCCCATTGATGCTCTTCGTTATGAATAATTTATTGGTTTAAAATGAAAAAAATTCTTCAAATAACTATCATGTTTTTAATTCCCAGTTTTTGCTTTGCACAGGAAATTTTTACGCTAGAAAAATCTATTAATATTGCATTGCAAAAGAGTTTTGGAATTAAAAATGCTGAATACTCTTTATTGGCTTCCGAAAAAAGTTTGGAAGCTTTTAAAGCAAGTCTTTTTTCTAAACTGGATTTAGAATTTGATATACCAAGTTATTCAAAGAGTCTAGTTAGTCAGTTTAATCCAGCAGAAAGTAAAGAAGAATTTTATGAACTTGGTAGTTCCAGAATTGAAGGGCGGCTTAGTTTAAATCAGCCTTTAATCTTTTCTAATGGAAATATTAACGTTGTGGGAAGAATATTTGGCAGAGAGCAATTTGGGACAAATCTTGATTTAACTAAAGATTATTATACAAACGTTTCTGTGTCATTAAACCAACCTTTATTTACGTTTAATACACAATGGGCTAACTTAGAGCGTTCAGAAATAAATCTTAAAAAAGCAGCAAGAAATTATACATATGCCGAACAGAATTTAATTTATGATGTTAAATCTGCTTTCTATAATTTATATAGATTAAAAGAAAGCTTATCAATTACACAAGAAAAAGTTAAGCAAAACGAGGAATCATACCAAACTGCGCAAAATAAATTTTATGCTGGATTAATTGCAGAAGTTGAAGCACTTCAATTGGAAGTGGATTTGGCAGCTAGTAAAAATGATCTTCTAAACTCAAAACGCACTTTTGAAGAGGGGAAAAACAATTTTAAAATCCTTCTCGGTTTAGAACTTGAAAATGATATTGATATAATTTCCAACCTTTTATATGAACCTTTAGTTATTGATGATAGCGTTGCAATTGCAAGTGCTTTGAAAAATAGATCGGATTTATTAAACCAAGAAAATGATATTTACCTTTCAAAACTAAATGTTAATGAAGTTGATTCACGAAAAAACATTAAAATTGTCCTTAATGCAAGATATGGAATTAGCAATAACGATTCTGAATTTCAAACACTTTTTGATAAACTATTAGATGATATTTATGTAGCACTTACTTTATCAGTTCCTGTCTGGGATTGGGGAAAAACTTCTAGAGATGTAGAAGTTGCTGAAACGAATTTGCTGATAGAAAAACTTGCATATCAATATTTGGAAAAGACAATCAAAAATGATGTTATTGCAACTATTAATAAAATTAATTCGGCAAAAGCCCGAGTTGAAGTATTAAGTAAATCAGTAGAAATTGCAGAAAAAAGTTATAACATTTCTGTAGAAAGATTTAAGTCTGGAACAATTTCAAGCTTTGATTTAGCTCAAATGCAGCTTAGACTTACGGAAGCAAAAAATAATAGTATTGGTGCTTTAATTGATTACAATCTTGCCGTTGCTGATTTAGAAAGAAAGACTTACAAAAAGTATCAATAATATTTTTTTTGTGTTTTAGTATTAGCATATATTTTATGATTTTTAAATATTTCCTTAAATTTTCACACTGCGAAAATTTAATATTGCTCAATCTCAAAATATTTCTTACCTTATAAGAACCTCGAAGTAATTCTCTTTAAAACATTAGGGAGGAAAAAATGAAACCATTAAAATTTTCAAGAAAAGCATTTATTCCTACAGTGCGATACTTGGCACATTTATTTAGTATCCTATTAATTTTTGTAGTTATTTTGCTTGCACTTGGAGAAACATTTCCAAACTCATTTAACTTAACAAGTAGGGAGTTTTTGTTAACTACATCGTTGTTTGTAATATTAGCAGGACTTTTTTCTGCTTGGAAATGGGAAGGAATTGGCGGTGCTTTAATTATTGTTGGATTTTTAGTTTTTATAATTATTAATGCCATTTTCTCTGATTATCTAAAATTAGGAATTTTCTTTCTGCTTTTTCCACTCACTGGACTTTTGTATTTAGTCTGCTGTTTTAGCGAAAGTAAACCAAAGCATAGAATATTAAAAAAATTTTAAGATTTTGTGTCACGTCCAGATAATCATTTTAGATAAATCACCTAAATGTGAATGGGGGAAGGCATTTGATTACATTTAAATAGTTGTTTAAATTTCATTTTAAAATAACTATTTATTGAAAATTATTGCTAAAGACACTTACAAAAATATTAAACCGCCCTTGTCCTATAATTGAATCTTCCAAAGACAAAGTTGTACTAGCAATAGGTTTTGGATTCTTTATTTTCATTTTCCTTTCGGTATTTCAACCATTTGGTCTGGATAAAGTTGAAAAATACAAATATTTATATTTTTCTGGTTATGGAGTTATTACAAGTTTTGTTATTCTTTTTAATGGTTTTGTTTCCATGAACTTATTTAAGGATTTTTTTTTACCAGAAAAATGGAATATCTGGAAAAGCTTTGTGCATAATTTTATAATGATTATCCCAATTGCAATTCTTAACTGGATATATTTCCAATCAGTAGAAAAGCCAGTGGATTTGGATTACTCCATTACTAATTTTCTATTTATGACTATTGCCGTTGGATTTTTGCCCAGTTTATTTTTAGTTTATTTTTTTGAACTAAGAATGCGTCACTCAAACGAGAATCTTTCTGCAATAGTTAACAAGCAACTTGAATCAAAACTCAATAATAATCTGGAAGTAGAAAACATAAATATTATATCACAGAATATTTCTATATCAATTCCTCAAAATAATTTTTTGTGTATAAAATCGATGGGCAATTATATTACTTTATATTTCACTGAGGAGAATAACCTGAAGAGAGAAATTATTAGAACAACTATGAAAAAAATTGAAGAGGATTTATACGAGAATAAAACTATAATTCGCTGTCATAAATCATATTTTGTAAATATAAATCAAGTTACAAAAACTTCTGGAAATGCCCGTGCGCTATATTTGCATATGGATGCTCTCGATTTTCAAATTCCAGTTTCTCGTAATTTTTCTCAAGAAATAAATTTTGGAACAATCTAAAATCCCATTCGTCCCAAATCTCGCTAATTGAATTATTATTTGTCTTTTCATCACAAAATCATTGCTGTTTATCACAATCAACTTCATTTTAAATAATAAGCATTTACTTTTGTATGAAATAATTTTTAGAAACTGGAGAATAAATGAAGTTAAAAATACTGGTGTTGGTTTTATTAATATCAAATCTTAGTTTTGCCCAAACTGGGTCGCTTTCCGGCAAAGTAATTGATTCATCAACAAAAGAAGCTTTAATTGGAGCAAACATACTAATTACCGAATTGGAAAATGTTGGAGCTGCTACAGACATTAATGGCAATTTTGAATTTAATGTCCCAGTCGGTTCATATTCAATAAAAGTTTCACTAATTGGATTTGAAACTGTTATTAAAACCGATATAATTATAAAAACCAAAAGTCAGACTTATATTGATGTTCAACTCTCTCCAACAACTTTAAAAATGGATGAAGTGACTGTAACTGCAGATTATTTTGACAAAGCAGTAATTGAAAATAATTTAAGCACAATTGCACTTGGAGTTGAAGAAGTTCGTCGTTCTCCTGGTTCTATGTCTGATTTTCAAAGAATTTTGCAAGGCATGGCTGGCGTTTCATTTTCTAACGACCAAACAAATGAACTTCTTGTCCGTGGCGGTTCACCAAACGAAAATTTAACAATTTTTGATAATATGGAGCTGCATTCCACAAATCATTACCCAAACGAGTTTAATTCCGGTGGTCCAATTAATATGATAAATACTGAACTAATCCAGGATATACAGTTTTCAACAGGTGGATTTATCTCAAAATTTGGCGATAAAATGTCCTCTGCTATGAATATTAAAACTCGAGACGGAATTACATCACAGCCATTTGTTGGTGAAACAAATATTTCTATGGCTGGAGTTGGTGCCACACTTGAAGGAGCAATTGATAATGGCAATGGTTCGTGGTTAATATCTGCAAGAAAAAGCTATATTGATTTAATTGCAAAATCTTTTGGATTAACTGCAATTCCAATTTATTACGATGCTCAATTTAGATTTATGTACAATCTTTCAAACAAGCATAAGCTTTCCTGGTCTGGAATTTATGGAAATGATAAAATAAAATTTGATGGTTTGCCTGATAATATTTATGAAGAAAAAGCTAATCAAATAGATTCTGTTGATACACAAATTATTGATGTTCATCAAAATCAATGGGCAAGCGGAATTTCATTGAACAGTGTTTGGTCAAAAAATCTTTTTTCAGTAATAACACTTTATGCTAATAATTATCATAACGAAGTTGATTTTGGATACAGTTATACTGAGCGCCAATTTGATGGTGATGGTAGTATTTCTGATTCCAAAGTTTTGAACTCAAGATATATCTACTCTAATAAAAGTGATAACCTTGAAACTGCTCTTAAAGCTCAATTTGGTTGGTCAATTTCAAAAATAAATAGACTGGAATTTGGTGGTCAATTGAAGTTTGGTGGTTATGAGCAATCTGCTTTTATTGATGCAGATACTGTTAGATTTGATACCAATAATGATGGAGTTCACGAAACTTCAATTATTCAAAAAGCTGCAAACTTAACTACAAACCTTGATTTATTAAATCAAAATAAATCATATCTATTTGTTAATGATAAACTTAACTTCTTTTCTGATAGATTAATTCTTAATATAGGTGCAAGATATGATGTATTTACATACTCAAATGCTGCCAACGTAAGCCCACGCTTTTCTGCTTCTTATTATTTAATTCCACTAATAACAAATATTAATTTTGCATATGGGGAATATTATCAAACTCATTCTTATCCAACTTATGGTGATAGATATCAGACAAACGAAAATCAATTTTTGAAAAACAGTCACTCACGTCATTTCATTTTAGGCGTTGAACACATTTTGGATGATGGGTTAAAATTAACAGTAGAAGGATTCTATAAAAAATATAACAACATACCTGTTAGCGAAAATTTTGTTCATCAAAGTGATCCAACTTTCCGTTCGGAAAAGCAATTAAACGTTGGGAAACAAAATGTTTATGGAATTGATTTTATGCTACAGCAAAAACTTGTGAAAGATTTGTATGGAACTTTAAGCTTTTCACGCACTTGGACAGAGGTTGAAGATCCAAGAATAGACATGGAAGGTAAAAGTTATGTATCTGATTATGATTTCCCTTATGTGTTAAATATTATTATTGGTAAACGTTTTAGTGATGCGCGTAAAACTTTAGACAAACTTCCAGCTATTTTAAAATACACAACTTACCTTTTACCAATTTCAGATGATATGGAATTGAGCTTGAAATGGAGATATGCTAGTGGAAAACCTTATACTGAAATGGTTTACACAACTAGTGAACAACACAGAGTTGGCGGTGTAACTTGGACTAAAGGGGCATGGCAAGCAAATGAAAACATTAATGGAATGCGCTATCCCGATTATCATCGATTAGATTTTGGATTTAATAGCAGATTTAATTTTAGCACTTGGAATTTAGTGATAAATCTTTCCTTCCAAAATATTTACAACAGAAAAAATATTGCAAACTATCAATACAATTCAGATGGAACTATAGATAATGTTTATCAATTTTCTATTCTTCCAGTTCTTGGTTTAGATATTGAATTTTAAATAAAAAAAAGGGGTTGAAGATTATCAACCCCTTAAAATAATTTTATAACATCTTAATTTATTAGTTCACCCTTAAAAAATTCTTTTGTATTTGTTATTGCAATCAGAGTGAAGCTCTGCAAGAATTCCTTTGGGACAATCTTTCTAATTCGCTTCGAAATAGAAAGATTGCTTCGGCAAGAAAACATCGAAATAACCGAAACAATCTTTTTGAGCATACTCATTTATATAAATTAACCGCCTATACAAGGATTGGGACGTTCACTTAACCATTTGTTCCATAAAGCTAGTTGAGTTTCATCTAGAATAGAAGCAATATTTTCAAGCATATTTGTATTGCATGCGCAAATAGCAATTCTAGCTTCAGCACATGCTTCGTTATTTTCAATTTCTTCTCTGGTAGCTTCATTAATTTTCTTTATTTCTAACTGTGCATCCGCTCTTGATAGTTCCCCATTTTTAACTTTATCTCTAATTGCTTTTAGTACATCTTTTCTATTTTCCATTATCTCTTTTGCAGCTTCACAGAATTGTTTAAATGGAATAGATAAGCACTCACGGTTTTCATCAAATATAGTTTTAATTGTATCTTTTTGATTTTCATTCAAATCTAGCTTTGAAAATACAACACCCAAACGTAAACCCTTTCCTTTAAATTTGTCTTTTCGCTCGTGTCTTCCATCAAAAAAGAAATCATTGCTTTCAAAATCTGGAGTAAAGTTCATGTTTTTTTCTAAAGTTGCATCTTCAATTGAAGCCATTGCATCATCAATACCAAGAACATAAAAATCGCCTGCTTCATTTGCATTTTGTTCTGGGTTATTGGGTAAATCAGATTTTTCATTGCATCCAATTATTAAAACCAGAAAAGCCAATGTGAATATTGCTAAAAAGATATTTTTTTTCATCTTGTTACCTATCTGTTGTTAAAGAATTTGACTCTTTGACAACAGGATTGCTAAAAGGGTTTAAAATATATTCAGCTAATTTTTGAATTAGGTGAAATGATATTTTCTGAACCTCTCAACTTCAAGACAAATTTGCATGTTATTGATTTTATAATAGTATCACAAATTCTAAACAAATGATGTGTTTTTAACTTCCAAATATTGTGCTATTTTATTTTTTTATGTTACTCTCTTGATTATTATTATTTATTTATATACTTTCGCATCGCTGCCTTATTATTTTAGGTAATAATGGCGATATACATAATTTATTAAATAGTGGAGAGTGTTATGAAAAAAATTGAGTCAATAATAAGACCACATAAGTTAGAAGAACTTCAATCAGCTTTACAAGAAGCAGGCTTTAATGGTTTAACTGTCTCTGAAGTTCGTGGATATGGACGACAAAAAGGGCACACTGAAATTTATCGTGGTTCAGAATATAGTTTGGCATTTGTGCCAAAGATTAGAATTGAAATTGTTTGTGCATCAGAAATGTGTGAATTAGCAATAGGTATTATTTTAGACACTTGTAAGACTGGCGAAATTGGAGATGGTAAAATATTCATTTCTCAAATTGACGATGCTATCAGAATTAGAACTGGAGAATCTGGCGAAGCCGCTCTTTAACAAATTTTTAAACAAGATTTTTATATTATTAACTGGAGATATTTTATGAAAGCATCAATAAAAAGTGTAATCGCTTTTCTTATTCTTGTACCAATATTTTTGTATGGACAAGATGCACCAACTGTTGAATCAAATGCAAAAGCAATTGCTGATGTTCAAACAAATGCAAATTATGTTTGGACTTTAGTTGCCGCATTTCTGGTCTTTTTTATGCAAGCTGGTTTTGCTATGGTTGAAACTGGCTTAA
The DNA here is from genome assembly GCA_018818165.1 of Bacteroidota bacterium. Taxonomy (GTDB): domain Bacteria; phylum Bacteroidota; class Ignavibacteria; order Ignavibacteriales; family Melioribacteraceae; genus 1-14-2-50-31-20. Next base: position 34,922 of record JAHISP010000070.1, on the reverse strand, counting down.
CACGCGCAAAAAACGCAATAAACATTATGATGAAAAATTTAATGGATTTTGCCTTTGGCAGCTTGGCTTATTGGCTAATAGGGTTTGGCTTAATGTTTGGCGTTACAACAACAGGCTGGTTTGGAACTGATGGATTTTTATTGGAAGATTTTGCAAAAGATGGTGATTCATGGCTGTATGCATTTTGGATGTTTCAAGTAGTTTTTGCCGCCACCGCTGCAACTATCGTTTCGGGTGCAATGGCTGAAAGGACAAAGTTTGTAAGTTATTTAATTTATAGCGTTGCAATTTCAGCAATTATTTATCCAATATTTGGAAGTTGGGCTTGGGGAAGTTTATTTCATGGCGGTGGTTGGTTAGAAGGATTAGGATTTATAGATTTTGCTGGTTCAACTGTGGTGCATTCTGTAGGTGGCTGGGCTGCATTAGCTGGTGCAATAGTTTTAGGACCAAGAATTGGTAAATTTACAAAAGACGGAAAGCCAAAAGCTATACCTGGTCATAATATTACTTTAGCTGCTTTGGGTACATTCATTTTGTGGTTTGGATGGTTCGGTTTTAATGCTGGAAGTACAACTGTAGCAAATACTGATATTGCATTAATTGCTGTTACCACAAATTTATCCGCCGCTGCGGGCGCAATAGCTGCAATGTTTACTGCTTGGTTCGCAATTGGCAAACCTGATGGTAGTATGGCATTAAACGGCGCACTTGCAGGATTAGTTGCAATTACAGCTGGATGCGCCAATGTATCTCCTTTAAGTGCAGTAATTATTGGAGCACTTGCTGGAGTAATTGTTGTATATAGCGTTTTGTTCATTGAAAGAATCCTAAAAGTAGACGATCCTGTCGGTGCTGTTTCCGTTCACGCTGTCTGTGGCGCTTTTGGTACAATAGCTGCTGGAGTTTTTGATATTAACGGATTTTCTTGGAGTGTTGTTGGAGTTCAAGCATTAGGTGTTGTGGCAGCGTTTTTATGGGTTTTCCCTCTAGCATTTATTTTATTCAAAACAATTGAGAAAACAATTGGACTTAGAGTTTCTCCAGAAGAAGAAATGGAAGGACTTGATTTTAGCGAACATGGTATGGAAGCATATCCAGATTTTGAAAAAGTATCTTAAATATTAATCAATTATAAAAAGGACCTTATTATGAAAAAGAAAAATTTAGAAATTATTGTTGCTGCACTATTATTATTACTTTGTTCATCTGCCTTATTTGCACAGGCTGAAGTTAGTCTTGGAACTGATGTTGTAAGCAGATATGTTTGGAGAGGTACAGATTTTGGACAGTCACCAAGTATTCAACCAACGTTAGCATTTTCATATAGTGGCTTAGAGATTGGAGCTTGGGGTGCTTATCAATTAGGTCGTGATGCAATTTCTGCTCCCGCAGATGAGCTTGATTTGTATTTAGGTTATTCATTAGAGCTAGGCAGTGCTAGTCTTGATTTAATTGTAACTGACTATTATTTCCCAAACTCTGGAATTAAATTTGGTAATTATGAAGACGGTACCGGTGCACACATTATTGAAGTTGGTGGAACAGTTTCTTTATCCGCACTCTACCTTTCTGCCTTCGTAAATGTTTATAATGATACTGATAATTCATCCTATTTTGAAGTTGGGTATTCAACTTCCGTTCAAGCAGTTGATTTAACAGTATTTGCTGGAGCAACACCTGGTGGAACAAACATGTATTATGGAACAACTGATTTTAACTTAGTTAATATTGGAGTTACAGCTTCAAAAGAAATTAAAATTACCGAAGACTTTTCTCTTCCAATTTTTGGCTCTTATATTCTTAATCCTAATCAAGAAATTACACATTTCGTTTTTGGAATTAGTCTCTAATTCTTAAAGGCAGATATTTTTACTCCTAGGTATCTGCCTTTTCTTTTTTTTAATAATCACATATATTGACACCTAAAATTTTAAGGTAATTTCATGTCAGAATATGTTGAATCAATCAAAATTGTATTCTCCCAAAATTTAAATTCAGATAACGCTTTTTATATGGCAAAATATATGAAAAACAAATTTGAATATTACGGTATTAAATCCCCTTTACGAAAAGAGCTTTGCAAACCATTCCTAAAAAAAGAGAATCTTCCTACAATTGAAGAAATAGAAGGCATTATAAAAGAGCTTTGGAATGAACCTCAAAGAGAACTCCAATATTTTGCGATGGAATTGCTTTCTAAATATTCAAAATTATTAAAACAAGATGATTATTTTTTATTTGAATATATGATTAAAACCAAAAGTTGGTGGGATACTGTTGATTATATTGCTGCAATTATTGTTGGAAATCATTTTAAGTTGTATCCAGAATTGAAAAAATCTATCTCCGAAAAATGGATTAATGCTAATGATATGTGGTTAAACAGAACCGCCATTTTATTTCAATTAAAATACAAACAAGCCACAGATGAAAAAATGCTCTTTTCATATATTATGAAACATAATAGTTCAACAGAATTTTTTCATCGAAAAGCTATTGGATGGGCATTGCGCGAATATTCCAAAACAAATCCAAAATCAGTATTTAAGTTTGTTAATGAAAACGAAAATAGATTATCTGGTCTTAGCAAACGAGAAGCGTTAAAAATTATTAATAAAAGTTAGCGTTCCAATATTATTGTAAAGATGACTAGCTAAGTCATCTTTACATTTTTGAATTCTATTTAATTAATGTCATCTTTTTAGTTTCAATAAAATTGCCCGCTTGTAATCTATATAAATAAACTCCTGAGCTTAATCCGTTAGCATTAAACTGAACTTCATACGTTCCTGCAGTTTGTTCTTTATTGATTAGGGTTTTAATCTCTTCACCCTGTAAATTGTATATTTTCAATTTAACATCACTTGTATTTCCAATTTCATATCTAATTATTGTGCTTGGATTAAAAGGATTTGGATAATTATTAGATAACTGAAATGAAAAAACATTTATATTATCAAATACTGAGGTTGGAATACTATTTGGATTTCCAGGATTTGTTACTAGAGAAAAATCACCAGGATTAGGTTCACCTTCCTTCCATAATCCGTTTGGGTCTTGAAGTTCCTCGCCATTTGTAAAACCATCTCCATCAGAATCAAGCGCAGCAAACTCAGGATTCCAAAAGCTCTCAGTACCATTTGGAGTAACTTTTGATTGAACTGCAATGCCAAATGGATTTCGTGGTGTGCCTCCTCCATTAGTATGACAAGTGTTACATGATGTTTTACTACCGTTAGGAATTTTAGATACTCTAAAAGAACGTCCAACTATATATAGAATTGAGCCAAGCATAAAGAATATTACAATTGTAGAATATATTTTTTTCATTTCATTCTCACTTAATTTGTTTGCAAAGGCAACACAAAATAAGTAAAATTAGAGAGAAACAAAAGACATATTGTCTTGTTATATTCAAATCCCTTAATTGCTATTTTAACAATAGTTTTACAACATTTCCAACATCAGTATTATCAATATAACTTCCTTTTACATCATCATTTCCTTTAATGCTTTCCTGAAAAAGAATGCTTCCAGCACCTTTTGCATAAAATGGAACCAAAGAATTTGTATGGTCCTTAGAAAACCACTCAACTGATGGAAGTTTTCCTTTTCCATTATTTCCAATTGGCTTCCACAAATCTACATCTGAATCATTAACTTTTACATTTGAACCTGGTCCAAGCAAATATCCAGTTTCGTGATCAGCTGTAACAATTATTAAAGTTTCATCCCAACTGCTATTTTCTTCAACCCATTTGCAAGTTGCTTCAATTGCCTTGTTGAAATCAATTTGCTCCTCAATAGTTCTGTGTAATTGGTTGTGATGCGCAACCCAATCAATTGCGCCACCTTCGCTCATCATTACAAATCCATTTGGATTTTTACTTAAAATATTAATTGTTGATAAAGTCATTTCGGTTAATGTTGGAACTTGATCATTAAGCGGAGCTGAAAACGGCATTCCATCGTCCAAAGAATCATCTCGTTCAACTTGTGTTGATTGTCCACTTTTAAATATTCCAATTACTCTTTTAGGGGTTTCTCCCTTTGCATATTTTTGAAACATTTCTCTGTTTTCAATTAACTGCCATGGATCATTAATTCCATCATTATCAGCATCAGAACCTGCCTCACCATTTTTTAATGCATCCCAAGTGTTTTTACCACCAACATAATTAAATATTTTTTCTTCATTTTTTAATGCAGAACTATCACCAACAACCATATCGTAGGCTTCTTTTTCGCCAACAAATCGTTCATTTATCGATTTAATTGGAGTTCCATCGGGATTATAAAATGGATGTCCGCCACCCATAATTACATCCACTTTGCTATCCATAATCATTTCTTTTGCAATTTCTTTATATTGATAACGGCTTGCATTATGCGCAACAAAAGCTGCTGGAGTAGCATTACTAAACGGCACTGTAGTAACAACTCCTGTTGATTTACCAATTGTTTCTGCAAAATCAAGCACAGTTTGCAAGATATTTCCAAGAGTATCAACTGATAAACGTGCTTTATAAGTTTTAGTTCCTGTTGCTAATGCAGTTCCAGAAGCTGCTGAATCGGTAGGTTTTTTCAAAATGTATTTAAAATTAGTCCATGCTGAATCTGGCTTATAAACTTCGCCACCAACCATAAATGTGCTCATTCCTAATTTTATAGGAAAAGATTCATATACTTGCAATCCTAATTCACCATATTCATAATAACTTGTTGCATCTACATGGTTATAGCCCATTCCATCGCCGATAAAAATAATTATATTTTTGGGTTTAGTATTTTCTTGTTTGGAACAGCCAGTAAAAACAAAAATGACAAAAAGTAAAAGTGAGAATTGTTTCAAAAGTAATTTCATAATAATCTTTCATTCGTTAAATAATAATCTCATAAAAATACTCAATTATTCAATTATAATTTTAAGTTTTTAATGTAAAATGATATCCGATAATTTATCTTGATAAAGATTTGTATATTTAAAATTAAAAAATGAGAAGTTATGACAATTAGTGAAATTCAACAGGAAATAGTAAAAGAATTTGAAAACGTTTCAGAATGGGATGAAAAATATGTCCGTATCATAAAATTTGGGCGTGATTTAGCACCTTTTCCTGAGGAATTAAGAACTGATAAAAATAAAATTGAAGGCTGCCAATCGCAAGTTTGGTTAAATGCTTCATTTAATGATGGCAAATTACATATTGATGCTGATAGCGATTCAACAATTGTTAAAGGATTAGCTGCTTTATTGGTTAAAGTTTATTCCGAACATACACCAACAGAAATACTTTCTTCACCGCCAGAATTTCTACACAAAATAGGTATTGATAATCATCTTTCCCCAACTCGAAAAAACGGACTTGGCGCTATGCTTAAACAAATTCAACTTTATGCTGTAGCTTTTAACGCATTAAGTAAGAAACAATTATGATTAAGTGGCGAAGATTAATTAGAGTTTTGCATAGAGATATTGGCTATGTGGCGGCAACTCTTACAGTAATTTATTCAATTTCTGGCATTGCAGTAAACCATATTAACGATTGGAACCCTAACTATATTGTGGAAAAGAACTTAATTTCTATTAAACCTATTCATGATTCAGTTTATACAGCTATTGAAGCAAAACAATATGTAGTATCAGAATTAAATATTACGGATTCTATAAAAAGCTATTTTAGAACAAGTCCGCACGAAATTGATATTTTTCTTGAAGGAAAAACATTTTCGGCAAATTTAACAACAGGCGATGTAATTGTTGAATCCATTGGAAATAGACGTGGATTTAAGGAATCAAATTTTCTCCATTTAAATAAAGTCAAAAATTTATGGACTTGGATTGCAGATCTTTTTGCTGTTGCACTTATTTTTCTTGCTATTTCCGGTTTTTTTATGATAAAAGGAAAACAAGGTTTTTTTGGAAGAGGCAAATGGTTTCTTCTTTTGGGAACAGTAATTCCAATATTATTTTTAGTAATTTATTATTACGTCTAGAAAATAATCAATTTAATGAAAGTGTGAAATAATGAGAACATTTCAAATACCCGATAAATACAGAAGTTCAATAATTTCCAAAATTAAAAACCAGCGCAAGGAAGAGGATCCCAAAGGCAAAGATTGCAGTCCCTCAATTTTGGATTTTGGAAAAGTACGTTTTCATATTGCACGTCATTTTGGTTTTTGCTTTGGAGTTGAAAATGCAATTGAAATAGCTTATAAAGCCATAAATGAAAACAGTGGCAAACGCATTTTTCTGCTCAGCGAAATGATTCACAATCCAACAGTAAACACAGAGCTTTCACTTCTTGGCGTTCAATTTATTCAGGATACAAAAGGGAATAATTTAATTGATTGGAACGAATTAACATATAACGACATTGTAATAATTCCAGCATTTGGAACAACGCTTGAAATAGAAAAGAAACTTAATGCTTTAGCAATTGACCCTTATAAATATAATACAACATGCCCATTTGTAGAAAAAGTTTGGAATAAATCAGAAGAGTTAGGTAAAAACGGATTTACAATAATTATACACGGAAAAGCCAAACACGAAGAAACAAGAGCAACATTTTCACACACAGCACCAAATGGTCCCGCAGTAATAATAAGAGATATTGAAGAAGCAAAATTATTATCAAAAATAATTTTGGGCGAAATTCCTATTTCTGAATTTTACAGATTATTTGAAGGAAAATATACGCAGGACTTTAATGCCGAAACTGATTTTAATAAAATTGGAGTTGTTAATCAAACGACAATGTTAGCAAGTGAAACTGAAGAAATTTCAACTCTCCTTAAAAATTCCTTTATGCAAAAGTATGGTGAAGCAAGTTTTTCTGAACATTTTGCAAACACACGCGATACACTTTGTTATGCTACAAATAATAACCAAAACGCAACTCTGCAATTAATGAATACAAAAGTTGATTTAGCAATTGTTGTTGGTGGATATAACAGCTCAAATACTTCGCATATTGTTGAGTTGCTTGAAGAGAAATTCAAAACCTATTTTATTTCAGACGAAACAAAATTAATTTCAAAGGAAAGTATTTCTCATTTTGACCTTTCAAAAAAGGAGGATGTAGTTACAAATAATTTCTTGCCCAATAAAGAGATTGTTGATATTGCTATTACAAGCGGCGCTTCATGCCCCGATGCAACTGTTGATAAAGTAATTAAAGCAATTGTTGCATTTTTTGAATAAAGCAAATTATCTGCTGCAGCCAGTCATTCCAAGGATTTTCATCCCCAAGCAATCTGTCACATAGAGATTCTTGCAGAGCTTAATCCAACAAAAAACGTTGGATTTGTAATTACATCAACCATAAGAAATATCTTTCACTCTTGCTTTACTTAACTAAAAACATTTCTGCTTTTTTGCCTTCAATTTTTAAAATATCATTTTTATTTAATAGCTCCTCGGAAGTATAAAGATTAATAAAATTTATTTTTCCATTAATGATATTTGAAAATTTGCTCAAATCAATTTTAGCATCATTATTTCCTGTATTTATTACATTCATAATTAACTCATCATCAGCTTTTTTGAAGTAAATATAAACATCATTTTGGGGTGGGAAGTGAATTAACTTCCCTTTTGATAGTGCCGGGTGCTCTTTGCGAAGTGTTAGCATTTTTTTGAAGAAATTATAAATATCATTTTCATAATCTGTTCTGCCAGTTTTAGTAAATGCATTTCTATCATCATTTGGAAACCCACCAGGAAAATTTTTCCTCAAAGTTCCATGGTCTTCATTTTCTTTCATTCCAATTTCAGTTCCATAAAAGACTTGTGGAATGCCGCGAGTAGTAAACAATAGATGAAATGCAATTTTGAATTTTTCAATATCAGAATCAGCATAAAACATAGCTCTGCCAACATCGTGGTTATCAACAAATGTAACCAACTGGCTTACATCCGGGTAGAGATAATCGGAAGCGAGAGTTGTGTAAAATTTATAAATGGATTCCTTTCCAGTTAGACAGTTAACAAGCACATCCCGCATCCCAAAATCGGTTAAAGCCGGAAGATTTGTATTGTATTTACTAAATTTATTATTGCCCTGATAACCCGAAAGGAATGCCGGGTCGCCAGTCCAGACTTCGCCAACAATATTTAAAGTAGGATATTCTGTTAAAACTGCTTCCGCCCAACGCGACATAAACTTTTGGTCGCAATAAGGATAAGTATCTTCACGAATTCCATCAACTCCTGTAGATTCAACCCACCAAATAGTATTTTGAATTATATAATTTGCCAAAAATTTATTTTTGTGATTTAGGTCTGGCATATAATCAACAAACCAACCTTCTTGCACATGCTTAATTGTCACTGAATCAGAATATGGATCAGTGAAAACCATTTTGTGGTGATTAGCTTCTAGATGATTTTTTACGGTTCCGTTTATCCAATCTGCTGTTGGAAGATTTTTAATCCAAGGATGATCAATTGCAATATGATTTGCAACATGATCCATAATAATTTTTAATCCCTTTTCATGCGCTGTGTTTACAAGGGTTTTATAAGTTTCCAAATTACCATGACGTGGATCTACTTTATAAAAATCTGTTGCAGAATATCCATGATAGCTTCTAAACGTATTATTTTCAACAACCGGCGTTAGCCAAATAGTTGAAAATCCCAACTCTTTTATATAATCGAGTTTGCTAATAACTCCACTAATATCACCACCATGCCTAGCTTGGGAATACTGGTTTTGAAAACTATCTACATAGCCTTCCACAAAATCATTTTTCACATCACCATTTGCAAATCTATCTGGCATAATAAGATATATTGCATCTTCTTGATTAAATCCTCGATGAATATTTGGTGATTGCAATCTTTCATAAACTGGAAAATCAATGCTTGCTTCACTTTTTCCATTAGAAAATGTTATTTCATAACTGCCCGCTTTTGTTGAATTTAAGTCAACATCCACAAACAAATAATTGCTATTTTTTACTGGTTCAACATTTATAATTTTCAAGTCTTCACTTTTTACTTCAACATTATTAAGCCCTTCGCCATAAACCATAAGTTGAATTTTATTATACTTCATCCCTTCCCACCAATTTGGTGGCTCAATTTTATTAACTATTATATTTTGAGCACTTAAAAATGTATTCAACACTAAAAACAAAGAAATAACTGATAGCTTTTTCATACAAAGACTTTAATTAATTTATGATTCACTTAGTATAAATTACAAATAAAATTGGAAAGCTTCCTTTTGTTGTGGCAAATATATTTAATTTTATAATTACTTTTGAGATAGACTCAACGAACCCCGACTTCAGTAAAAATTGACCGATATAATCCGTTAATTTACCGAAAACTGCTTACATTCAATTATATTTGGTAGTAATTTTACTAGAATATTTTTAATCTTTATTTAAGTTTAAATACTTTGTAATAATTTTGTAATAAAAATCTTGAGAATTACATGGAAGCAAAAAATGCTGATTTATCTTCTTTAACAATTGAAAAATCAAAGAGAAATAAAAATCCCGAACAAAAGCAAAAATATATAAGAATAATAATTACCTCGGTTATCATTGTTGTTTTAGCAAGCGTTTTATACATTGGTTGGGAAAAAATTACAGCTCCCGAAGTTGAAGTAAAAATGGCAACCGCAGTTTTACAATCTAATGCTCAAAACAACGCTGTATTAACTGCAAGTGGCTATGTTGTTGCTCAAAGAAAAGCGGCAATTGCTTCTAAAGGAACCGGCAGACTTGTTTATCTTGGCGTTGTTGAAGGTGATAAAGTAAAAAGAGATGAAATAATTGCTAGGTTAGAAGATAATGATATGAAAGCATTGTATGCGCAAGCAAATGCTAATTTAAAATTTAGTGAAGCTTCTTTAAAAGAAGCTGAAAATAATTATAATAGAGAAAAGCAGTTGTTCGCCGCAGAATTATCAAGCCAAATAACGCTTGATGCAGCAGAGGCGAATTATCGTAAAGTTTTAGCTTCAATTGATGTGGCAAAAGCGACGGTTCTTTCCGCGGAAGTTTCCTTGGAAAATACAATAATCCGTGCACCTTTTGATGGTACGGTACTCAGCAAAAATGCGGATGTTGGTGAAATTGTTGCACCTTTAGCGGCAAGTGTAAATTCAAAATCGGCGGTTGTAACAATTGCCGATATGTCATCGCTTCAAGTTGAAGCGGATGTAAGTGAATCAAATATTGAAAAAATTATTCCAGATCAAGATTGTCAAATAACTTTGGACGCTTATCCAAGTTTTAATTATGCCGGATATATTGCTAAAATTGTTCCTACTGCCGATAGAGGAAAAGCGACTGTTATGGTTAAAGTCGGATTTAAAAATTATGACCAACGCGTTTTACCAGAAATGAGCGCGAAGGTTCTTTTCCTCAAAAACGCGATGAAATCAGATTTGGAAGTTGAAAAACCAAGTTTAGTAATTCCCAAAACAGCTATTTTGAATAATACAGTTTTCAAAGTTAATGACGGAAAAGCTTACAAAATAAATGTAACTACCGGTAAAGATTTTGATTCGTATATTGAAATAACAAGCGGTTTACAAAATGGTGATGAGATAATAGATGATCTCACCGAAGATATTAAAGAAGCAATAAAAGTAAAAATTAATAAATAAGTATCGTGAGGTAATAATGGCAGATATTATTCAAGTCAACAATCTTTCCAAATCTTATTGGCGAAATAGTTTGGAAATTCCTGTACTTTCTGAATTAAGTTTAAACGTTAATGAGGGTGAGTTTCTCGCGCTAATGGGCCCTTCAGGTTCAGGTAAAACAACATTATTAAATATTATTGCAGGAATTGATAGACCTACAAACGGAAGTGTTTCAGTTTCAGGTACTGATATTTCAAAGCTTAATGAATCGGCTCTCGCAAAATGGCGTTCGTCAAATGTTGGCTTTGTATTTCAGTTTTATAATTTAATTCCCGTTTTAACTGCTTTTGAAAATGTGGAACTTCCTCTGTTATTAACAAAATTAAATAAATCCGAAAGAAAAAAACACGTTGAAACAGCCTTGAATATTGTAGGGTTGGGCGATAGAATTTATCATTATCCAAAACAATTATCAGGCGGGCAAGAACAGCGTGTTGCTATAGCTAGAGCAATTGTTACTGACCCATTGCTGCTAGTAGCCGATGAACCAACTGGTGATTTGGACAAAAACTCCGCTGATGAAATTTTAACACTGATGGAAAGATTAAACAAAGAATTTAATAAAACAATTGTAATGGTAACCCACGATCCACACGCAGCGAGTAGAGCTAGTAGTTTATTACATCTCGATAAAGGAGTTTTGTCAACTAACGGGCAAAGCCATTAAAGGAAATATTATGAAATTATTAAAATTGATTTTTAAGAACTCGCTTAGGCATAAACTTAGAAGTTCACTTACAATAATTGGTATAGCAATAGCTATAATTGCTTTTGGTTTGTTAAGAACGGTTGTAACCGTTTGGAATTCTGGTGTTGATGCTGCAAGCGCAAATAGATTAATTACAAGACAAGCAGTTTCGTTTATCTTTCCATTGCCCGCTTCATATAGAGCCAAAATTGCTTCCGTGCCAGGTGTAAAAGAAATAGGGGCTGCTAATTGGTTTGGCGGAGTTTATAAGGACAAAAGTAATTTTTTCGCTCACATGGCTGTTGACGATAATTATTTTGTCGTTTATCCGGAATTTATTGTACCCAAAGATGAGATGGAAGAGTATAAAAAAAACAGAAACGCTTGTATTATTGGTTCGCAGACTGCTAAGCAATACAATATAAAACTTGGCGACCAAGTTGTTTTAGAGGGCGATATTTATCCTGGTAGATGGGAATTTAATGTAAAAGGTATTTATACTCCCCGTGATCAAAATACCGACGCCACGCAGATGCTTTTCCATTATGAATACTTAAATGAAACGATGCTGCAACAAAGTCCAGGCCGCGCAAATAGTGTTGGATGGTATATTGTTCAGATTGAAGACCCAAATAATTCTGCCAGTGTATCCAAACAAATTGATGCGCTTTTTATGAACTCAACAGCAGAAACAAAAACTGAAACTGAAAAGGCTTTTACTCAAGGATTCATTTCAGCCTCCGGTGCTATTATTACTTCTATGAATTTTATGTCATTTGCAATAATTGGAATTATTATGCTGGTATTGGCTAATACAATGATAATGGCTGCTAGAGAGCGTACCAGAGAATACGCTGTATTCAAAACTCTTGGTTTTTCGGCAAAACATCTTACCGGTTTAATACTTGGAGAATCTTTGTTAATTTCTTTTTTAGGAGGAGGCGTTGGATTGTTTTTATTATATCCTCTTATTGAGGGATTTGAAAGAGCGATGCCAAAAGGGTTTTTCCCATATTTTTACGTTGAGCCAATTACAATTATATTAGCAGTAACCGCCACGCTTTTGGTAGGCGTTTTATCCTCTGTCTTCCCAATTCATAGAGCTTTAAACACTAAAATTGTTGATGGATTTAGACATGTTGGATAGAAATATTTTTCTTGAAAATAAAAGTATAAACTTTAAACACAATTGTGTTTATAAATCCCAAAAGAAAAATTTTTAGGAGATTAAAATGGCTGTCCCTTTTAAATATATGATAAAGAATTTTAGAACAAGAAAACTAACAACAATAATTACAATAAGCGGTATTTCATTGGTTGTATTTGTGTTTGCAGCCGTTTTGATGATGGCTTACGGTGTGCAAAAAACGTTGATATCAACAGGTTCTCCTGATAATGTAAAAGTTCAGCGAAAATCTTCTACAGGAGAAATTTCAAGTATAATAGATGGAGATACACAAAACATTATTAAATCTTTAACACATATCGCAAAAAAACCGGATGGAACTCCAATTTTTTCTGCCGAACCGGTTGTTGTTATTAACCTAAAAATAAAAACAGGTGGCGTTAGTAATATTACCGTAAGAGGAGTTTCGCCAATTATCAAAGATTTACGCCCACAAGTAAAAATTGATGAAGGCAGAATGTTTAATCCCTCGTTACGCGAATTAATAGTTGGGAAATCAGTAGCCAATAAATTTGACGGTGCGCAGGTTGGCAGCAAAGTAAAATTTGCAGGTGATTTTTGGTCGGTTGTCGGAATTTTTGAGGATAACGGAAGCGGGTTTGAATCAGAAATGTGGGGCGATGCATCACAGCTATTAAACGCTTTTAATCGGGGCAATACGGCTTCAACAATTACGCTAAAATTAGACGATACAAATAATTTTGATAGATTTAAAACAGAATTCGCAGCTGATAAACGCCTTCAACAATTTGAGGTTATGTCCGAACAGCATTTTTTTGAGATGCAGTCAGAAATTTTAGCAACATTCATCAGGATTCTTGGAACTTTTATAACAATTATTTTTAGTTTCGGAGCTATTATTGGGGCGGCAATTACAATGTATGCGGCGGTTTCTAACCGTACAATTGAAATAGGCACAATGCGCGCTCTTGGATTTAGCAGAAGAAGTGTTTTAACCGTATTTGTTACAGAAGCTTTGTTGATTTCATTGATTGGCGCAGCGGTTGGATTATTCTTCGCTTCTTTTTTACAATTCCTTACAATTTCAACGCTCAATTGGAATTCATTTGCAGATCTATCATTCTCATTTGCATTGAATTCATCAATAATTATTTCATGTATCGTTTTTGCCGCAGTCATGGGCATTTTCGGAGGTTTCTTCCCAGCTATTAGAGCTGCAAGATTAAATATTGTAACAGCTCTGCGAGGCGGATAAATAGCATAGTGGTCATTTGACATTGCATAGTGTTTCCCTGGCGCAACCAATGCTGTCAACTTAAGCTCGTGTCACTGCGTGCTGTTTTTACACGGAACCAAATTTATGATTAAAATTCTCAATAATCTCAACATGTCGGGATTATTGAGAATGTCATGCTATTGTTATAACAATATTGATTAAAACGACAATTATAAATACACATTTTCTCCTTTCCAATTTCCAACTCTCCAACATTCTTCATATTTCACTTTTTCTTATTTTTTGTCTATTGTCTCATATCATTTATCTCAAACCTCTTGTCTCTTTTTTCCATTATCTCTTGTTTTACTGTTGTCGATGACCACTTCTCGACAAAATTTGTCCATATTTTGGACATTTTTTTGTTGTAAGGCAATCCTATATCGACAAGAACAACTGGATTATTAATAATAAATGTAATTTCTAACAAACCAGCAGTAATTATTGAATTTTCTTAAACTCAAAAATATCACCATTAAAATATATCGAGGAATGGTTATCGACAGTAACTGAATGCCAAATATGAAATTATTCACGAAGTATTTGTTTTGTTGGAATATAAATCCTTCCTAACCTCCATCAAACAAGAAAATGGCAATTTTATTGACACCGCAATAATGAATTTTTATCGCAATACTATTAGATTGATTTCGTAGCACAGAATAGTATTCTGTGTACTGGTGTGTAAGTATTAAAAACAAACACAGAGTGCTAACCAATGTTTCGGAGACCAAAACAATAGCGGACTTCTGCTCAGCTCAATGCAAGTGCTGATTGAACGGATATAACAAATAAAAATGGATTTATATATATAACATGTCTTTTCTTAGTAGAATCCATTTTGGAGATTTCAACGCTCTTTGTTGGAAGAGAAATTTTTCGAAGAGATGACAAAAATAAAACGCCATTATCATTTGAAAGCTTCATAGGAGCTGATTGATGGCAAAAGCTTTCTGGCTAGGTTTTGCTTTTTGTTTTTTATCTTGCTTTCCTCCGAGACATCTCACAAGGAACTTGTTTGAAATGACAAACAAAATTGTGAAGGTAGACCAATAAATTGATGTATTCTCAACATCCCAACCCCACCATTCACTATTAACATACTACAGAGAAATAGATTTCACATCTACTAATTCCAGTATTCCAAGTTTTTATTCCACCCATCCACCTTCCATCCCTCCTACTTTTCCATTTTCACCATCTTTTTTTTCTATTCTCATGTATAAATCCCCTTTAAAATCAACTTGATTTTGCTCTTTAATAATAATAGCTTATGCAACAATAATTAAATGGATTATGGAATATTTTAACGAATACCCCGAAAACTTCGACGACTTTGAATTTGATGAAGATGCTCTCATAGACAGAATAAAAGAGAGTCTCGATTTAATTGAAAGCGGTGCAGCTATCCTCAATGTTGACTCCATTGATGAGACAATACAGGTATGCATTGAAAGCGATTTTGTGGAAGAAGGCTTAATGCTTACAGAATTGGTTTTAGATATTTTCCCATTCAATGCTGATTTTTGGCAATACAAAGGTGTTTTTCTTAATAATAAATTTGAGTTTGAAGAAGCATATTTCGCATTTGAGAAATCCCTTTCGCTTAATCCTAGTGATGTGGAAACTCTGATAAATAAAGCAATAGCAGAAGAAAATTTAGAAATGTTTGACGACGCGATTGAAACCCTTGAAGAAGTTCTAAAATATGAACAGAGTAATGAAGAGGCTTTTTTTAATTTAGGATTTCTTTATGAAAGGAACGATGATTTTAAAGAAGCAATTGAACTGTTCAAAAAAGCTGTTGCATTAGACCCATTGTTTGCTGAAGCTTGGTACGAATTAGGGTTTTGTTATGAATACACCGATAGTCTGGATGAGGCTTTGTTTGCATATGATAAGTTTCTTGAAATTGAGCCCTACAGTTATTCGGGTTGGTACAACAAAGGAATAGTAACTGTTAAAAAGAATAATTTTATTGAAGCAATTAATGATTTTGAAATATCAATTGCACTAAATGATAGATTTTCTAGCTCTTGGTTTAACTGTGGAGTTTCTTATGCAAACTTAGAAATGTATGAAAAAGCTCTTGAGAATATTAAGCATGCTGTACAATTAGATAAGAATGATCCAACTATAAGATTTACGCTTGGGCAAACATACGAAGACCTAGAGCAGTATGAAAATGCCATCAAAGAATATACAAAATCTTTACGACTGGATAAGAATTATTTTGAAGCATTCTTGGCGCGCGCAGTTTGCCTTAACAATATTAACAAACGCGATTTAGCATTAGCAGATATTAACAAAGCAATTTCGCTTGATGCAAAATCCGTAGAAGCTTGGCAAACAAAGGCTCAGATTGAAAAAAATCTTGGAGAGTTTGATTCTGCAATTGAGAGTTATCAAAAATTATTGGCTTTGGAAAATAATAATTTTGACGCATGGAATACAATTGGTGAAATATATTCAGAAATAGGTAAGTGGAAAGAGAGTATTAATGCATTTAATGTGTGCACAAAACTGCATCCAGAAAAGGCAAGTTCTTTTTATGTAAAAGCTAAGCAAAAAATTCTATTAAGCGATAACAAGGAAGCATTTGAATATTTGAAATCTTCATTTTCAAATAACCCAAATGTAAGGAATGAAATTTCAAAAGATTTTCCAGAATTGAAACAAAGCAACAAAACATTATAAAATTTTTATTAAATGGCATTATGCGATCTTTAAATGAAATAAACCATAACACAAAAATAATTGGAGTAATTGGGCATCCAATTAAGCACTCATTATCGCCAATGATGCACAACTATGCCTTTAACAAACTTGATTTAGATTTTGTTTATCTTCCCTTTGATATTGCTGCGGCTAATTTAAAGGATGCTCTAAGAGGTATGGTAGCATTGGGAATTGAAGGATTTAACGTAACAATTCCTCACAAAGAAAGAATAGTTGATTTCTTGGACGAATTATCAGATAGCGCTAAAATTGTAAATGCTGTAAATACTGTTGTTAATGAAAACGGCAAGTTGCATGGCTACAATACAGATGTTGATGGAATAATCAAAACTCTTGAAGATTATAAAGAAGATCTGCATGGCTGCAAAGTAAGTGTTATTGGTGCGGGTGGGGCAGCACGCTCTGTAATTTATACTTTAATAAATAGCTTTAATGTTGAGAAAATTAATATCATTAATCGTACAGTTGGAAAAGCAGAATCGTTAAAGGATTATTTTACATCCAAAATGCTTTTTGAAAAAATTAAAACTTATGAATTAGCACCCCCTGATGTTATTGAAATATTGAGCAAATCGAAATTAATTGTAAATGCATCTTCAATTGGAATGTCGCCAGAAGAAGATGATTCACCAACAACAATTCCCGAATCATTTAATGATAAACAGATTGTCTTCGATTTGGTTTATAATCCGCGCAAAACAAAATTTTTATCAATTGCTGAAAGCCAAGGTGCAACTATATTAAATGGTTTGAAGATGTTTGTGGAGCAAGGCGCAAAGGCATTTGAGCTTTGGACAAATGAAAAAATGCCCACGGATAGAATTTCTGAAATATTAAATAAAGAACCAGAGCTGTAAATTAATAATCATTTCATATCGAGCGTTGCGAGATATCTCTAAGAATATATTTTATATTAGAACAGGATTTCTCTTTCGATAAACCAATGCTGTCAACTTAAGAGAATATTTTTATTGTATGTCATTCCCATCCCGACTTGGCGGGATTGTTGGGAATCTTAGCCATAAAGTGGATTCCGTGCAATCCTGTGCCGATATGTTTCTGGAAACATATCATAAAAAAAGATTCCTTTCCCGATAAAAAAACGGAATCGAAATGACAAATTGCTTAGACTATTTTGCTATTATCTTTTCACCATTTTCGTTATATAAAGTCTCAGATGTTAATTCCCCAAGTACGTAAAAAGCTTCGCGCTTAATTAAACCATTTGTATGGTATGAATAAAAATTTCCGTCTGGTAAATCATTTTTATAAATGCCATAATCAGAAACTTTACCGTTGGAAAAATACCACGTAGCAAATCCATCCTTTTTACCATTTGAGTATTCCATCTTGGTTTTCAAACTACCATTTGAATAATAACTTGTGGACAAGCCAACAATTTTCCCAAAAGAATATTCTCGCTCCTCTTCAATTTGTCCAGTAGGATAATACAATTTCCATTTGCCATCAAGGGAATCGTTAGAATATTGAACTTCTCCAATAAGTACTCCTTCGACATTGTATAAATTAGAAATACCAAATTTTTTGCCTTCCAAATATTCTGTGCTTTCCAAAAGAATTCCATCCTCAGAATAAATTGATGAAATTCCATCAAGCAAACTATCCTTATATGTGTGCTCAGATTTTAAATATCCGTTTGGAAAATAATATCTATTAAGTCCGTTAAGTTTGCCATTCTTAAAATTCTGTTCCGATTTGATAAAGCCATTGCCATAAAACTCAACGAAACTTTCTTCAATCTTTGCTGTATGCGAGCCATATTCAAATATTTCTCGCTTAGTAACTTGTCCGTTGGAATATGTATCAATAACTTTTATAGTGCCATCGGGAAAATAAAGGTAGGAAGTTCCATCCAATTTATCGTCTTTGTAATTTGCCTCTAAGGCTACTTGGTTGTATTCGTAATAGACTTTGGTTATGCCATCCATTTTACCGTTTTTATAATTGCGTTCAACTTCAATACCGCCATTTTTATAAAATATTTTTGAAAGTCCATCCAACTCACCATTTTTATAAAGCCATATTCCTTGAAGCTCGCCAGACTTATAGTAGGTTTGCGTAAATCCATCTTGAATTCCATTTTTGTAAAGTGGGTCTGACCAAAGTTCCCCAGTTTCATAATACCATTGCGATTTTCCTTCAAGCTTTCCGTGAATATAATTCCATCGCATACTCAAGGTTCCATCTTCAAAATACCAGAGAGAAGTTCCCTCCTCAAGTCCATTAACAAAAGTCCAGTCTTTCCATTTGCTTCCAGATTCGTAAAACTCTTGATAAACACCATCTTTCACGCTATTAACATATTCACCATAAGTTTTAAGATTTCCATTAGGAAAACGTGTGGTTACAATTTCTTTGGTGGAATTTGTTTGCGCAGATAGCGTAATAGATAATAATAAAGCGAATAATAAATTTAATTTCATAAGTGAAAATATAAAATTATGCCTAAATAATTTCATCAAAAATGCATAACTTTCAATCAAAATATTAGCGAGGTATTTATGTTTAGAACAGAACGTATTGTGGAATTTGGAATGTGCGATATTGGCGGAATTTTATTCTTCGCAAAAATATTTGATTTAACACACTCCGCATATGAAGAATTTGTTTTAAGTAGCAACTTAGAGGAAAATTATTTTGAGAATAAGCATTTTGCAATTCCACTAGTAACTGTTACGGCTGATTTTCTAAAACCAATTACTCTACATGAAGTTTTAGAAATTGGAATTACTGCATCAAAAATTGGAAATACATCATTTCAACTTACAACAACATTTTATGATGAAGCGGGTGAACCGAAAGCGATTGTTAAAACAAATCATGTTTTTGTAGATAAAATTGATTTCAAAAAAATTGATATTCCTAATGAGTTTAAGAATTTGTTAAATCTAAACAAGGAATGAGCTTAAACTTTTAGTCCCATTACAAAAAGTGTGCACACCCCTAGAGGAAAAGAGTTTCATCGGTACCCTTTCAGTAGGTTATTTTTCAATTAGTGAAAGTAGATTATTTCTTTTTGTGAGATTAAGTGTTAATTCATAAAAATAGAAAGTAATGGAATTTAATTAGTCGGCAGCACGAAATAATTCTTTCACTTCTTTTATGTTTACTTTTCCAAGCTCTGTTTTAGGAATTTCGTTTGTGAAAACAATTATTTTTGGAATTTTATAGGAAGCTAATTCTGATTTTAAGTACTCGCTAATTTCTTTTTTAGAAAGTGATGCCTTTTCGCTTAAGGCAATTATTGCAACTGGTATTTCGCCCCACTCTTCATCGTGTAATGGAAATACGAAAGATTCAATAATTTTTGGATTTGTGTTTAGAGCAGATTCAATTTCACGTGGGTCTATGTTTTCACCACCAGAAACAATTAAATCTGTACGCCTAGCAACTACAAATAGTTTCCCGTCTTTGTCCAAATAGCCGTAATCGCCAGATAAATAAAGGTCATTATGAGTTTTATCCTTCCAGAAATTTGGCAATTTTAAATATCCTTTTGCAATTGTTGGACTTTTAATTGCAATCTCCCCAACTGCTGCATTTGTAATTTCGTTAAAATTATCGTCTAAGATTTTTATTTCAATATTGGCTAATGGTTTGCCAGCACATGGTGGGTTTTGTCGCAATTCCTCGCCCCAAAAAGCAGTTATCATTGCGGTTGTTTCAGACGAGCCGTAAACTTTAACGATTGGCCAGTTATCATTTAGAGCTGAATTAATTAATTGGTCACTGCTTGCTCCACCACCTAAAAACAAATATCTCAAATGGTTATTAGGCTTAACTCCAACTTCAATCATTCGCTTAAGCATTGTTGGAACAAGCGAAACGATAGTTGTATCAAAGCTTTGCATAGATTTAATTATATCATCCATTTGTAATGATTTGGGAATAACCAATACGCCACCGGATAAAACAGCTCTACTTATTATCGAAAATCCGCCAATATGGTAAAATGGCAACGATGCTAAAAAAACATCCGAGTTTGAAAAACGAAAAGAATCGGTTGAAGACAAATAGCTTTGATAAAGATTATTGTTTGTTGTCTCAACTCCTTTGGGAACGCCCGAAGAACCAGAAGTGTGAATTATCACTGCGGTATCATTGGGTTTAATGTCATTGCTATAATTACAATCATCACCATCATGTTTTATTGTCATTTCAATTAAAGCAATATTTAAATTTATAGAGGAGAAATATTTATCAACAATAATAATGCCGCATTTTGAAGATTCGACTATTGACTGTACTTCATTATTCTTTAATCGCGTGTTTATTGGAACCGGAACGGCGCCAAGTTTCCAAAGTGAGTAAATTGCAATTACATATTCAATTGAATTATTGCCAAGTATGGCAACGTTATCGTAAGGTTTAATGCCACAATTAAAATAGTGTTGAGCTGTCTTACTTACCAAACTATTTAATTCAGAAAAGAGGATTGAACGAGTATCATCAATAATGGCAATTTCATTATCAATCATAATTCAATATCCTTAAAGTAGGGTGGATAATTTACTGGATTAAAATATATTAGACTGTCAACAATTGGATAATTATCCGCCGCTAAATCTTTTTCAAAATATTTAGCCGTATTTAATCCGTGTGCATGGTTGCCCTTTACGAGTGAGGCTAGAAGTACAAGCGCTGAGCGGCCCACAACAGACTCAAATGCGGAAGAAATAATTATTTTCTTATTCATCTTTTCGGCAACTTTAATTAGAGAAATTGCTTTAATGATGCTTCCAAGAATAGATGGTTTAAGAACAATAACTTGGATGTTTGAAAGCTCAATTAAATTTTTAGCTTCGGACATGTTTTCAATTGATTCGTCAACAGCAATAGGTATTGGGCTAAAATCTGAAAGCATTACTAATTCATTTATATTATTAACGGGTTGTTCAATAAACTCAATTTTATCCATGGGTAGATTATTAACAGCAAACTCAGCTTGTTCATAATTCCAATTGCCATTTATATCCAACCTTATTTTAATTGAGTCGTCAATTCGTTGAGTAATTGTTTTAACAAGCGCAACATCCTTTTCAACAGTATTTTTACCCAGTTTTATTTTGATAGTTTTAAAATCTTCAGCCAATAAATTGTCAACATTTTTAAGCGTTTCTTCTTTAGATTTTATATCAACCAATCCGGCAATAGAAATACGCTTTTCCGCTGTTAGCAAGGAGTCTAATTCACCTCTTTGCACCAATAGTGAAATAATTGCTTGCTCAAATCCAAAAAGAAGAGATGGCAAATAAGATATTGTTATTAACTCTGTGCTTAAATCATACGTTTCCTTTTTTGAAGCTTTTTCAAGTATGGAATAATATAATTTATTTAAAGCTATTTCTGCTTCCTCAAATGTTTCTTTGCTAAAGCCAGGGAGTGGGGAAACTTCGCCATATCCAACTAAGTCATTTTCATCAGTTATTTTAATTATAAATCCATTTCTAGCCGCAATGTTAAAGGTTGCATTTATGAATTTACTTTTTAGCTTAATACTAAAAGGATAAAAATTGAAATCGTGAATAATCATAATATTATTCCTAAAGAAAAAAGTGCAGAGAATAGTACTGACAATTTGGCTGAAAGAGAAAGTGTATTGTTTAATCTTGCGCCGTTAAAAGTATTAAGCTCATTCTGCAATTTTATAGCCAAAGGCAATGTTAACAAGGGTAATAAAATAAATGGCGATGTTTTAAAGATGGCGAGTAAAACAATTGGGATTAAATAAGAGATAAAAAGGGAAACCAAATACTGATAACGAGCAAATGATTTTCCCAAAATTACCGCAAGAGTCTTTTTGTTTTTCTTTTTGTCTTCTTCTGCATCGCGATAATTATTAACAACTAAAATGTTTGTTATTAAAAATCCAATTGGAATAGAAGTCAACAGAGCAAATAATGAAAATTGAAGAGCTTGCACATAATAAGTTCCAACAGTGGCAACAAGACCAAAAAATGTAAATACGAAAATATCACCAAGCCCATTGTAGGCAAGCGGATAAGGTCCCGCAGTATATGCGTAACCAGAAATGATGGACAAAATTCCAATTAACAAAATTATCCACCCAGCATGATAAACAAGAAAAAGTCCGAGTAAGAATGTGATTCCAAAAGTTAAATATATTGCAAACTTCATTTGGGTAGTTGAAATCCAGCCAGCAGCTAAAGCTCTTGTTGGGCCAACACGATTTTCATCATCGGTGCCTTTTAGAAAGTCGTATAAATCATTTACAAAGTTTGTTCCAATCTGAATTAGCAGTGAGCAAATTAAAGCAATAATTGCAGCCCAAAGATTTAACTTGTCGGCATTAAACGCCACTGCTGTCCCCACAAAAACTGGAGCAATTGCGGCAGGTAAAGTCTTGGGGCGACTGGCAAGAATCCAAATGTTTAATTTGTTTATTTTAGTCTGGTTATTCATTTAACAACATATATTTTGAAAATAGTAATGCAAGATAACAAAAAGTATAAAATCAATTCACGTGTTTTAATTGCTCATAATGGCTGCATAATTTCTCTATCAATAAGTGCGAAGTGTTTTATTCGGAATGACTGTTACTACTTATAGTATTGTCTCTTTATGAATGAAAAGTTGTAACAAAGTAGTTGAATTATTCTTTTATGTAATTTAGATTTGAGTCAGTAAGAATGGAGATAAAATGAACCAACATGAAATTGGTAAAAAGGTTGCAGAATTAAGAACCGCAAAGGGATTAACTCAAGAGGAATTAGCATTACGATGTGGAATTAAGGAACGTATAGTTCAAAAAATTGAGTCTGGGGCAATAAGTCCAAGAATATTAGTACTTAAGAAAATTGGGTTGGAGCTTGATTACCAATTTACATTTGATGAAAATGACGATTTGAAATTTTGGCTGCTCACACTACATTTATCAAATTTTTTAGTAATACCAATATTTCCATTAATTATTTGGTTGATGAAAAAGGATGAAAGTCCCGAAATAGATGGGCATGGTAAAGATGTATTAAATTTCCAAATTACCATGATGATATATCTTTTTGTATCACTGTTTCTTGTTCTCTTTATTGTTGGAATTGTTTTGCTTCTTGCGTTATCACTCTACATTACAATAATTACAATTATTAACTCTATTAATGTTGTAATGGAAAGAGATTATAAATACTATTTTACTATTCGGTTTGTAAAATAAATTGTTAGCTTAAACACTTGGTAAGTGAAGCCTGAGATTGAAATAAGGAAATTGCCACCGAAATTAAAAATAGAAAGAAAATCAGAATTACTGAAGTTTCAGAACAAAATTAAGAAAGTGCAATTTTTGCCACTTTGGTTTAGCCAATTTTTAACTAAAAACCACACTACTATTTTAAAGTATTTTTATGCAGCAGTGAAATATAAAACAAGATAAATATTATTTGTTTTCGGAAAGTGTAATTATCTATTTTAGTTTACTTGATAAATAATCCACAACATAATCACAAAATTGCCAAACTTAGAAAATCAAAAATAGAAACATCTATTTATAAAAATTTTCTAAAGTTAGTAATTCAAATCTAAGTTGTTTTTTGTTAGCCAATCAATTATGTTACCACCAAAATTTGGAGAAAAAATGAAGACAATAATTGAGCCATTTCGAATAAAATCGGTGGAGCCAATTAAATTTACCACACGTGAAGAGCGTGAAAAAATTCTTATTGAATCTGGTTACAATCCATTTTTAGTAAGAGCAGAAGATGTAATAATCGATTTGCTAACCGATAGTGGAACTTCGGCAATGAGTGCAAAACAGTGGGCTGGAATTATGGATGGCGATGAATCTTATGCAGGCTCGCGCAGTTTTTATCGATTTGAATCAGCGGTTAGAAATATTACTGGCGATAAATTTATAATTCCAACACATCAAGGTAGAGCTGCGGAGAAAATTTTGTTTTCAATTGTTGGCGGAAAAGGTAAATTTATTCCAAACAACACTCACTTTGATACAACACGAGCAAATGTTGAGTTTAGCGGAGCCGAAGCGGTTGATTTACTTGTCGAAGTTGGAAAACATCCCGAAATAAAAGCCGATTTTAAAGGCAATATGGATGTTGAAGCGCTCGATAAATTTATAGCTGAAAAAGGAGCAGAAAATATTCCAGTTGTTATGATAACAATTACAAATAACTCTGGTGGCGGGCAGCCAGTTTCGATGCAAAATATTCGCGAAACCAAAGCTATTTGCAATAAATATGGAATTCCCCTCTTTATTGATGCTTGTCGCTTTGCCGAAAACGCCTATTTTATTAAAATTAGAGAAAAGGGATATGAAAATAAATCCGTTCGCGAAATAGCTCAAGAAATATTTTCATACGCCGATGGTGCAACAATGAGCGCTAAAAAAGATGCTTTAGTGAATATTGGCGGATTCCTTTCAATGAATGATGAAGATCTTGCAATGAAATGCCGCAATTTGCTTATTGTAACAGAAGGATTCCCGACTTATGGCGGACTTGCAGGACGCGATTTGGAAGCCGTTGCACAAGGTTTAGAGGAAATTCTTGATGAGGATTATCTTCACTACAGAATTAAAAGCACAGAATATCTTGGCAATAAACTTACTGATGCAGGAATACCTATAATTGAGCCACCTGGTGGGCACGCAATTTATTTGGATGCAAAAAGATTTCTTCCAAATGTTCCTCCAAGTCAATTTCCTGGACAATCTATAGTTTGCGAACTTTATGTTGTTGGCGGAGTGCGTACAGTTGAAATTGGAAGTGTAATGTTTGGTAAAAAAGATGCAGATGGAAATAATATTGCTCCACCAATGGAATTGGTTCGTTTTGCAATTCCACGCCGAGTTTATACGCAAAGTCATATTGATTATGTTGCCGAAGTTGTAATAGAAGTATTCCAAAATAGAGAAAAACTAAAAGGTTTGGAATTTACATACGAAGCACCGATGTTGCGTCATTTTACGGCAAAATTTAAACCAATTGATTAATGAAATACAAGAAAATCCGCTAAGACACAAGGACGCAAAGGGTTTAATAATTGACTTCTTTGCGACTTTCCGCCTTTGCGGTTTTCTTTAAGAAGATATTAGAAATGAAATTAAAAAAGAAATTCAAATTTAGTGACGACTTTCAAGTCTGGAGAATAAAAATTACTGATACCGATAAACTTTTTATCGAAACTCGCGACACAGAAAAAATGAAAGCCTATTTCCATTGTTATGATTTACTTTCCGGCAAGAAAATATTTTCCGAATTTATGATGAGTGAAATATTTTGGCTTGGAATAGAAGCAATAAAAGGCGACATAGTTTTTTTTCACCGTTATGCAAAACCCGATATGCCTGGTCACAGAGGAATTTTTGCATTTGATATTAACACGCAAAAAGTCCTTTGGGAAGATGAATCGTATGCCTTTTCATTTATTAAAAATGATTTAATTTATGTTTTCAAAGATCGTTTTGAAGGACGCTATTATTACACGCTAAATATTAAAACGGGTGAAATTGTTGATGAACTTGGTGAAATTTCGGATGAAATTAAAGTGTTGCGAGATGAAGCTGAGTTGATGATTGATTATAGCAATTACAATTTCCCAGAAAAATATTTATCCTCAGAAGTTGAAAAGATAGATGAAATTATAAACGAAGAAACAGCAAATGTGGAAATATCAAATAGCGTTGATTATGTTATTTATGACGATTTATTGATGTTCAATTATCATCAAGTTGTTGGTAGAAAAGAGCTTACAAACAAACTGAAAGCATTTGATTTATTAAAAGGAAAGGAAATTTATAGCGAAGTACTTAATAAATCGGCAAATGCGTATGCTCCAGATTCGTTTTTTTTATATAAAAACGTGGCAATTATTCTAAAAGAGAAAAAAGAAGTTATAATTTTGGAAATAAAAATTTGAGGTATTTATGAATATTTCAATCGATGAAAAAAGAGCAATGCTTAAAATTGCACGAAGTTCAATTGAATCAATTTTTGATAGTAGCAAAAATATTGATGTTGATTTAGCAAAATTTCCAGTATTAAATTCCCACAAAGGTGCTTTTGTAACTCTAACGAAAAACCAAAATCTGCGTGGTTGCATCGGTTATATTATTTCGAATATTCCTCTTTTAGAAACCATACAAGATGCTGCAAAACAAGCTGCTATTGGAGATTCACGCTTTCCTAAATTAACAAAAAGTGAGATTAACCAAATTGCTATTGAAATATCAATTCTTTCCGAGCCTTTTCCGATGAAAAGCTACGACGATATTATTGTAGGAATTCACGGTTTAATTTTATCTGAGAGCGGAAGACGTGGCTTGCTTCTGCCTCAAGTGCCAATTGAACACAATATGAACAAGGAAGATTATCTTTCAGCTTTGTGTCAAAAAGCTGGATTTTATTCCGATTTTTGGAAAGAGAAAACATTAAATATCGAAATGTTCACCGCCGATGTTTTTTCTGAAAATGAGGTGGAAAATGAATAGTAATGTTAGAATGCCCGCGGTTGCTGGTCTTTTTTATCCAGAAGATGCAACAGAACTTTCGGAACAGATTACAAATTTGTTAGACTCAAATAAATTGGATAAAAAATTTAACGACATTTTAGGAATTGTAGTGCCTCATGCGGGATATATTTATTCGGGCAAAAGTGCTGCAATTGCTTATAATGTGTTAAGAGAAAATAATGATTTTGAAACGGCAATTATTTTATCACCCAGTCATCACGAGTATTTTAGCGGCATTTCAATTTTTGATGGCGATTTTTACCGAACTCCACTTGGAGATGTGCCGATAAACAAAGAACTTGCCGCCGAAATTGTGAATCTTAGTAAAACAATAACTTTTAGCAACAAAGGGCATAAAAAAGAACACGCACTTGAAGTTCAGCTTCCATTTTTACAGATGATTAAAAACGATTTTAATATTGTTCCAATTGTTATTGGCAATCAAAGTGCTCAATTTTTACAAGATTTATCAAATGTACTTTCCCAAATTGTAGATGGAAGAATTGTAATTATTGTAAGTTCTGATTTATCTCATTTCCACTCAAAGGAAAAAGCGTTTGAAATGGATAAAATAGTTGCGGATAGAATCAACAATATGGAATTTCCCGAACTTTATAATGATTTGGCAGACAATAATTGCGAAGCATGTGGCGGTGGTGGAATAGTTGCACTTTTGGAATGTGCTGATATTATTGGTGATTATAAAGCCGAAGTTCTATCACATACCGATTCTGGTGATGTTTCAAATGATAATTCAAGTGTTGTGGGATATCTTTCGGCAGTAATTTTTAGAAATTAAGGAGAGTTATGAAAAATTTAGTTTTGGTTATTTTGCTTGTATTTGTATTTGTATTTGTAATTGTTTCGTGTAAACCTGAGTTAACTTTTGAGCAAAAAGTTGATGAAATTTTCTCCGAATTTACTCCACAAACTCCAGGAGCATCGGTTTTAATTTTGCAAAACAATAAAGTGCTTTTGGAAAAAGGATATGGCTTGGCAAACTTAGAACAAGGCATAATCAACGAGCCCAAAACCAACTTTAGATTAGCTTCAATAACAAAGCAATTTACTGCATTATCAATTATGCTTTTAGAAAACGAAGGCAAATTATCGTTTGATGATAGTTTAGAAAAATTCTTTCCAAGTTTTCCAGATTATGGAAAAAACATTACTGTTAGACAAATACTTCAGCATACTTCTGGTTTGGTGGATTATGAAAGTTGTATAGATGATAGCGTAACAGTTCAGCTTAAAGACCAAGATGTTTTGGATATTTTAATGAAACAAGATTCCACTTATTTTCAACCTGGAACAAAACATCTTTACAGTAATTCTGGATATGCCGTTTTGGTAATGATTATCGAAAAATTATCGGGTAAATCGTTTGCAAAATTTTTGGAAGAAAGAATATTTTTGCCTCTAAAAATGAATAACAGCGTGGCGTTTGAAAACGGGATTTCTTCGGTGGAAAATCGTGCATATGGTTATGCAAATATCGATTCAGAATTTGTTTATACTGACCAAAGCTTAACAAGCGCCGTTCTTGGCGATGGTGGAATTTATTCTTCAGTTTTAGATATGGCAAAATGGAGCCTTGAAATTGATAAACCTACTTTGCTTCCAAAAGAGAAATTAAGCTCAGCTTTTACAAAATTAATACTTCCAAATGGAGAAGTGGTTAATTACGGATTTGGTTGGAGACTTGACCCATATAAAAATTACGAACGACCTTATCACACTGGAAGTACATCTGGATTTAGTAATATGTTTATGAAAATTCCAGAATTAAATTTGACAATTATCGTCCTAATGAATGTTAGAGATTACGACGCAAAAGGATATGCAGAAAAAATTACGGATTTGTTCATAGAAAATTAACGGAAATTATTAAAAATGGAAAACATTAAGCGAAAAGATTTTATCAAAAAAACCACTTTAGTTGCTGTTGCTGGTGCTTCGGGATTGTTGGCAGCATGCGGAAAAAAGGAAGAAACAGGCTCAGCGGCAATTCATACCCGTGAAAAATTTGAATGGAAAATGGTTACAACTTGGCCGCCTCATTATCCAATAATGGGTGAAGGTGCGGATAGATTTGCAAAAGAAGTTGAAATTATGTCTGATGGAGATTTGAAAATTCATGTTTATGGTGGAGGAGAACTTGTGCCAGCATTTGAAACTTTTGATGCCGTAAGTCAAGGAATGGCAGAAATGGGTCACTCATCACCTTATTATTGGGCAGGCAAAGTTCCATCAGCGCAGTTCTTTACTGGAGTTCCGTTTGGAATGAATCCTCAGGATACAAATACATGGTTTTATTATGGTGGTGGACTTGAATTATGGAATGAACTTTATTCAAAATTTAATTTAGTTCCTTTTCCAGCAGGCAATACAGGCGCCCAAATGGGTGGATGGTTTAACAAGGAAATAAATTCAATTTCTGATGTTAAGGGACTTAAAATGAGAATGCCAGGAATAGGTGGAAAAGTTCTATCAGAAGCTGGAGGTACTCCAATATTATCTCCTGTAAGTGAAATTTATACAAATCTTGAACGCGGGGTAATTGATGCTACAGATTGGATTGCTCCTTATCATGATTATTTAATGGGTTTTTATAAAATTGCTAAATATTATTATTATCCAGGCTGGGCTGAACCAAGCGGTGCTATTGAAATGATAGTTAATAAATCTGCTTATGATAAACTTCCAAAATATTTGCAAGAAATAATTAGAATTTCCTGTAAATCATTAAATTTAAATATACTTTCTAACTTTGATAAAATGAATATGGAGTATTTGGGGAAAATTGAAGCTGAAAAATCTGTTGAAATTAGAAGATTTCCAGAAGAAGTTATGAATAAATTTAGAGAAATAACAGCAAAAGTAATTGCTGATATTACAAAAAATGATGAGATAAGCAAAAAAATATTTGATTCGTATAGTGCATTTCAAAAAAATATAACTAAATGGAGTAATCTAAATAAGCTATAACCTAATTGGATATGATAATTGCAAATTGCTATAGATAATAAGATTAAGTAAATTTCACCTTAAAAAAATGAATATTGAAAGGGAAAAATAATGAGAGCTATTATTCCAGTTGCTGGATTTGGAACAAGGTTAAAACCACACACTTTAACTCATCCAAAAGTGCTTTTAAATGTTGGGGGCAAACCAATTATTTCGCATATTGTTGAGAAACTAATTGAGGAAAATATTACTGAAGCTACCTTTATTGTTGGATATCTTGGTGAGAAAATAGAAGAATATATTTCATCTACTTTCCCTATGATTAATGCAGTATATGTTGAGCAAAAAGAATTGCTTGGTTTAGGTCATGCAATTTACCAAGCTGCAAAGACATTTAATAATGAAGAGATTATTATCATTCTTGGAGATACTGTTTTTGATGTTGATTTAAATCAAATTACTAAATTAGAAACATCTTCACTAGGTGTCAAAGTTGTTGAAGACCCTCGTCGGTTTGGTGTTGCTGAATTAGAAAATGGTTTTATTACAAAATTGATTGAAAAACCAGAAAATCCAACAACAAATTTAGCTTTAGTTGGATTATATTATATAAAAGATTCAACTCTTTTAGCGAGAAGTTTAGAGGAACTTTTTGAAAAAAATATAAAAACCAATGATGAATTTCAGCTTACTGATGCTCTTCAAATTATGATTAACAAAGGTGAAAAATTTTCAACTTTTCCTGTTGAAGGTTGGTATGATTGTGGTAAGCCAGAAACATTGCTCTCAACTAACCAATTTATTTTATCTCAAAATGGAAATAATAAACCAATAGACTCGGTTGTTATAATTGAGCCAGTTTATATTTCACCAACTGCAATAATAAAACAATCTGTTATTGGACCATTTGTTTCTATTGGAGATAATTGTGAAATATTTGATTCGGTAATAAAAAATTCGATAATAAATAGAAATTCTAAAGTAAAGAGAATGGTTCTCACCGATTCTATAATTGGCGCGGATGCAAAAGTAAAGGGAAGTCAGCATAAAATGAATGTTGGAGATTCCTTAGAGTTAGAACATTTAAATGATTAAAATATAAAACATGAGGCCTTATGTCATATTACTTCACTTCTGAATCAGTATCAGAAGGACATCCAGATAAAGTTTGTGACGCTATTTCAGATGGCGTGTTAGATGCAATTTTTGAACAAGACCCAAATGCACGAGTTGCATGTGAAACTTTTGTAACAACTGGATTGGTAGTAGTTGGCGGTGAAGTTACAACTACTGCTTATGTGGATATTGAGTCGATAGTAAGAAAAACAATAAAAGAAATTGGCTATACTAAAGCAGAATATAAATTTGATTCTGAATCATGTGGTGTTTTAAATGCAATTCACGCACAATCACCAGATATTGCAATGGGAGTTGATACCGGCGGCGCTGGCGATCAAGGAATTATGTTTGGATATGCTTGCGACCAAACTCCAGAACTTATGCCAATGCCAATTGTTTATGCGCATAAATTAGTTAAAAGACTTTCCGACATTAGAAAGAAAAACTCAAAACTGATGCCTTATTTACGTCCTGATGCCAAATCTCAAGTTACAATTGAGTATGATGAAACCAACAAACCGCTAAGAGTGGATGCTGTTGTAATTTCAACACAACATGACTCAAAGGTGAAACAAAGCCAAATTAAAAAAGATGTTATTGAACATGTAATTAAAAAGATTATTCCAGAAAAATATCTAGATAAAAACACAAAATATTTTGTAAATCCAACAGGAAGATTTGAAATAGGCGGACCTCACGGAGATAGCGGTGTTACTGGACGAAAGATTATTGTTGATACTTATGGCGGATGGGCGCCTCATGGTGGAGGAGCGTTTTCTGGAAAGGATCCTTCAAAAGTTGATAGAAGTGCTACTTATGCCGCGCGTCATATTGCAAAAAACGTTGTGGCTGCAAAATTAGCGAAAGAATGCTTGGTTCAAGTGGCTTATGCAATTGGAGTTGCTCAACCAGTTTCAATTTATGTTGATACAAAAGGAACTGGAGTAATTTCAGATAATGCAATTTCGGAAATGATTCAAAAAGAAGTTGATTTAACTCCAGCCGGAATAATTAGTCGACTTGATTTGAAACGACCAATATACAGAAAAACATCAAGTTATGGTCATTTTGGAAGAAATGAATTCTCTTGGGAAAAATTGGATTTAGTAGATACGTTTAAAAAATATAAAGCATAAAGATAAAAGACATAAGATTTGAGACAAAAGATTAGGAATTAAGAATAAGATAAAAAAGGATATATTTAAATGAGTAATACGTTATCATACAAAGTAAAAGATATTTCCCTAGCAGATTGGGGAAGAAAAGAGTTAAATCTTGCTGAAAAAGAAATGCCAGGACTTATGGCACTTCGTGAAAAATTTGGCGAATCAAAACCCTTAAAAGGTGCTAAAATTATGGGTTCGCTTCACATGACCATACAAACAGCGGTTTTAATTGAAACTTTGGTCGAGCTTGGAGCCGATGTTCGTTGGGCAAGTTGTAATATTTATTCAACTCAAGACCATGCAGCGGCAGCAATTGCACAAGCTGGAATTCCAGTTTTTGCTTGGAAAGGCGAAACCCTTGAAGAATATTGGTGGTGTACCGAAATGGCATTAACTTGGCCTGACGGAAGTGGTCCTGATTTGATAGTTGACGACGGTGGCGACGCAACTATGATGGTTCATAAAGGAAACGAAGCGTTATCAAATCCTAAAATTTTGGATGTTGAATACGCTGCCGAAGATGAACGAGAATTGTTTAAGAGATTAAAAATCAATTATCTCGAAAATCCTAACAAATGGGCAGATATTGCAAAAAAAATTAAAGGCGTTTCAGAAGAAACAACAACTGGAGTTCATCGTCTTTATCAAATGATGGAAGCTGGCGAGCTTTTATTCCCTGCAATTAACGTAAATGATTCTGTTACAAAATCCAAATTTGATAACCTTTACGGTTGTCGCGAATCTCTCGCCGATGGAATTAAACGCGGAACCGATATTATGATGGCTGGAAAACATGTTGTTGTTTGCGGTTATGGCGATGTTGGTAAAGGTTCGGCTCAATCAATGCGCGGATTTGGTGCAAAAGTGCATGTTACCGAAATTGATCCTATTTGTGCTTTACAAGCTGCAATGGAAGGTTTTGATGTTAAAACAACCGAAGAATATTTAGAAATTGGCGAAATTTTTGTTACAACAACTGGAAACAAAGATATTATTACAATTGAGCATTTAGAAAAAATGAAAGACGGCGCAATTGTTTGTAATATTGGACATTTTGACAACGAAATTCAAGTTGATAAATTGAAAAAATATCCTGGAATTGAACACATTAACATTAAACCACAAGTTGACCAATATAAATTCCCTGACGGACATTCAATTATCCTGTTATCCGAAGGTCGTTTGGTTAATCTTGGAAATGCAACAGGACATCCATCTTTTGTTATGAGTACTTCTTTTGCAAACCAAACTCTTGCTCAAATTGAACTTTGGACAAAAGAACTAAAAGTTGATGTTTATCGTTTACCAAAATATTTGGACGAAGAAGTTGCACGTTTGCATTTAGCAAAACTTGGCGTTAATTTAACCCAACTTACTAAAGAACAAGCCGAATATCTCGGTGTTCCTGTTAATGGTCCTTATAAAGCAGATCATTACAGATACTAAAAGCATTTAGTTTACTTAAAAACAATATTAACCTCCGAAATTCAAAAACTCGGAGGTTTTTTTATAATTCCCGCAGAAATTTATTTCACAATCCGACATTTAAATCTTACAAAGTCGTTTTAACTCACTTGAAAAAACCCACGAACCAAAAGATTTTACATAAAAAATAGTATATTTGAATTTTGAGAAATGGTTAAATGCAAATAACTGAACGAAAATATTTAGCTGCTCATAATCAGACAATTGGTTATGAAATCCCAAGTTTAATTCAGAATTATAATTTTTCTGAGAACAAAGGCGGGATTGATTATTTAACAAAATCATCCGCTGTTTATTCATCCAATATCGAGGGAAATAGCATCGATTTAAACTCATTTATGAACTATGAATTGAACAAAGACAAATTCAAAGTCGGAAAAGAGATAGAGGAAATTGAGCATTTGATTGAGGCATACAAATTTGCACAAAATAACAACTTGAATGAGAAGAATCTACTGATTTGCCACAAAATATTTTCAGAAACTTTGCTGATAAAGAGCAAAAGAGGAAAATATAGAGTTGAGCAAGTTGGAGTTTTTGGTAAATCGGGTTTAGCTTATATGGCAATTGAACCTGAGTTTGTTGAGCAAGAAATGAAAACATTTTTTAATGATATTAAAGAATTGATTTCTACTAACCTAAACGAAGCGGAGGTTTTTTATTTTGCTTCGTTAATTCATTTGAAGTTTGCACATATTCATCCTTTTCGAGATGGAAACGGAAGAGCTGCACGATTGCTTGAAAAGTGGTTTATTACAGAAAAATTGGGACGTGATTTTTGGAAAATATCATCAGAAGAATATTATAAAGTTAACCAAGCTAAATACTATGAGACAATAAATTTGGGAATAAATTATTACGAATTGAATTATGACAAGTGTTTGGCATTTTTAGAAATGCTTCCAAATAGTTTAAAATAATGCACTAAAGTACAACACATGGTATAAAAAATTGTCAGGAAAGCATGTATTAAAAGGGTTATAGCCCGCAATCGGCAATTTTTCATATTGCCAACCGTCAGACTGTCTAAAAAGCACAGAATAGGCCATAATTTTTAACAGCTTAGTTTGCATAAGCCATTCTAACGGCTTTGATTTTATTAGCATCTAAAAATACTGAAAAATAGATAAAAACTTTAGATTGCTGATATTGGCT
>JAHISP010000069.1 GCA_018818165.1 Bacteroidota bacterium | reverse complement strand
AGATGGAAATAAGAGAATACTGAAACTTTCTTTAGCTATGAGGCGAAGGGAGTGGTTTATGGGGCTTTGGGGTTCAACTAAATTGATGTCTTGGCCTTTTGTCGTTGATTCTTAATTTTCTAATGACCGATTTGGGTTTAAGATTGGGCTTCTTTTTGCAAGATATGGTAAGACCAAATATTCTTATCTTATCACTAGATTTTGTAAATTTAACTAAATAAAATAATCCTTTATGAATATTAAAGAAACTGCAAAAGAAAAAACTATTTCAACTCGTAATCAACTTATTGAAGTTGGTTTAACTTGTTCCAATCTTGAAGAAAAGCAATATAATTTTGAATTTGTTACTCAAAGTGATAGAGACAAAATTAAAGTTCAAGTTTATTTTGGAAAAAAAGGAGTAAAGACAATTCTACAAGGAAATAACACCTCAATTCTTTACACTGAGATTTACCCAATTATTTTTGAACAAGCTGCACTTAATCTTCCAACTGATTTAGAT
Source organism: Bacteroidota bacterium (assembly GCA_018818165.1). Taxonomy (GTDB): domain Bacteria; phylum Bacteroidota; class Ignavibacteria; order Ignavibacteriales; family Melioribacteraceae; genus 1-14-2-50-31-20. The sequence continues at coordinate 61,330 of JAHISP010000069.1, read as the reverse complement.
GAACCGAAAGAATATATTGGAAGTGATGAATCCGGCAAAGGCGATGTTTTTGGTCCATTAATAACAACAGCATTTTATGTGGATGAAAAAGCCAAACTTAGATTATCTCAGCTTGGAGTTTGTGACAGCAAACAGTTAAATGAAGCTCAAATAACTTCAATTGCAAAAAAAATTCGAGAAGAATTTTCACAAAATTTTGAAACAATTCCTCTTTTTCCAGAAAAATATAACGAGCTTTATGGAAAATTTAATAATCTAAATGCCCTGCTCATTTGGACTCACTCCAAAGCAATATCCAATCTTTTAGAAAAGTATAAATGTAAAAATATAATAGTTGATAAATTTAGTAATAGAGCATTAAACATTACCAATAATAATTCCGATAATAAACTCGAAATATTACAATTAACAAATGGTGAAAGATATATTGGTGTAGCAGCTGCTTCAATAATTGCAAGAGATACATTTAATAGATGGTTCATTAAAATGAAAAAGGATGTCTTTGATTTTCCAAAAGGGGCTTCAAAAAATGTTGAAGAGACAGTAAAATTCTTTAGCAAAAAACATTCGTTTGAAGAATTAAAAGCTGTTTCAAAAATTCATTTTAAAACCGTTCAAAAGTTTATTTAGTAAAAATAATAGTCAAAAATTATGAGGATCTTATGGCTAAAGTAAAAAAAATTAAGCGAATTGGAATTTTAACAGGTGGGGGTGATTGTCCAGGACTAAACGCAGTTATTCGCGGAGTTACGAAGCCAGCTTTAGATCATGGACTTAAAGTACTTGGTATTTTAGATGGCTTTGAGGGATTGGTTAATGGGAGTGCAATTGAAGTTTATGACAAAGATGTTTCTGGAATTTTATCGCAGGGTGGTACAATTTTAGGTTCATCAAATAAAGGTGACCCTTTTCATTGGCCTATTGAAGTTGATGGACAAATTAGAATTACAGATAAATCGAAAGAAGCAATTGCTAATTATAATATGTGGGGATTAGACGCACTTATTGCAATTGGTGGCGATGGCACAATGCATATTTCAAAAGGTTTAATGGATCTTGGAATGAATATTGTTGGTGTGCCAAAAACAATTGATAACGATTTAGAAGCAACCGAATTAACCTTTGGACATGATTCAGCAGTTTATGTTGTTACCGAAGCAATTGATAGATTGCGCACTACCGCTTCTTCTCATCACCGTGTAATGGTAATTGAAGTTATGGGTAGATATGCTGGATGGATTGCTCTTAATGGTGGCTTAGCTGGTGGAGCAGATATTATTCTTATTCCTGAAATGCCATTTGATTGGGACGCAGTTTATGAAAAAGTTAAACGTCGCTCAATGCTTGGGAAAAAATATAGTATTGTTTGTGTTGCCGAAGGTGCAAAACCAAAAGGTGGTGAGTTAATTATTAAGAAAACAGATGTAAAAAGAACCGACCCAATTCAACTTGGCGGAGTAGCCGAAATTGTTGCCAAAAGCATTGAAAAAAGTACAGGCTTGGAAACTCGTTATACTGTTTTAGGTCACCTGCAAAGAGGTGGAACTCCCACAGCTTTTGATAGAATTCTTTCTACAAAATTTGGTACTTCTGCAATCGATTTGGCTATTAAGCAAAAATTTGGAAGAATGGCAGCACTTAAGTGCAACGAAGTTAGAAGTGTAACTATTGAAAGTGCAATTCAAAATCAAAAATTAGTAAAGCAAACAGATCAAGCATTTATTTCGGCAAAAGCGGTTGGAGTCTGTTTTGGTTCTAAAAATTTATAAGATTTTATTTGCAAAAAAATAAATTCTTATTTATGTTTGGATTCATCTTTTTGTAAGATATGAAATAATGAATGGGGTCATAGCTCAGTTGGTTAGAGCGCCTGCCTGTCACGCAGGAGGTCGCGAGTTCGAGTCTCGTTGACCCCGCAACCTAAAGCCTTATAAGATAATAACTTATAAGGCTTTTTTATTTTAAATAAATCACCAAATTAAAAACTATAAAACCTTTTATAACATTTATTGAAAATTTTACAATTTTCTTCCGAATTTTATTGCTTTTAGAGAAGTGATTTCTTACATTACTACAAGATTAGAGTATATGTCAAACTAGCTAAATAAATGTTTTATTTTCAATCGTGGGTCTAAAAATATTTTATGAGAATCATAATGATATTTAGTTTTAACAAAATAAATCCTCAATATTTATGCTTATACTGCTGTATTTGTTATATAATTATTGGATTTTTTATTTCACCTATATTGCAGAACACTTCTCGAATATTTTAGAATAAGCTAACAAAATTATGTTGAAGGAAATATTTTATTGGGAAAGTATTTCAATGAAGGAGATAAAGATTATGACTTCGAACAACTTAATATTGAAAAAAACTCTTACAATGGTTTTAGCTTCTGGATATGATGATGGTATGTTGCCATTAACTGAAAATAGAGCAAAATCATCAATTCCATTTGGGGGTAAATACAGAATTATTGATATAGCTCTCTCAAATTGTATTAATTCTGGATTAAGAAGAATTTATATTCTAACTCAATATAAATCAGATTCATTACATAAACATATCTATAAAGCTTGGAAAATATTTCAGCGTGAATTGAAGGAGTTTATCTATTGGGTTCCTCCGCAATTAAAGTCAGACAAATTTTGGTATTCTGGAAATGCGGATGCTGTAAATCAAAATATTAACTTGTTAAAAGAAAACGATGAAAACCTTTTAGTACTATCAGGTAATAGTATTTATAAAATGGATTACTCAAAATTTATAGAATATCATAATGACATTAAAGCGGATCTTACTATTTCATACGCTAATCTTCCAATGAAGAGATGTAAACAGTTAAATACACTAAAAATTAATTCAAATAATAAAATATTAGGTTTTAATAAAAACCATTTAACAGATGAAACAATTTATTCAAAATCAAATAATTTGATGGCAAACATTGGCATATATGTTTTTAGAACCAAAGCATTAAAGGAAGTGTTGAATAATATGCATATTGAAAATTTAAGCATTGTTGATTTTGCAAAAGATGTTATTCCTTATATGATTCACAATAATTTTAGCTTAGCAGCATACCCGCTTAAAGATATTAATGAAGAAAGAGAAGCATACTGGGCTGATATAGAGAATATTGATAGTTATTATAATGCAAATATGGATCTATTAGAAGAATCTCCGGGTTTTGATCTTTATGATGAAATGTGGCAATTTAGAACTTATCAAGGACATTATCCTCCAGTAAAAACTATTTCTACTGGGAATTCAAACATTACCAGAATTCATAATTCTCTAGTTGCAGATGGTTCTGTTATTTCGGGTGGAACTGTTGCTAAATCAGTTTTAGGTTTTAAAGTTATGGTTGAGAATGGAGCTCATATTTCAGATTCAATTATAATGGATTATTGCAAAATTGGCTATAATTCTAGAATTAGAAGAGCAATAATTGATAAAAATGTTGTTATTCCGGAAAATGTATCAATTGGGTTTGATTTAGAAAACGACATGAAGAATTTTTTAGTAACAGATTCTGGCATTGTAATGGTGCCAAAAAATTATGTATTTAGCGATCTAATCACACAAGAGCATTCCAAAATTGATTTACTTGAAGCGAGAAAAAGAAATGTAACAGTTGAAAATATTATCTTCAACTAATTTATTTTATTTTGCTTTTTTGTAAATAAATGTAGCTTAATGCCTTATTGAGTTACTAATCAATTCAGATAATGGAATTTAGCAAAGAGATTCTAAATATTATTTTTTAAAAAATTGTATTGAAGGGGATAATTTAACTCTAATTTTGCAATAGAAAATAAAACTCTCTTTAAATATTTCAAAAATAATCATTTACATGATTACTTAATATAACCATTTTTTATTGCTTTGCATTAGGATAAACGTTTATATCATAATAACTTACAGCAATTGAAATTCTCTGATGAATAATCTGGTTTAAGTAAAAAATGATGTTTTTAAAAAAGCTTTTCGCACGCCAACAAATTGTTTTGTATCTTCCCAATCAAAAAAAGAGAGACTTTGCATGCAAAAATTTACTGATAATAATATTGTTTTAATAGAAGATATCCACAGATACGAACTACTTGATGACCCAAATTTTGAATTTACATCGTGTACTAATTTTATCAAATTATTTTTTGAACCATTTGATAAAATTGGGATTGCCAATAACCTAACAAGTTCACATGATAAATATATTGATATGACACCGCAAGAATTAGTTGAAGAGTGGGACAAATCTGGGGATGAAGGCACAGCAATACATAATGAAATTCAGCAATTTATAGATAATGGAACAGAACCAGTAAAGGAAAAAAGTATACTTGCTGTTGAATGGATAAAGGAGAACATGACTGATAGAAATATTCTATTTTCAGAAGTTATGGTATACTCAAAAGAATTAGAACTTGCTGGCTCAATTGATTTATTAGTTTATAATAGTGAGACTGATTCATATAAAATATTTGATTGGAAAACGAGCAAAAGGATAGATATTAATTCTTTTAGAAACAGAATGGGAAATCATAATGCCAGTTCTCGACTCATGGATTGTAATTATATCCATTATTCACTACAACTTTCGTTATATCAATATATTTTGGAAAAACATTATGGTATTAAAATAGATGATGCTGAAATAGTTCATATTGGTGAGTCAAGAATAACAACTTACAGATATCAATATTTCAAAAATGAAATAGAGAATATGCTTAAAACCGACAGGGAGATGTTGAAAAAGAAAGCAGAAGATAGTTTAACAAAAGATTATATTTAGTTAAAAATCCAATTAGGAGTCATATTTGGAAAAACTTACCACAAAATAAGTTCACAAAAATTGTGATTAATAGGATGCGGGCATAGAAATAATCCTAATTTTAGTCCTTTCTTCCATTCAAATATTGCATAAATAGACAATGCATCTTTTTACAATTAGTTTATTAAAATTTTATGCTATATGTTACTCTCACCAGTAATAATATTTAAAAAATTAATGCAAATTGACTCTAGTATTTTTAACAACAGAAAGAGAGAATATGCCAAAAATAACAATACTTTTAACCTTACTCATTTCTATTAATTTATTTGCCCAAGATATTTCGGTTGAAAATAGTAATCCAAGAATAAATAATCGTTTTGGAATAAATGCAAATTTGGGAGGACCAAGTTTGATATTATCTTTTTCTCTTGATTATTTTTTTACTCCAAATGTAAATGTAGAAACTGGAGCTGGAATATTTGGATATTATGGGGGCGTAAAATATCACATAAATGGAAATAGACCAGAAAAAAACTGGACACCATATGTTGGATTAAATATAATACATATTCCAGATATTAATTTATACAGTATAAGTGAGACAAGAAACGGATTATATATTCCATTAGGTCTTCAATATTTAAGCAATAATGGCTTTACATTTGGAACGGAAATAGCTGGCTTAGTTTTAAGTGGGGCTAAAACCCATGTTTGGGGTGCAATTAAAATTGGATATCATTTTATTAGCAAGTAATTATTGTTAAATATTAGTGTTGTGTAAAGCAATTTGTTACAGATTGCTTTACACAACTCGTAAATACATCTATAAAAATATAAATTATGGAGTTAGTTCAAATAATTAATTTTTAATGACCATATTCTATTCCAAAAGTCCAAAAGTTATTATTGAAAATATCGCTATCAGTTTTAACATACAACTTTAAACCTGAAGAATGCTCATAAAATGCTCCAAAGTTTATGGAAGAAGTTTTACTAAATTCATTTGGTCTATATGCGTCATAAGTTTCAGGGCGGTTTAATTCAATATCTTCCACAACAATTACTCCGTTTTCTGTGGTTCTATTGACTCTTTTAGGATATAATAAATCTCCTGATTCTTTTATTTCAATAAGGTCAAAACGTAAATCGGTACCTATTAAAAATGAAAATCCGCCATAAATGTGAGCCTTAATTCCAACTGGTATTATTGCAGACCATTTTTTGTATGAATAATGATAATTGTAATTCTTTAATTGTGAATTAAATCTGTTCTCATCTCTAGGCATATAATAATAACTTTTAAAATTATAGTTGTTATAATAGATTGATTTTTCAGAAAATTCTGTTTCTTTACTTTGCATTTGCAGCATAACTGCAGCAAATACTGACCACTCACTTTCTGGTTTGTAAATTAGAGATGCGAACCACTGGTAGTTTTCCATCGTTTCCTTTCCATCACCATCTAACAAGTCTTTTGCTCTTCCCGAGGATTCATTTCTACTAAAGTAATAATTATGTGTAGTGCTGTTATAGGCATCAAATGTCCGATCAGTGTAGCTTGTGTCTGTTGAAGAGATTGAACCAGTAATATCTTTATTTGTTTGTCTAAAGCTAAAAAATGATCTTAGCTCCAAACTTGTTGAAAATTCTTTTTGAAAAGTTAGAGACAGAAAAGGGCTGCTTCCATCTGTTGAAAAAGAATAATTACTTGCAAGATTATATTTATTGATTGAATAATAATTAGTATCTACATTATTTTCAGACCAACTGTGCGAATTATCAAATGCAATATTTTTTTCGGATGAACTTCCAGTCATAATAGATAAATATAAACCTAGATTTGTTTTTTCATCTAAGTGATAAACAATTCCAGCACCAATTTCATATTGATCTCCATTAATTTTAAAATCTTCGTTATTATACTCATCAATTAATGAATGTGGCTGCTTAGAATATCTTGAATCATTCAATTCACCCGATTGACGAAAAATATAGTGCCCAAATTTTAAGCCAATATCAATTTTGGGTGAAAAATTATATCCTAAATTAAACTCTGTTTGTGTGCCCCAAACTGATTGTTGATTTTTTTCTACTTCAACAGTAGTTAATTCCAAATCATTGTAAGCTTCTGAATCATATGACATTGAAGATAGGCTACTATTACTGTAATTGCTTCTATTAGAAGAAGACCTAAACTGACCATAATCAAAGAGTGAGCGATTAATAATTGCAATAGATATTTTATCATTGATTTTTTGGATAAGAGCAAAATTAAACAGTGGATTTAGCTGAAGCGAGTTAACGGATGTGTTGTTATACCAATTTGGAGAAACCGAATTACTTCCTGACATATATATATTAGAGTAGCTATTATATGAATTATTAGCTACTTGGTAATTAAAATCCACATAAACACTATTTCCACTACTCTGAAGAATAAATGCTGGATTCCAGTTTAAGTCACTATACCTATCTGGAATAATTCCAGAAACATTCTGTCCATAAACATTTAGCAAAACAGACTGGAAATTAATTTGTTCCATAAAATATGGTAATAATGGATTATGAGTTCTTGGTAGGGGAACACCTGCTAAAAGTGTAAAATGGGAAATTAGAATAAAAACTCCAATAGTTTTAATTGTTTTCATTTTGACCTCTGTTTTTTGTGAGTGAAATTTATTTTTATAACCCAAAATCTAATTGTCAGGTTTTAATTCAACGCCATAGTTTTATATATCTATTTAATGCAATCTAGCAAAATACAAGAAATCCACTTATCTAATCATTTCATAATGCTTTAACATCCCTTTCTTAAAAAGAAATTTAGCTAAAAGGACAGAACAATCCAAAAATATCTTTTCTGATAACCTGAGTATGAAAAAAATATCTGTTTATTTATATACATAATTTATCAAGAACTACAATTTTTGTGATCTAATCCCAAGCACTTCCAAAAGGAGTTCTTTTAATAAAAATACCATTTCCAGCAATTCCTTTAAACTCATTATTTTGAACTATAACTTTACCTCTCAATAAGACAATATCTGCATTACCTTTAACTTTTTTCCCTTCATACATTGAATAATCAACATTCATATGATGCGTTTTGGCTGAGATAATATGTTCCACTTCGGGATCCCAAATAACAATGTCAGCATCAGCACCAATAGAAATATTTCCTTTTTGTGGATACATCCCAAATATTTTTGCTGGATTTGTCGAATTTATTTCAACCCATCTATTTAATGAAATTCTGTTTTCAAGAACTCCACCATGAAAAGTTAATTGTAAACGATTCTCAATACCTGGACCGCCATTTGGAATTTTAGTGAAATCATTAATTCCTAAATCTTTTTGCCCCTTAAAATTAAATGGACAATGGTCGGTTGCTACCACTTGAAGAGTATTTTGCTTTAATCCTGACCAAAGTTTTTCCTGATTCCATTTTTCTCGAAGTGGAGGTGAAAATACTAATTTTGCACCTTCAAAGTCTGGAGTATCCATTTCATCAATTGAATGGAATAAATATTGTGGACATGTTTCCGCAAATGCTGGAAATCCCTTTGCTCGTGCAGCTGCAACTTCTTCCAGAGCATCATTACATGTTAAATGAACAATATAAACTGGCGCGCCTGCCATTTGAGCTAGTGCAATTGCTCTATGTGTTGCTTCAGCTTCAGCATAGGTTGGACGACTGAGTGCGTGGTAAACAGGGCCTAAATTACCAGCAGCAACTGTTTCTTTTACAATTTCATCAATCACCATTCCATTTTCTGCGTGCATGCAAATTAAAGTTCCTATTTTTGCAGATTTCTTCATTGCTTTAAATATTGTAGCATCATCAACCATTAAAACATCTGGATATGCAAGGAACAATTTGAAACTTGTTACTCCTTCATTTACCATTTCTGTCATTTCATTTATTCTTTCCTCTGTTAATTCGGTAATTGTCATATGAAAACCATAATCGATAGTAGCTTTTCCGTTAGCTTTTTCTTTCCAAATGGCAAGACCTTCTCTAAAACTTTTACCTTTTGGTTGCGCTGCAAAATCAATTATTGATGTTGTTCCGCCAAAAGCTGCTGCACGAGTTCCAGTATAAAAATCATCAGTAGATGTAACTACACCAGAAGTCATATCTAAATGTGTGTGAACATCAATTCCACCTGGAATTACATATTTATTTTTTGCATCAATTACAGTATCAGCTTGCATAATTAAATTTTCAGCAATAAGTGTAATTTTTTCATTTTCAATAAAAATATCACCAATGTAGTTTTGTTCGGAAGTAATTATTCGTCCGTTTTTTATTAATGTTGACATATTAACCTAAGTCTTATTTAACATAAAATTATTACATATTATATTGCAGCTAAACAAAATTAAACCATCTTCTAGTAGCAAAGCAAATTAAAACATAATAGAAAATTATGTAAATATTCTGTAAATGTAATATTTATTTAATGGAAGTTAGATTTTGAGTATTCAATAATATTTTACAATGTGGGAAATAACTTTAAGTCATGGCGAATTTTCGTATAAAGTAATTATGGAGTTAATAGATAAGTCAAACAAAAAGGCAACTTTAATTTGTTATAATATTAGAGATACTGCTAATAATATTATTTTATATCACTCTAAATGTATTAATTTATTTTTTTTAAGTCACTTATTTAATACGATACAGTTGATTTTCTGCGGACTTCACTCTATCGTATTTCAGAATATGAAAGAAAAAGCTACATTGCTGGTTGGAATTAATTTATAATTAATGGGCCTAATTAATTCTTAAAATAACTTAATTAATAATTTTCTTAATTAAAAGATAAAACAATTTAGGGGTTTTTAATTAGAATATCTAACGAAAATAAATATTAGTTGAAAGCGTGGTAAGTGTTTTATTTATAAGAATAAAAATGTAAATTTATTATCTTAAAATTATGGCGTGTTCGTCTAGTGGTCTAGGACGCTGGCCTCTCACGCCGGTAACACGGGTTCGACCCCCGTACGCGCTACAACAAAAAATAACCTACAAAATAGATAAATAAAGCTATTTTGTAGGTTTTTAATTTTAAAAGGAATAGAAAAACTTGCTAATTCCGTTTAGTGGAAACGAAACTTGTCACAATTGTGTCACAATTCGCAAAAATTATAAGTTAGCTTTAACAAGCGTAAACTTGCCCAATTTCATTTTGTCGAGTTTACCAGATAATGGATTAAAAAATGTTTCGGTCTTCAATACTATATTGTTCTCGTCAATTTCACATAAATAAAATTTTGAGCAATTCACAAAATGTTCCACAACTTTTTCTTTTGAACTTGTTTCTTTAATTGTAATTGCTAATATGTGAATGATATTTAACCTTTTGAGTTATTTTCACTAATTGCTTCAATAATTTATTTTATTTCTTTATCTATTTCTTACAAGTTAAAAATCTTTGTTTGTACAATTTATCAAAGATAGTTTTCCATCTTTGAAATTATGAAATGCCTCATTCGCGTTTTCGCATGAGCACTTGTAAACAAGAATACTGGATGAAGTAAGAAGCCTGAGAGAATTTGCTCCAATTTGTTTAACTAATACGATGTCAATATTATTTTCAATCATTAGTTTTGTTGTTTCTATTCCACCACTATCTAATTCAAATGCAAACGGGTTTCGTAAAAACCCTTCCAAATTATTTGTTGAATTGTGGACCAAGAAAAAATGGCTTCTTCCAAAGATTTCCGAAATAGGAGAGAAATTATCTGGTTTCTCTACTGGTACCGCTATTCTTCCCATAATATTATATGCCTCATTCAAATTAGTTTTTGCTTCTATTTTAAACTCTGTTAAATTTATCAGCTTCCGAATCTTCTTCCACGACCACTGCCACTGCCGCCAAAACGGTTTCCTAATCCGGCTCCTCCGCGTGGTTCTCCGCCACGTCCAATTCCATAGACAATATTCTTATTTACGGTAGATTGCTCAGTTGTTTTTTCAGTTTGTGCTGTCTGAGTATTATTGCAGCGACCTCTTTTTCTTCCAGTCAATACACCTTGTCCTTGTGGACCAGTTCTATCAAAGTTTGGCATAATTGCCTCCTTATATTTTTTTTATAAAATAAGTGCTACCAGAGTATTCCATTTCTTGAAGCACTCTCATATTTTTTAAATCATCAATTAGCTTCAAATCTGAATTTGCTTTTACAAAAATTCTTCAACTGCATCTTTGTGCATCGGATGAAAAGAAAGTATGCTCAATAATTCTTTTTAAGCATCGGAAGAATGCTTCGAACTAGTTCCTAGTTCTACGTTATCAATTAAACTATTGTAAATTTGATACTCAGTGTTTAAGTCTTCTTCTGATGGTGCTTTCACTAATTTTTCTGCTGGTTGGTGATTTGGCGCCAAGATATAAGATTTTTACTTTTCCATTGATTGTAATTTGTATTGTGAGTTTTCTTCAATTATAGTTACTATTGATTTAAATATTTGTGTTACCTCACAGTCTGGTTTTTCTAAAATAATTGACTTACCATTATCTGCAAAAATACGGGCATCAATATCAAGAGGAATAGACCCCAGAAACGGAATATTGTATTTCGCTGCCAAAGATTTTCCACCACCTGATCCAAAGAGTTCAAAAACTGCACTGCAATGAGGGCAAACAAATCCCGCCATATTTTCAACAACACCTATAAAAGGTATCTCAAGTTTTTTTGCCATATTAATTGCGCGTTCAGCATCAATTACAGAAACTTCTTGTGGAGTAGTTACTACCAATGAAAAGTCTGGTTTCATTTGCTGTGCAATAGTTAAAATCTCGTCACCAGTGCCTGGAGGAAGATCTGCAATTAAATAATCTAGTTCACCCCATTCAACATCAGCTAGAAATTGATTAATTATTTTTGAGCGCATTGGTCCACGCCAAATAACTGGCTGTCCAGATGGAATTAATGAATCTATGGAAATCATTTTTACTCCATATTTCTCAAACGGAATCATTTTCGAATCCAGCATAATCAATTCGCTATTAATCCCAAGCATTTTAGCAACATTAGGACCTGTAATATCTGCATCCAGAATTCCAGTTGAGAAGCCTTCTGATTGTAATCCATAAGCTAGGTTTACGCTCACTGTTGTTTTACCAACACCGCCTTTACCGCTAAATACGGCTATACGGTGATTAATCTTTGAAACATTCTCTTTAATTCTTTTTTCTTCTTCTTCATAAGCTATATCTTGTTCGTGCTCAGTCATATTCTGTATTTCCTATTTTTGTCGAGAAAGATCCAAGAACGCCTGGATACTGTCTTATTATTTTTATTGAATAAAGATTTGATCCAACAAGCCAAATGAGTAAAGAAAAATATTTATTAATATTAATTGTTTTCATTTTTTCCATCAAACAATTCCCTTAAAAATATTTATGAAGCCACGCTTAAGTTGGGTTCAATATTTTCTACATAAAAATTTCTTTCACTATATGTAATTTCTTTAATGATATTATTAGCAACTAAATTGTTAAGTGTGTTCAAATTGTCTTCATTATTAACAAACTGTTTTACTGAATCTACGGCAACAGGATGAAGTGAAAGCAATCCCATTAATTCATCTTCGAAGTTGTCAGTCGCAAAAAATTCTTCAGTTTCGGATTCTAATAACAGAACTGAGTTCATTACTTTTTCTTTAATCAATTGGGATAATTGTTCTAATACGATTGGCTCAGGACCAACGGCAAAACTTTTTGTTGGAGGAAATAATGGAGTAAGAAAATATGAAGCCTCACATTTAAGCTCATTTAAGTATTTAGAAAGCTGCTCTATTTCATCTGCATTATCGTTAATGTCTTTTATTAATGTAGTTTCAGTAGCTAATGTGCCTCTAAATCTTTTTGCAAACTGTTCAATTCCGTTAAGTATGTGATCAAATCTTAATCTTGGATGTGGGCGATTTAGATTCAACCAAGTATCCTCAGAAACAGTATCAACTTTAAGAGATACATAGTCTGCAAACATTAAATTTTCTTGTATGTTTTCATTCCAGATTAAAGAAGAATTTGTATAAACTGCAATTTTATGACCAAATTCTCGTAATAGTGAGATTTCTTTTGATAGATTAGGATCAAGCGCTGGGTCTCCACTACCGGCAAAAAGAATATAGTCCACTTTTTGTCCATTTCTTTTAATTTCTTCTAATTTATTTTTAACAGAAATATAAAGTTCATAAGGCGATAAACAGCTATTACTGAATGTAGAGCAGCAAGAGGTTTTTCCACTTGGACAATAAACACAATTATATGAACATGTTTTTGACTGTGCATTATTAATTCCTAATACTAAACCTAATCTTCTCGTTTTTACAGGTCCATATACTACTTTACATTTTAGCGATTTATCAGAAAGAATATTTTCTTCCAATTTTACGGAGATTTTTTTTGCAATATTTTTGAACCGAGTAATTATTTGATTATTCATATTATACCTCATTTTATGATTTTTACTATTAATGCTAATTGTATGCCACAAAAAACAAGCTTTTTAGTCGTTTTTTTAATCATTTTGTAAACATTATTGTGATAGTGCAATGTTTATGCACAAAGGTTGCACTATCGCACTTAAATGCATATATTTTATTTCCATAATTTTGAGAAAAAAATGACAGATGTGCAAAATATAATTGATAGAAATAAGGAAACTTTAATAATTCCGGATGGGATTGTTGTAATTAGCAAAGATGAAAAAATCATAGTATTTAATGCAGCGGCTTCAAGAATTACGGGTTATTCAGAAGAAGATGTAATAGGAAGTAAATTTGATTTTATTTTTGCGAAAAAAAATAGTGAACGAAAATATATTATTGAATCATTAGAAGATAATATTGTTTTTTCGAATCTTTCCATTAACATAACCGATAATAAGGGTAATATAATTAATGTGCTTGCCTCAATTACTCCTATTAAAAGGGATGAAACGGTTCTAAGTGTAGTTTTTGTATTCAGAGATACAAAAGAAATGCTTTTTTTGGCTGAAGAAATTCAACAAAAGACTTCAGAACTTATTGATCAAAAAAATAAACTTGATGCAATATTTAATAGTAATATAGAAGGTACATTTACAATTGATAACGATTGGAATATTACTTCATTTAATACTTCGGCAGAAAAAATGACAGGATTTAAAAAATTGGAAGCTATTGGTAAAAAATGCTGGAATATTTTCAACTCTTCTCTTTGTCGCAATGGATGCCACATGGAACAAACAATTAAAAATGGCAAAACAATGTTGGGAAATGAATTAGAGATAATTCAAAAGGGTGGTAAAAATATTCCTATTCGTGTAAATTCTGTAGTTTTAATTAACAATAAAAATGAGAACATTGGTGCTGTTGAGACTTTTATTGATATTTCAGAAATCAGAAACTTATCTGCACATCTTAATGAATATTATACATATGAGAATATTGTTGGCAGAAATAAAGAGATTAAACAAATTATTTCTGTTCTGGAAAGTGTGTCACAAACTGATAGCTCTGTTTTAGTAACTGGTGAAAGTGGGACTGGAAAAGAATTAGCAGCACGTGCAATTCATCTTAAAAGTTCAAGGAAAACAGGTCCTTTTGTAGCAGTTAATTGTAGTGCGTTTGCGGAATCACTATTAGAAAGCGAACTTTTTGGACATGAAAAAGGAGCTTTTACTGGTGCAATAAAAACTAAAATTGGAAGGTTTGAACTTGCTCAAGGAGGGACTTTATTCTTGGATGAAATTGGTGATCTTTCAACAGCAGTGCAGACAAAGCTTCTTAGAGTTTTAGAAACTCACGAATTTGAGAGGGTGGGTGGAAACAAATCAATTAAAATGGATACCAGAATAATTGCAGCAACAAATAAAAATCTTGCCGATGAAATTTCCGCAAAAAGATTTAGAGAAGATTTGTTTTACAGAATTAATGTAATTAATATTCATCTCCCACCATTAAGAGAAAGAATGGATGATTTTCCGTTATTAGTTAATCATTTTATTAAAAGTTTCAATAAGAAATTTAATAAGAAAATAAAGCAATTCTCATCATCGGCTTTTGATCTTATTGTGGATTATAACTGGCCTGGAAATATTAGAGAATTGGAAAATGCTATTGAGCATTGCTTTGTTTTATGCAATGGAGAAGTTATCCAAGTTGAGTGTTTGCCAAAAAGAATAAGAGAATTTAATGAACAAGCAAGTATGTTAGATAATTCAAGCAAACAAAAAGGTTTTAAGGAAACTGAAAAAGAATTAATAATTTCAGTTTTGGAAAAGAATAATCACAATAGACCGAAAGCGGCAAAGGAATTAAATATTGATCCTTCAACTCTATGGAGAAAAATGAAGAAACATGATATAAAAATTTCAAAATCAATAGAATAATATTTTTTGTTGAAATTCGAATTTCGAATTCCGTATTTGATTTAATTATAGTCGTAATGTTTCCTAAAAACTAAAAGGTAAAATTTTCAAATAAATTATTAAATGATTTATCATATTTGTTTATCAGATTATTTTTATAACAATTACTCAACGTGCATGGTTTTTATTAGAAGATTTATTATTTTAGCTATTATTCTCTCATTTCAAATATTCCCACAAGAAACTAAATATGAATTGTTCCCCGAAGGGCAGAATTTTATGCCATTGAAAGCCTCGCATCAAGAAGCTCGCATGGGAATTCTTTATTATCCAGAAAATGGATATTTAAAAGTTGATATTGGAAATTCATCTGATTTATTTGCTATTAGTTTTTTAAAAAACGATAAACTTACTCTCGCGATAGATTTTATGGCATACGCACTTTCTACAAATTATTCTGGAAAGAGATTGCAAATTGCTGTCCTAGATGGCTTTTTTGGTGGGCATGGTGCTTATCGTTTGAGTTTTGAAGACAGAAATATTTTATTTCGTTTTAGAATAATTCACAATAGCGCACATTTTGTTGATGGACTTTGGGATGTTGCCAAAGATGATTGGATTGGCGAAGATCGTCCAATTCCTTTTACTCAAGATTTTGGCGAGCTAACGGTTGCTGATGAACACATTCTTAATTTCGGAAGTATTAAATATTACTCAAGTGTTGCTTATGCAACAATGGTTAGACCAGCAGAATTGGAAAAATGGTCGTTCAGTGCTGGAATTGAAATAAATTCGGATAAAGTTTTTGGAATGTTTTTACAAAAACCCGTAAATATATTTTTTGCATCTCACAATGTTTTTGCTGGTAAACCAGAATATAAACTGAGCTCAAATAATCTGCTTGGCGTTAAGTTTGGTGACTGGTACGGGAAAGGATTAACTCTTTATTTTTCTTATTACAATGGAAACCATAAATTTAGTGAATATTACTTTAAGCGTGTAAGCCAGTTTGGCATTGGTTTTAGTGTGGATTTCTTTTAATTATTTACCTTCTATATTAACACATATTTATTTTATTGCATCGATGATATATCAAGTTACAATCATTCTCATCAAGAATATATCAGATATAACTAAAATTCAATTTTGTAAAATTTACTATTTATCCCTGGAGGTAAATTTTTAGGTTTAATTGAAAACTCATAAAATAGTTTATTTATATCTGGAGGTAATTTAAAAGTGAATGAAAATGGAATTGATAAACCCGCTTTAAGCACAACTTCATTTGGAAGTACAATTTTTTCGCTACCTATAATTTTACCTTTTTTCACGATAAAGATAAATGCTTCTGGTGGTTTCTCATTTTTCCAATCAATACTATATGAAAAATTGTTAAATAATGTACCTGCAATTTTGACGTTTTTAATATTTGAGTCTTCGTTGAGCATAATTTGTTGTTCTTGTTTAAATTCAATATGTCCAAAAGATCTAAAATTATCAATGAAACCGTAATTATATCTTTTTTTATTCGGGAAATAAATTGGTTTAAAATTTCCTTGTAATTTCTTTTCTTCTCCAAAAATCATTATTCTTTTTCCTTGAAGTTTCTCTTCATCATCCCACAAACAAAATTGATACTTCCTGTACTCTACAGTTGGATAGTAAGTTGCAAATATACTTGAGTAAAACTTTACCATTGAAGGTTTAATGTATGAATCAATAAATACCACAGGCTCACCTTCTGATATTTCTTGAATTTTCTTGGAAAATTCAGAATACCCATGAAGATGATTTTGCAACAAGTATTTTTTCTCAGAAATAGAATCTGGAAGGAAATCATAAATGAAAAATAATCTACTAAGAAGAATTAAAGTAATACTTACTCCAGCAATATATTTTACAAAATTATATTTCCTAATATCATCTGGAAAATTCTTTAATGTTAATAATATCAATGGAATCAATATTGGAAGCGTCCAATGTGGTAGAATTTCATTCCTTAATGAAGCCACAAAAAACACTAAATAAAATCCAAAAAGATTAAATTTCAATGTTCGTGTAAAATCATCGCTCGATTTTGCCTTTACGGAGTTTTTAATCAAAAGTAGGGTTATAAAAGGACCAGCAATTAAAATCTGTCCTAAAACAAAGTTAATTGAATATGGCTGCTGATTTCTTTCAAAAAGATGAAAATTTATTGTAATAAAGTTATTTTGATATTGCCAAATAATGTGAGGAAGGAATAGTACAATTGAAACTAATAAGATTAGAAAAAAGGATTTTCTTTTGAACAGCAATTTGTAATTTGCCATAACAGAAAGAAGAATTATTAATAACCCGGTATATTTACTATAAAGCATTAAAGAGATTGTAACAGCAATTAACATACTTATTTTAAGTGAATCTTTTTCGAGATAAATATCATATAAATAAAAGAAGAGCATTGAGAAGAAAAGAAGTGGCATATCAGGAAGTGCCAGAAAAGTATAATATTGCAGACCAAGAATTGAGAAAATCACCATCGAAAATAATGCGAGTTTCTTTTTATCAGTCATTTCCCAAAGTAGAAAAATGAATCCACAACCCATTAAAATCGTAAAAAACCGTACACCAAATTCATTTGGGAAAATTGAATATCCAAGTTTGATAAAAAATGCAACTGCTGGAGGATGGTCAAAATAACCCCAATCTAAATTTGTTGCCCATGTGTAATAATATGCTTCATCTTCCCATAGTTCCGTAAAAATGCTTTGAAAAAAAGCTAAAATAAACCAGACTGAAATCAGAATAAATATCGACTTGTTTTTTTCTAAATAAGCTTTTTTCATCAAAAAATATCTTATTAAAATTATTATTAGGATTGAAGATAAATATAATTTTTTGAAATAACTTAATATTTATTCTTTTGCAGAAACTCTATTGTCACTATTACTTAGAACTCAAGTATTTGCTCAATTTTTCACAGAAAATGTTAAATGAAGGGTAACTCATATGGTTTCGTAGGATATTATTGCACATTAACTTTATGTTTATACTATCCATAAATTACAAATTCAATAAATACTATTTTGGGTATGTTTATCAATTTATCATTGGCGCTTTGGTGCAGATTCATTTTAGAGTAAGCATTTTTTTAATAATTTCAAATTTGCCACTAAAGAGTTTTTCGATAAAAAACACCCTACTCTAAAGTCCATAAAATCCACAAAACAATAATTAAATTTGGAATGAATTTAATTACATATTGATTTATTCCAACATTATGCATTTTGCGTAAAAATCTATCCCACCAAAGGAAATCTGGACCAATGTGATTAAGTTTTTTTCCCATAGCAATTGTTACAAAAAGATCGTGCGCAAAAGCTCGAATTCCTACAGAAAGGAAAAGCATTTGAACTGAAAAAAGTAAGTTATTGGTTATAAAATAGACAAAAACTGAAAATACAATTTTAACTAGAGCTTTTTCAAGTCCATCATACCAATGCCAATCCAACTCATATTTTATAAAAGCTTTTTCTATCTCGTTAAATTTTGTTGTGCCTAGTTTATCGCGCATTAGTTTTGTCTCTAACGCAAAAGCCCCGTCGTGACTGCCTTCAAAGTAGTAGTATAAAATCCAGAATAAAATTGC
The DNA here is from genome assembly GCA_018818165.1 of Bacteroidota bacterium. Classification (GTDB taxonomy): domain Bacteria; phylum Bacteroidota; class Ignavibacteria; order Ignavibacteriales; family Melioribacteraceae; genus 1-14-2-50-31-20. The sequence goes on along the minus strand of JAHISP010000069.1, from coordinate 42,548 downwards.
AGCAATAAATAAATATAATTCCATCAATCTTTCCTAGCAGAGTGAATAAATATTTGAGGATGTTCATTTTGTATAAAATCGAAAATCTGATTTGCAATAATCTTGTTTGCCTTTGGTGAATAGTGATGTTTCATAAAAAGTCCTTCATTATCATTTGCTTTATTCCAGCTTTCAAGAGCGCGGTAGCTTTCCACAAAATTTGCCTTTTTCGTTAAAGCATCAAAAAGCTCATCATAAATGAATTTTTTATCATAAGCAAAATCCAGAAACTTTTGAGTTAGAAAATCAAAATCACTTTTAACTGGAAGGTGGACGGGAATAAATATTTGTCCTTTTCGCTCAACGCTATCCTTGAACATTTCGAAAACTTTATAAGTTACTTGAAAACTTTCGTGCTGTGGTTTGTAGAAATCTACTTCGTCTAACAATTGTGAAAATGTAGAACTTACAATTGAAATGGTTTTACTGTAATAAAAAATATTTGGATTATAATTCTCCTCAGAATAGAATCCTTCAAAATGCGAAAATTCCCAATTGTTAAAATGTTCAATAATATCAACTGTTTTAGTTATATCCACTATTGGGTTTTTAAGCAATTGTAATTTATTTCCTTCAATAACAAAACGCGGTTTTGAATAAGGAATTTCAGTTATGTAATAATAAAATGGACGGACGAGATTTATATTGCGCTTTGCATTTTCAAACTGTATTCCTAAAATTACTATATCAGGCTTAAATTGTTCATTGATTAAATTCCATCTTAAAAATGCTTGGTCAATTCCATAACCACTAACAGCAAAATTTAGTACTTCTGAGTCAACATTATTTTTTGCTAAAAACTCTTCCAGGTAATTTCCAATAGTATTTTCAAACGCAACTTCATCGCCGTGGGAATATGAATCGCCAAATATTGCAATTCTCAATTTAGTTTTTGGTGGATATTCTGTTAAAATGTCACGACTTCTAATTCCATCTCTGTTGTATATGTAAAGTCCATCAGTACTTTTAAAAATAGGATTTGGCACCCAACCAAGAAGTGAATCGGGAATAAGTCTTACATTAAAATATTCGCGAGTAAAATTCTCATTTTCATAATTAACTAAAAGTGAATCTGGAAGTTTATTATTTTCAATTTCTTTAATTTTCTTCGCGGTTTCCAAAATTGGTAAATGATAAGGTTTAAGATGCACGTAATTAAAACTCAAATTTCCATCCAAATCCTTTTCAGTCATAAGTGTAAGTGCTATTTCTGAAATTAGAAAAGATATTAGCAAAGTGGTTATTAGCAGATATAACTTTTGTTTCATTTTTAATTCTTTTTGTTACTTAATTATTGTGCCTTTGTGTCTTCGTGGCAGTGTCTTTTTATTCACAAATAAATAATAGTGTCTTTAAAGTTAAATTATAAATATCTTCATTCAAATTGAGACTAAAAATTTTGCTATTTTAAACAACTTTATAAATTTAATTAAAAAAATATCACTTTAGTAGAAAATTGTATTGGAAAATCTAGTCAGAAAAAGAATAACAAATATTGCCAAAATTATTATTGGACTTGGATTAGTGATGTTTCTAATATTCTATGTTGAGCCAAAAGCAATTTATGAAACTTATAAAAAAGCGGACAAAATTTATCTGATAGCTGCATTTTTACTTTTACCAGTTAATTTGGGACTTCAATTTTTTAAATGGAATATTCTTAGTAAAAAATATTTTGGAATTAAAGACCGAAGTAAAGTTTGGCACTCCATGTTTTATGGAATTAGTGGAGGCATTTTTACTCCAATGAAATCGGGAGAATATTTTGCACGCGCTCTTCCATACAAAAATGTGAAAATTCTTGATGTAATTCTTGCAACTATTGTTGACAAATTTATTCCAATATTTTTTGCCGTGCTAATTGGTGGAACATTTTTTATAATATTCTTGAAAAGTTTAATTGGCTTTTCAATTGGAACAGCACTTGTATTTATTATAATTTATAAAATTTCAATTCTCACACCATTATATTTTATCTTAGGATATAGTGCTACTTCCATCAAATTTCGAAATTGGATAAAATCAAAAAAATATTTAGAGAAAATACTGGTCAGAATTGCTTTTATTAAATCTCTCGATCAAAAAACTCTATTATCAATTGTAATTATTTCATTGCTTTACCATTTAACTTTTACTATTCAAATGACATTTTTACTAATTGCTTTTAGCGGCGAATTCAATTTTACGTTATTTTTCTTTGCGGCTAATTTGATAATATTTGCCCAAATTGTTATTCCTCCAATTGCGCTTGGCGAAGTTGGGGTTAGAGAAGGCGCTGCGGTTTATTTTTTGCAAAATCTTGGATTTATTGGCGCTGTTGGATTTAACGCCGCAATTAGTTTGTTTTTTATCAATCTGTTAATTCCATCAATTATTGGTTTAACACTTTTACTTAAAAGGGAATAATTTGTTAAATATTTTATCTTTTGTTTTTCTCGGTTTGCTTATTTTCTATTTTCTTTTCATAAGAAAAATTAGGGTTGGAATTACAAAACTGAGTTATTTTGGAACTCAACTACAAGACAATGAATTTGTTTCAGTTATTATTCCTTTCCGAAACGAAAGTGAAAAAATTATGGATAACTTAAAGAGTATTGAATCACAAAACTATCCAAGTGATAAGTTCGAAGTAATTTACATAGATGATTTCTCAACCGATGATTCACTCAAAAAACTGAAAAATGGAATTACGAAGGAAAATATTTTTGTCTATTCAATAAAAGATACAAATTTTGCCAAAGCACACAAAAAGCAAGCAATAGAGTTTGGAATTTCAAAATCGAAAGGGACTATTATTTTATTTACTGACGCCGATTGCACAAATTTTCCAAACTGGATTTCAACAATGGTTATTGGATTTGAGGAAAATACAGCGCTTATTTCTGGTCCAGTTGCTTTTGCTGAATCGGATAATTTATTTGGAAAGCTGCAATCACTTGAGTTTGCTGGGCTTATACTTTCGGGAGCTGGACTAATTGGCAACAAAACTCCAATGATTGCAAGCTCGGCAAATCTTGCATTTCGGAAATCGGTATTTGATGAAGTTGGCGGTTACAAGGATTTAATGAATCTTTCATCGGGCGATGATGAATTATTAATGCAAAAGATTGCGTACAAAACAAATTATGACGTAAAATTCTGTTTCGAAAAAGACGCGTTAGTAATAACAGATGCAAACAAAAATCTTGAGGAATTTAATCAGCAGCGAAAGCGCTGGGCAAGTAAGGGTTTATTCTATGAAAACAAGTTAATTGTTGCACAATTATTTTTAATATTTCTTTTCTACTTGGGCTTGATTGCTCAGTTATTATTAGGATTTTTCTTAGACCCCAGATTTTTAAAAATTTTCTCAGTTTCATTTATGTTAAAAATATTAGTTGAATATGCAGTAATGGTAAAAGGAGTTGGTGTTTTAATTGAGAAAATCAATTTCCCGTTATTTCTTCTGGCTGAAATTTTGCATATTCCATATATAGTTTATTCAGCTATTTCTGGAGCGTTAGGAAATTTTACATGGAAAGATAGAGAGTTGAAGAGATAGAAAAATACTAATGTATAATACAAATGTATGTCATTCCCGAATGCTCTTATCGGGAATCTCAATAATGGTCAAGATTCCCACCAGAAATATGTGGGAATGACAAGATTTATAAAATGATGAAAAAAACAAAATATGTTCCACCAAAAATATTTCATAAACTTTTTCCTAAAACAATATGGGAATCAAAAGTTGACAAAATACTTTTCACCTTTGATGATGGTCCAAATCCAGAAACTACTCCAAAAATATTAGACAAATTGAAAGAACATAGTATTAAAGCAATATTTTTCTGTGTTGGCGAAAATGTTGAAAGATATCCAGAATTATCAAAACAGATTATTCGGGATGGTCATCTAATTGGAAATCACACAATATCGCACCAAAATATTAATTTCTTTAACAGAACTGCTAATTCATCAATTATTAAATGTTCAGAAATTATTGAGAAAACAGTTGGAGTAAAACCTAAATATTTTAGACCTCCACACGGAAGAATTGGTTTGCGAACTGAAACACTAATGAAAAGGAATAATCTAACAAATGTAATGTGGTCGTTATTAACTTATGATTACAAAAGTGATTTTAATATTGTTATTTTTGCAGTTGATAAATATTTAAATAAAAATTCTATAATTGTGTTACACGATAGCTTAAAATCACAAGCTATAATTGAAAAATCGATCGATTACATAATCGAGAAAACGAAACAAAATGGTTACGAAATTGGAGATCCGAGTAAATGTTTGAAATAGTATTCTTAATTATTCTCTCAATATATTTTGTTTTTACGGCAGTTGTAATTATTGGAGCTTCTAAAACATTTCCAAAGTTAGAAGATGATAAACTTCCTTCAGTCTCTATTATTGTTGCAGCTCGAAACGAAGAACAAAATATTTTGGAATGTATTGAATCTCTTGATAAACTTGAGTTTCCAGAAAACAAAATTGAAATAATATTAGTTGACGATAATTCAACCGATAAAACTGGACAAATTATTGATGAATTTATTTTTGGTAAACCAAAGTTTAGAAAAATTATTTCTTCCAAGAAAAAAGGGGATTTGAAAGGGAAAACTCTTGCAATATCAAATGGAATTGAGATTGCTTCCAACGAGATTATTCTTACCACAGACGCAGATTGTGTTGTTGCTCCAACTTGGGCTAAACGAATTGCATCGTACTATGTTGATGATTCGGTCGCAATTGTAAATGGAATGACAAACCAATTTGAAATTGATAGCTTTTCCGCAATGCAGTCTGTTGATTTTATTTATTTGCTCTCAACTGCAAGTGGTGCAATTAATATTGGCAAACCCATGAGTTGCATTGGGAATAACATGTCGTATCGTAAATCGGCTTATGAAGAGGTTGGTGGCTATGAAGGTTTGGAATTTTCTGTTACAGAGGATTTTAATTTACTGATGGCAATTGATTCGTTGAAAAAATATAAAATAATTTATCCAATTGATAAAGAAGCATTAGTGACTTCAAAGGCGTGCAGTACATTCAAAGAACTTTATCATCAAAAGAAGCGATGGTCAGTTGGAGGTTTGGAAATGCGATTTTACGGTTTAGTGATAATTGGGACTGCTTTTTTAGCAAATCTCATGATTTTAATTTCACCTTTTATGTTTTCAAAAGCAATTATTCCCTTACTGACTTTTAAAATAATTATTGACTATTTCCTAATTGCTCCAGTTCATCAAAAGTTGGGTTTAACATTAAAAGCAAAACACTTTTTCTTGTTTGAACTTTATTTTATCCTTTATGTTGTAATAATTCCAATTATTTTAATTTTTACCAGAAAAGTAACTTGGAAAGAGAGAGAATATGTTTGATAAAAAACATTCACCTATTATTCATGTAGTTTTATTTATTGTAACTATTGCTACAACTTTGCTTGCTGGAACTGAATGGATAACCGGGAAACCTGGTCCATACGATTTTTTTGATTTATCAGTAGCATTTCCTTACACATTTTCTGTCCTTTTTATTATAGGCGTTCATGAGTTTGGTCATTACTTTGCCGCTCGTTATCACAAAGTTGATGTTACACTTCCATACTTTATTCCTTTTCCACCATTGGCTGGTTTTCTTAATTTTGGAACGATGGGAGCTGTTATCAAAACTCGTTCAATAATTGTTTCAAACAAAGCAATGTTTGATATTGGAATTGCCGGTCCAATTGCTGGTTTTATTGCTGCCCTAATAGTTCTTGTTTTTGGATATTTGAATTTGCCTGAGCCACAATATATTTTATCAATTCATCCAGATTATTTTTCTCCAAGTTATGGACAGAATGCAATAAGCCTAAAATTTGGAAGTTCAATTTTGTTTGAATTGTTCAATTCAATTTTTAATACACCAACCAATTTTATTCCACCAATGACAGAAATTTACCATTATCCATATTTAACAGCTGGATGGCTCGGGTTATTTATAACCGCGATGAATATGATTCCTGTTGGACAATTAGATGGCGGACATATCGCATACAGCATGTTTGGGCAAAGAAAGCACGAAGTTATTGCATCAATATTTATGATTTTACTTATCCTTCTTGGAATTTTGGGAGCATTGGATTCTTTTTTTGAACTTGGTTTTAATTTTGGTTGGATGGGCTGGCTATTTTGGGCTTTAATTTTAAATTTTGTAATTAAAGTTAAACATCCTCCAGTTTTTAATTTTAAACCACTTGATACAAAAAGAATGATTTTAGGTTACATTAGTTTCTTTATCTTAATTATTTCATTTGCTCCTTCTCCTTTTGTTATTTCACTTTAAATGGGATAAATAAGTGACTTGATAATTTATTGCTAAATGTAAAGTTTACATCTCAAATTTTCAAGAAAAAATGAACTTTGTAAATAACATTTTAAGAGGTGTAAAAATGAGAAGTATATTTTTTGTTATTCTAATTTTAAGTCAAACATTGTTTGCTCAATTTTATCCAAATTCATACCAATTTAAAAATGAAAATTTAAGTAAATTTTCAGATTTTACACCTGCTAGCAATTCCATCCAAGATATTATTGCAAGTGATAATTTGATAATCCTTGGAACCTCACAAGGTTTAAGTTTATCGGAAGACAATGGTGAGAACTGGACAAATTTCTATCAAAGTGAACCTTTTGGTGAAGATGGTTCAACTGCTATTGGTTATAAAAACGGTACTATTTGGGCAACAACTGGAAAAACTACTGTAGTTAATGGGGAATATCTTCCAGAAGGTACTGGAATTAAATATTCTTTGGATAATGGCACAACTTGGACTTCCATTCCTCAGCCAATTGATGATCCTGGTGACTCATCAATAATCTATGGAGTTAATAACATTAGGGCTTTACCAATTACTACAACTTATAATAATATAAGTTATGATATTGCATTTACAAAAAATACAGTTTGGATTGCATCATTTGCTGGTGGATTACGTAAGTCAACTGATATGGGCATAACATGGGAAAGAGTTGTTCTTCCTCCAGATAATCTTGATTCTATTAGTCCAAATGATATTTTGGATTTCACACTTCAACCAGTTGCTGGTAAGTTTGGACAGGAATCGTGGCTAAATCATCGTGTTTTTTCAGTTCTTGGTGTAAACGACTCAACGCTTTATGTTGGTACATCGGGTGGAATTAATAAATCAACAGATAATGGAATTAGCTGGAAAAAGTTTAATCATCAAAATCAAGCAAATCCAATTAGTGGTAATTTTGTTGTTGGATTTGGATTTAATGAAGCAGATAATTCAATCTGGGCAGCAACTTGGAAAGCTGAAGATCAAGATGAATACTGGGCTGTTAGTCGCTCAACAGATGGTGGTGAAAATTGGAAAACCACTTTGCCAAACGAGCAAGCACATAATTTTGGTTTTAAATACCTTGATGATGGTGGGTCACATGTATTCATCCCCACTAATAATGGAATATATCGTTCAAACGATAATGGTATTTCTTGGGTAGAACCGTCTGAAATAAAAGATGCTTTAACTAATGTTTCAATTGAGACAAATATATTTTATTCAGCAGCCTCAAATAAAACCAATACATCAGATTTTAATATCTGGGTTGGATCGCATAATGGATTAGCAAGATTAAGTGAAACTAATGGTTTCTGGGAAGGGGATTGGAAAGTTTATATAGTCCCAACTGCTTTGAAAGAAAAAACTTCTACATTGAATAATGAATTTGCTTTAGCTCAAAATTATCCAAATCCTTTTAATCCAAGTACTACTTTTTCATTTACAATTCCTAATAGTGAATTTGTTACATTATCTATTTATAATTCAATCGGCGAGAAAGTAGCAAGTGTTGTTGAAAAATATTTAAACTCAGGTACTTATAGTTTTAATTGGACTGCGAAAAATTTATCAACCGGTATATATTTCGCTCACTTAATTTCTGGCAATGATATACAAATTAGAAAAATCCTTCTGCTAAAATAAATACTATGCAAAAAAAATGGATTTAATGTGATATGTATTAGTTTGCGATTTTAAGCATATAGGATGAATAAATGACTTGACAATAGAAGTGCATGTTTTTAACTTTTGCTACTCGAAAAACGAAGGAAATATTTTATAGAAAAATTGCTACTATAATTGTGAAAATTTTGGATTTACTATATTAAATAACTTTTACAGAGCAATTCTATTATGAGATGTTTACTTTATTTCAATCTCTTTCTTCATCATACCTCTGTAATTAAATTTCAATAAAATGAGAAAACAAATGCAAAAATTATTATTTATCTTTTTTTTCGCTCTTTTATTTTTTGGATGCGATGGAGTTGAAGATGGATTAATCGACCCAAGTTTGGGCGAATTTAATGTGACAAATATTGAAGCACCAAATACTTTATCATATTCTGGAACCGATACAAAGTTAACTACTTCAATCACTTTCTCTGATTCAAAGGCACTTCTTTCTGTTTGGATTAAAGTTGTTTCCCAGGATGGAACTTTTGATATTACATATCATAAAGATATGACTAAAGCTGGAGACAATGAATATACTACCTCAATTGCCATGGATAGCTTAATGCCAAGTATTAACTACACGATCGATTATTTTTATCAAACAGAATCTCAAGATGAGAAAAAAATTGCTTCTCATGATTTTACGTATGATAATATGCAGGGTAATGTAGCACCCATAACTTCAAATCCACTTTTTTATTATGTAGATGAAAGCCCGACATTAAGAGATACGTTAGAAAATGACAAGTATTTTGTGTTTGCAATTCAAGTTACTGATGAGAATGGACTAGGTGATATTGATTCTGTTTATGCAGATTTTTATTCGCCAAACAATCCTTCAGCAATGAGAGTAATTTTATATGATGACGGCACAAGCCTGCATGGAGATTTAGTTGAGGGAGATGGAATTTATTCATTAATAAATAAATTTCATGATGCAAGTGGAGATAGAAAATTTGAATTTTGGGCTCGAGATAGAAGAGGAAAATTAAGTAATATGGTTACTCATAACGTGGTGGTGAAATGATAAAACAAATATTAGTATTGTTCTTTATTTATTCGGCAGTATTTGGGCAGTATTCTCCAAAGAGTTACCAACTTGACAAAAAGAAACTTAATAAAATTGATAATTTGCAATCCATAAATGATGAGACACCGTCAAGCAATTCAATTCAAGATATTATAGCTACTGATAATTTAATAATTCTTGGCACATCACGCGGTTTGAGTTTATCGGAGGATAACGGCGAGAATTGGACAAATTTTTATCAAAAAGAACCTTTTGGCGAAGATGGCACAACTGCTATTGGTTATAACAATGGTATAATTTGGGCAACTACTGGAAAAACTACTGAAATTAATGGGGAATATCTCCCAGATGGAACGGGAATTAAATATTCAACTGATAATGGTAAATCTTGGACTTCAATTCCACAACCAGTAGATAATGCTGGTGATTCCTCAATTGTTTATGGAATAAATACTTTGCGTGCTCTGCCAGTAACAACCACAATTAATAATATTAGCTACGATGTTGCATTTACAAAAAACACAGTTTGGATTTCATCATTTGCTGGTGGTTTGCGAAAATCATCTGATATGGGAGTAACTTGGGAAAGAGTTATCCTTCCTCCAGATACACTTGATTCTATTAGTCCAAACGATGTATTAAATTTCAGTCTTCAGCCAGTTGCAGGCAAGTTTGGAAATGAATCTTGGTTAAATCATCGTGTGTTTTCAGTTCTTGGTGTAAATGATTCAACGCTTTATGTTGGTACATCGGGGGGAATTAATAAATCAACAGATAATGGAATTAGCTGGAAAAAGTTTAATCATCAAAATCAAGCAAATCCAATTAGTGGTAATTTTGTTGTTGGATTAGGATTTAACAAAGCTGATAACTCAATCTGGGCAGCAACTTGGAAAGCAGAAGGTTTGGACGAATACTGGGCAGTTAGTCACTCTTCTGATGGTGGAAAAAATTGGGAAGTAACTTTACCCGATGAACATGCACATAATATTGGATTCAAATATTTTAATGCTTCTGATTTTGATGTTATGGCTCCAACCGATAAAGGAATATTCCGAAGCAATAATAATGGAAATACTTGGATTCAACCAACAAAAATTAAAGATTCCTATACAAATGTACCAATTGCAACAAATATATTTTATGCAGCAACATCCAATAGACTTAATGCTACAGATTACAATATTTGGGTTGGGTCAAACAATGGTTTAGCAAGATTAAGCGAAACAAACGGATTCTGGGAAGGTGAGTGGAAGGTTTATCTTGCGTCTTCAGAATTAAAGACAGATGAAACTTATGCCTTCCCAAATCCATTTTCTCCTGCTCAAGAATTGATAAAGATAAAATACAGTCAAAGCAAAGATGCAAAAGTTACAATTAGAATTATGAATTTTAATATGGAGCTGGTTCGAGTATTAGTTCAAAATACTCAAAGAGGCACTGGTGAGATATTTGAATTTTGGGACGGGAAAGATGAGCTGGGAGCTATTGTTACAAATGGCGTATATTTTTACAGAATTGATTCAGAAGCTTTAAATAGTCCTCTTTTTGGTAAAATTATGGTGTTGAAATGATAAATATAAAAACAAATAAATTATCCACTGTCATTGCGAGTAGTCCACTCTCTTTTGGACGACATGGCAATCTGTTAAAATCTATTAATTTATTGAGCGTAATATTCATTACGTTCTTAGTTTCAAATATTTTTGCTCAATCAAATCAATACAGCGAAATAGCAAGCATGCCAGGAGCCTTTGCTCGCATGGGTTTTGGCGCAAGAGGAATGGGAATGGGAAATGCAATGTCATCAGTAATTACCGGTGATAAAGTTGCATATTATAATCCAGCACTTTCTGTGTATCAGGAAAACAATTCATTCCAAACTTCATATTCATTTTTATCACAAGATAGAAATCTTAATTTCGTTAGTTTTACTCGCAAGTTTGAATTTGGTAAGAGAGATAGTGATGGAAAATTTATTGAGAAACCACGAGTTGCTGGATTAAGTGCTGGAATAATCAACGCAAGTGTTTCAAATTTTCCAGCGAGAGATAATCAAGGAAATGTTACTGGTGAGCTAAACCCGTATGAAAATCAGTTTTTTGTTTCGTTAGCAAATCAATTTACTGATAAACTTACAATCGGTTTTACAGCAAAATTCTATTACTCCAAATTATATGATCAAATAAGCACAAATACTTTTGGAATTGATATTGGAGCATTGTACAAGGTAAACGAAAAAATTTCTATTTCTGCAGTGGTTTCGGATTTATTAAGTAAATATGAATGGGATACAACACCAATTTATGGTATGGAAGGATTTTCAATTGACGATAAATTTCCAATGCTAAGAAAAATTGGAGTTTCATATTTTCTTGAACAACAAAACCTTATTGCTGCTTTAGAGCTTGAAAACACAAGCGCGGGAAATAACTATTTACGTTTTGGAGTTGAATATGGAATTTACGAAGGTCTTTTCCTAAGAGGTGGTTTGGATAAATTTGATTTGAGCAACACTTCAGTTCCTTCGCGTCCTTCATTGGGATTTTCGTATTTTTACGATATTGTTAATCTGGATATTGGTTTTAATTATGCTTTTGTTGTTGAACCATATTCATCTTTTGACCAGCATATTATTGGAATAGATATTAACTTTTAAGTTGGAAAATGGATGATTATTTATTTTCTAAAATAATTAAATAATGTTTGTAAAAATGCTGTCATTCCCGTCTGTCCCGTGTTTTGCATGGGAAATATTTTTATCGGGAATTTCAGTAAGTAAAAAAATCTCCCGATTAAAAATCGAAGGGGAATGACATTCAAAAATAAAATAATGAGAATATGAAAAAAATATTAGTTTTGGTTTTAATAAGTGCTGTATCCGTTTTTGCCCAAACTGCTGGCAACACTGGAGTTTCCTTTTTGAAAAATGGATTTGGTGCACGCAATATTGCAATGAGTGACTTAGGCGTTGTTGGAATAAATGATTTAACAGCGCTGAATTATAATCCAGCTTTATTAGCTGATTATCAAAATCCTCAGATTATGCTTACGCATATTCAATCTATTCAAGATATGTCAACTCAATTAGTTGGTGCAAGTTTCAGCTTATTCGGACTTCCATTTGCTATTGGAGTTAACAACACTACAATTAGTGAGCTTGAAGTTAGAACAATTGCCTCTGAGGTTCCTCAATCAACTTTTAACGCTCATTATATGTTTGGCTCATTATCAACTGGAATTAATGTGTTGGAAAATATTTCTGTCGGTGCTACAGCAAAATATGTTTATGAAAATTTACTATCCGATGAATCAAGCGGTTATGTTTTTGATTTTGGAGTTAGTTACAAAAGCATTATTGAAGGACTAAATTTTGGAGCATCGCTAAAAAATATTGGATCTCTGTCTGAACTAAGAAATGAAGTAACAAAACTTCCAACCGATTTTAGAGCCGGAGCTTCTTACAATTTTAATTTGCAAGAAATTAGCTCAGTTGTTAGAGTTATTGGTGGGGTTCAAAAATATATTGATACTGATGATACTCATATCCATGCTGGTGCAGAAGTCTTTTATGATAATTTAATTGCTATTAGATTAGGTTATATGTCCGGATATGAATCTAAAGGATTAACAGCTGGCTTAGGTGTTTATTGGCACGGAATTAATTTTGATTATGCTTTTACTCCATATTCATACGGACTTGGTACAGGGCATACAATATCTTTAATGTACTCATTTAATTAATTGTTGGCTTTATGAAAATAATTAAATACTCTGAAGAGTGGAAAGAAAGATGGGATAAATTTGTTGAAGAATCAAACAACGGAACTCTCTTTCATTTACAGAAATTTTTTGATTATCACGCAAAAGGTAAATTCAGTTTTGACCATTTAATTTTTTTAGAAAATGAACAAATTATTGCTTTGCTTCCTGGAGCAATAAAAGGAAATAAATTTGAATCCCCAATAGGGGCAAGTTATGGCTCTATTGTTACTAAGGATATTAAGTTTGAAAAAGCTCTTGAAATTGTATCAACATTGCTAGATTATGCAAAAGTAAATGAAATTTCCGAGTTTGAATTAACCGCTGCTCCAGTAGTTTATGAAGATAAACCAAACCAGAATCTTGATTTTGCTATGCTGTGGTTGGGATTTAAATATTCACTTCATTATATAAGTAGTGCAATTAAGTTAAACAAAGACGAAGATATAATTTCGCGATTTCAACCAACTGTTCGTAGAAATATTAGAAAAACTTTTCGTGATTCTGATATACGAGTTGAAATTAATGAGCGATACGACCAGTTTTATCCAATTCTTTTGGATAACAAAGCTCGTCACAATGTGAAACCAACTCACAGTTTAGAAGAACTTATGAGATTGAAAGAGCTTTTGCCAAATCATTTAAAATTATTTATGCTTTATTATAAGGATAAACCAATTGCAGGTTCATCCATGTTTTTTGTTAATAAAACCTGCGCACTTTGTTTTTATAATATGCTTGATTATGAATACGAACATCTAAAACCAATTCACAGAATTATGTATGAAGTGGTAAAATATTCTACTGATAATGGCTATAGCTACGTCGATATTGGAGTTTCGCAAGATACTAAAGCCGAAAATCCAATGACTCCAAGTATGGGCTTAATTGATTTCAAAGAAAAATTTGACGCAAAAACTGTAATGAGAAATACACTTAGTATTAAGTTATAATCATGAAAGGTGAGTTGAATAAGAACGGACAAACTGAAGTAACTCAACTTGCTAAGAAAAAAAAATCAGTTACAATTTCCTTTCTTGGAAATGCAAATTATGATACTCGTGTAACAAATTTAACTAATTCACTTGTTGCAGATGGTTTTGAAGTTAAAGTAATTTCATTCGATTGGACAACACCAAATTTTCAGACTGTTATTGGTGATACTTCAATTTTTAAATTGGTAAAACAAAGAAATTCAATTCCTTATTATTTCAAATATTTATCAATACTTTTTAAGGAAATATCTAAAACAAACTCTTCAATTTATATTGCCGAAGATATTTTCACTCTCCCAGTTGTCACATTTTTTGCAAAATTGCGAAAAGCAAAACTGTATTATAACAGTCGTGAGTTTTATGCGTTTCTTGCTGGGTTAAGAAATAAACCGCGAGTTCAGTCTATTATAAGTAATTTGGAAAAATTCTTTATTAAAAAAACTGATAAGGTTTTAGTGACTGGCGATGGTGATGCTGAGTTTTTACAAGGGTTTTACAACCTAAACAATACAGTTGTAATCAGAAATTTACCTTTGAAGCAGAAAGCATTCGATAAAAAAGATTTCAGAAAAATGTTGGGTATTCCAGAAACATCCACAATTATGCTTTATCAAGGTGTAATACTTGAGGGAAGGGGATTTGAACCACTTCTTAATTCAATGAAAAATGTGAAAAACTGTGACCTCGTTGTTTTGGGAACAGGGGTTTTTCAAGAAAAGTATGAAAAGATAGCAAATGATTTGTGCATTAATAATCGTGTCCATTTTCTTGGAAATATTGAGCAAAAAGAATTAATAAATTATACATCGGCTGCTGATATAGGAATAGCGCTAATTGAAAATATTAGCAAAAGTTATTATTACGCTCTCCCAAATAAATTGTTCGAATACATAATGGCTGAATTGCCAGTGCTTATTAGCGATTTGCCACAAATGAAAAAAATAGTTTTGGATTATAGAGTTGGTGAAATTGTAAGTCTTGAAAATTCTGATGAAATTGCAAACAAATTAGAAGAATTTATTTCTGATAAAAATAAACTTAGTAATTATAAGAAAAATACAATTGCAGCTTCAGAAGAGTTAAATTGGCAAAGTGAATATGAAAAAGTAAAACATATCTTTGATTAGCTCAATATTATTATCTATATTTTCAATCTTGATTTTTAAAAGTTTGCCAGGCGCTAACTAACAGGTTAATGCTCAACTCCGTCAGGTCCGGAAGGAAGCAGCGGTCGGTATTTAATTTGTGTAGTTAGTTAGCTTGGCATTTTTATTTTCCGCACATAATCTGCAACATACTTGTTTATAAAATTTTACATCAATATATTGCACCATAAATAGTTAATTCAATAAGCAAATATAAAATTGATTAAAATTAAATATATTCTTTCTATTCTAATATTTTTAGTTTCTGGCTTATCGGCACAGAATGTAGAACTACCGAGCATAATTCTTAGTGGAGTTCCTTTTAATATATCTGCTAGTGAAATTCCGGATAGCGTTAAAAAAATTGAAATCAAATTTAAAAGTGAACTAAAATCATATATTTTTAATTTAGAAAATAATAATGGAATAGCCTCACAGAAGTTTGTAATTGATGAATCACGAAACTACATAATTACAAATAATTTAGCACCTAACGACACACATACTATTTCAGTTATTCCAGGCTGGCTTTCAATTATTCCTCCACTTATAGCAATTCTTTTGGCGTTAATTATTCGGCAAGTAATTGTTTCGCTTTCACTTGGAATATTCTCTGGAGCTTTAATTTATTACAACTTTAATCCACTTACAGCTTTGCTAAGATTTGCTGACACCCTTGTGTTGAACGTATTAATTGATAAAGACCACATGTTCATAATTGTGTTTACATTGCTAATTGGAGGTGTTGTTGGTCTAATTTCTGCAAACGGCGGAACTGCTGGACTAGCACAGCAGATTACAAAATTGGCAAAAACTACCCGAAGCGGAAAAATTTCAAGTTGGCTACTTGGAGTAATGATATTTTTTGATGATTATGCAAATTCGCTAATAATCGGAAATACAATGCGTCCAATTACCGATAAATTAAAAATATCACGTGAAAAACTTGCCTACATTGTTGATTCAACAGCCGCACCAGTTGCAAGTATTGTTATTATTAGTACATGGGTTGGATATGAAGTTGGGCTAATTTCCGATGGATTAAACGCGATAGGGTCTGCGCAAAATGCTTATGATGTTTTTATAAGCTCAATTCCATATGGGTTTTATCCAATAGCTACAATTTATTTTGTTTTCTTAACTTCTTTTTGGGAACTAGATTTTGGACCAATGCTAAGATTTGAAAGGAAAGCCAGCATTGGAAAAGTAGTTTATGACGATGAGGAAATAGAAACAAATAATTCACTAAATTCTGAAAATGCAAAGTGGTACAATGGTGCAATTCCAATATTTGTAATTCTTTTTGGAACAATTATAAGTCTTGTAGCAACTGGAATTCACAATCTTCAACTAGCTGGAATTAGTGAATATTCTGTCCAAAATATTATAAATCATGCTGATTCATTCTCCTCACTTTTATGGGCAAGTTTTGGTGCATCAATAGTTGCAATTGTTATGACTGTTTCTCAACGTATACTTTCTCTAAATGATGCTATTGAAGCGTGGCAGAAGGGAATTCAATCAATGTTGGTGGCTGTTATTATTTTGGTTTTTGCATGGACTATTAGCGCGATAACAACAGATTTAAAAACTGCCGATTTTATAATTTCTCTTTTAAGTGACAGTATTGATCCACGATTACTTCCAGCAATTGTTTTTATTATTTGCGCCGCAATAGGTTTTTCAACTGGAACAAGCTGGGGCACAATGGCAATTGTAATGCCAATAGTAATTCCGTTAACTTATCACGTTGGAAATATATTTGGATTGGACAGCGAAAGTTTGCAAAACGTTTTGTTTGGAGTTATTAGCTCCGTGCTTGCTGGCTCAGTATTTGGTGACCATTGCTCGCCAATTGCCGATACAACAATTTTAAGTTCATTAGCATCAAAATGTAACCATATTGATCACGTTAAAACTCAATTACCATATGCAATATTAGTAGGTATATTTAGTGTCTTATTTGGCAGCATTCCAGCAGCTTATGATTTAAATCCATTTATTTCTATTGCAATATTATTAGTTGCATTAACTCTATTTCTAAAAATATTTGGCAAAAAAGTTTAATAGAATTCCCAAAGTTCATATTAAACTTAATACTGTATTACTAAAATAGGGCAGAATTCCTCTAAAAAATTTCTTTACAATACTGCGCTTTGTTATTATTTCAATAATTTGCTTTAAATTCTTCTCATTGATGATGAAAATTAATTTGTAAATGCGTTTACAGATATTATTACAATTAGTTCTTTTTTATTGTAATTTTGAATTGGTTGAATTTATCTTGTTTTCTTTAGGATGTAAAATTAGTGAGTCATTTCGTAATATAATAATGCAATGATAGTAATAAACGGGTTTTCGCTTATTAAAAGATTGATTAAACAAACTAATTTGTTCAATTAAATTCTCTATACGGTAATTAAAAAATAGTCATAATATTTCCATCACAAGAAGGTGTGAGAGAAATGAGAAAGGCAGATTCAAAATCCGTTAAACTCAAAAAGATAGATGAAAATAGTGAACATCTAATTTGGTCCATAATTAGTAAATACAATATGTCCCAACCTGATGAAGTAAAAAAGGAATGTGATAAACTGCTTCTACTTATTACTCAATCAGCACTAGGCTCTACTCCAATAAATTTAGAACCTTTATTCCCATTGTTGCAAAAACGTGCAGACCCTATTGCCGAGCATATCTTTTCTTTCTTGGAGGAAACTACTAAGTCAAGTCTTAATCCTCTCAATTCAATAAAAGCAATGCTTAATTCGCGTGATAAAAAATTGGCATTACGAGCTTTAGAATATTCAGTTCAGCTAGCTGAGATTGGGATTCTAAAAGTAGACCGTCCATTTATACTATTTTTAGCTGAGAGAATGAGTGTTGAGAAATCACCATTTTTAGAGGCTGAAGCTATAAATAATATTCTACAGTTTGTAAAACGCTATCATCAGGGAAGTGAATTCCACTATGAAGACCCACTATTAGAATTATATCTTAAAGAAGACAATATGGAAATGCGCTATTTTGCTGCCCAACTTCTAGATAAGTCGGTAAAAATAGTTAATCCAGAAGTAGCCGAAATTATTATTGGTAAAAATGCATATTCATTTTTCCAACCATATCTTGAATACACAAGAGCTACGCATGTTGATTTGCTTTGTTTTCAACCTTTGCCCAGTTTATTGGAATCTTTAAAAGACGATTTTATACATGCGAAAGAAAAAATTGGCAATAAGTTTTTAAATGAAATTATTGCAAAACTTGGATGGGACAGAATAAATTTTGGGCTTCAAATTAAAGTATCTACAGGTGTTTCCATTAACAATTCACCGCCATTTATGGTTTCTGATATTGAAGCCTCGATATTGGATAAGTGTAAAGGAGTAAAGCAAAACTCCAAAACTTACTTGATTATTGCTTGTGGTGGTCTTGTTTCTGAAGCAAATGATAGTGGAAATGAAAATAATCCCATAACGCGCTTTAGATCATTTAATCTTAATCATGCTTCTTTATTGCGAGATTTTCTTGATGTTAGTCCCCTGAATGAAGAAAAAATAAGAAGTATAATTGATCGGATGGATCAAATTGTGGAAGACTATGTAACTTTATTTCATGCTTTTAGTGATGAATGCACCATTCTTCCTGGAATATATAATGAAATTAAAACAAAAGTCATGGATGAAATAATTGAAAATAATGATAAACCTCAACTATCAGCCAATCTTACTCGTCTTGTTCAATCGTTCGAAGACCCACGTTCATTGGGTGAAGTTCACACTTTACACGGTCTTAAAAGATATTTGCATCAGCATGCACTTGGATTAGGTTTTAGACTAGTTGAAAGAAGTAAAAATCCGAATAGAACTGTTGATATACTTATTGCCAAAGATGATAATATCGAATTTATTCTTAAAAAAATTAGGTTCGCTGATTTTGAACCAACTGAAAACAATAAATCTTTCAATAAAAATATCCCTTTTTCTGTTGAACTACTGATTGATGGATTTTCTCGCCAGATGCTGCACGGGCATGAGCAATTTCCGCATGTTAATATTTACTGTTATGGAAACGAAGTACATTATTATTTTGGATTTCGAAATCATCCTGTGTTATTGCGAATTGATTACGCTCCGCCATTGCACGGAGGGATGATTGATTTGGAATATTTTGGCGTTAGCAATTATGAAATTGAACAGCACCCAAATATTTCGCTGGATGTAATTAGAACATTTTTCCAAAAGATTGATTTCGAAATACAAATTGTGGGAACCCACATTCATGCCCGTTATGATAAGGAGCGTGCTTTAAATTTAGGCGACTTATACTCAAAAGCACAGCAAGTATTTCGTTTAGTACCGTATTTCATGGATTTGGATTGGATAGTTGGATCTTTAGCACTAGAAAAAGAAGCTCGACAAAAATTAGCTAACGCATGGGCAAAATTTTTCCTTTCCTGGGGATTTATTCCGCTCAAAACTATTCTTACAAAGAATCGCACAGGCATTATAAAGGGGTTTATCAATGAGCCAATTGGACAGAAAGAAATAATATGGGATGGTAAAGGAAGTTATGAGGATGTATTCACAGGACTTCCAAACTCTGGACTTTTCAAAGATTTGCTAAATATAATTAGACAGCATGGTTTTGAAAATTCTATTTCAATAGGCAAGGATTGTAGTTCACATCCTGGACAGATAGAACTTGAAGAGTGTTTTCTTACTCCTTTGCGCAAAGCAATTGATCGTGGGGAGCTAATTCAAATAAAGGAAGTTGTAAAACCGCAGTCATCCAGTTATTTTATTAGAGTTCATGAAGCCGAGCTATTTGCTGAAATATTAGTTAATGGTCATGATAAAATTATTGCTACTTTAGAAACAGCTTGCATTATAAGGCAATTGGAACGTATTCTAACTTTTAAAACCACTGGAAGTATAAATGGTTATCAAGTTCAGAAAGCAACTTTAACTTTGCGAAATGAGGAAATATGTTTTTTTATATTACGTGGAATTGATGGAATAATTAAACTTGCATTTTATACACTTGACCATATATTATTTAAAAAGCGAGAAAATAAACATAATGCATGGATTGAAAATGTAAATTATAATGTTTCAGAACTTGCTCTTCTGTTGAGGATTAATAATTATGTTGATACACTTTCAGAATATATTGGCGCTAACGATGAAGCAGAAACTCATAAATTTCTTGAAGAAATAAAACAAAATTATCAAATGCCTGAAAAAACTCCTTTACGTGGAGTAAGAATCTTAAATGGATTAAAAGCTTCTCCTGGTAGAACTGTTGGTAAAACTATTTTTGGAACGGAGAAAAAAAGTCCTCAGGACTTTTCTGGTTCAATATTAGTCGCCCCATCTCTAAAACCAGAAGATGCAAGCTATTTGTATTATGCCGATGGAATTGTATCAACCGGCGGTGGAATTCTTAGTCACGCTGGACTTATAGCCATGCAGTTCAGAAAGCCAGCACTTATTATTTCGGGTAAATGGCAATCAGATGCTAGCAATCAGAAAATATTGATATACAAATCGCTTGATTATAAAATAATTCAAAAACAAATAAGCATGTTTAATGTTTGTATTAGGACAGATATTCAAGAAAAGGAGTATTCTCTATTGGAAGGTGATTTAGTTTTATTGGATGCTATTGCTGGCAATATTCAAATGCTTGGTCAAGGAAGAGATGTTATAGCACTTAATGAAGGTTTTGGATTATACCGCAAATCAAATGAAATGCTGACAACAGTAAAAATGGAAAAAGAAATACTCAATTTACGAGGTAAACTTTTACGCGCTCGGCATCAGTTGGAAAATGTTTTATACAGATGCTCCGATCCAATAGTTGCAAGATATGGTATATTTGAAATATTGCTAAATGAAACTTCCCATAAAATAGGAATGCTTCATAGAGATAAAGTTATTCTGCTATCAATCCTCCTAAATAATAAATTATTGGCAGATGATACAAGGGACTATTTACTATTCATAATGGATGAACTTAAAAGTAATTTTTTAGAAGCAGTTCGTAAAGCTGAAAATGATATTCCTACTTCTAATTGCGCTTACGAAATTCTTACTTTACGACTTAATACAATTATTCATAAAAAAGCAATTGATACTGCTAAAACAATTCTTGATTCGTGTAATATTAAAATGCAGTTGAAAGAGGAATTGAGCGAAGATTTTATTACAACAATTGCAATTAATCGACTAAATGTTGTAAGAAGAAAACTAGTTTTAGAAATAGAATATTTATTAAATAAGGATAATGATAATTTTTATCTCCGTCACCAACTGCGCCAGTTAGAAAGAATAAATTCCATTCTTAAAATTGATATTAAAAAAAGTTCAACCTTTAATTTTGTACAAACAAAATTGATAAAAAATGATAATGAGAGAAAGAAAAAATTTAGAGATAATTATGTTATTAATAACAGTAACTGCGGTTTTGAATTATTCCAATTTATTGGGTGGAAAGCTGCTAATCTTGCAGAAATTGAAAGGCTTTCAGAGGGTAAATTTGTACCTCCTTGGTTTGTTGTAACAGATAAAGCGTTCAATGAATTATTAGAATCAACTGTTATTGAATCAAAGTGGGAAAATGGAAATCAAATAGTTCAAGAAATATCACTTCGCGATGCGATTAATAATACTCTTAATCGAGAAGACTTAGCTGACCACCAGAAATCGTTGCAAATTCGTGGTCTTTGGGAACGAGCACCAATTCCAGATAATTTAAGCAAAATAATACTTGAAGCTTATAATAATATTATCTCCAAGATTGCAATGGACAATAAACCCAATTTAGAAGTTGATAAAATTTATGTAGCTGTCCGTTCATCCTCGCGGGAAGAAGATACTGAAGCTGCTGCTCGTGCAGGTGAATTTGAGACTTATTTGTATGTTCACGGTGAAGATCAATTGCTCCAATTCCTAAAGCTTACATGGAGTGGATTATGGACTGAACGTGCCATACAACATAGAGCTGTCTTTGGAGTTGAGTTCAGCCAAACTGGTGGTGGAGTTATTGTGCAGTGTATTGTTAATTCTCGCGTATCAGGTGTTCTACAAACAGTTGATGTGCCGAGAGGCAATCACAGAGAAATGGTTATTAATGCAGTGCTAGGATTAGGAGAAGGTATAGTTTCTGGAACAATAGCAGCAGACCAAATTACTGTATCAAAAGAAACAGATTTGGAAAGTGAGCCTCTTCGTTTCAGTTATATTACAAGTGATAAAACAGAGCAAATTATATTTAACCGCCGTTTGGGATACGGCACTACTCGGGCGCAAACACTTTATCATCAGCGTTTAAGACCAGCACTTGAATATGTTGAACTTAATCAGCTTGTAAAAATTGCTGCTTCTCTTGAAAAAAAATATGGATACCCACTGGATATAGAATTTGGTTTTGAAGATAGCCGATTATGGATTTTACAAGTTCGTCCAGTTTCTTTGTTCTTATCAATACTTAATGAAACAAATATGCATTTTCCATTAAAAACTACAACTAAGTAATTATGAAAATAAATTTAACGGGAGAAATAATGATTAAGAAAGAAGATTCACTTAAATATCATAAAAGCCCAAAAGCTGGAAAAATTGAAGTTAAAGCTACAAAGGCTTGCCTAACACCAAGAGAAATGCGGTTAGCATATTTACCTGGTGCATCTTATCCTTCACAAGAAATTGTAAAGAATGCTACAGAAGTATTTCAATATACTGGCAAAGGAAACTTGGTGGGAGTAATTACTAATGGCACTGCTATACCAGGTCTTGGTAACGTTGGTCCTTTGGCAGCCAAACCTATGCAGGAGGGAATTGCTGTACTATTCAAACGATTGGCGGATATTAATGTATTTGATATTGAATTAAATACCGATAATCCTGAAAAATTTATTGAAACTGTCTTAATGCTTGAACCTACCTTTGGTGGAATAAATTTAAAGGATATTAAAGCACCGGAAGGATTATATATTTATGACCGTTTAAGTGAAACTCTCAAAATTCCAGTATTTCATGAAAATTTATATAGTACAGCAGTTGTTGCAATTGCCGCCTTAATTAATGCTCTTGATTTAGTGGAAAAACAGTTGGATGAAATTCGTTTAGTGGTTTGTGGAGCAGGCACTGTTGGTATTGGATTTGCCCGACTCGTTGTGCGTTTGGGTATAAATCCAGATAATCTGCTTATGTATGACGAAAAAGGTCTATTGCATCCAAAGCGAAAAGATTTGTACGATTATCAGCAGCCATTTGTAAGGCAATCGGAAGCTCTCACTTTAGCTGAAGGAATGAAAGATGCGGATGTTTTTGTTGGTGCTTCGGCTGGGGGAGTTTTAAGTTTAGAAATGGTGCGTTCTATGAACAGATATCCAATTGTTTTTGCCTTAGCAAATCCTGAACCAGAAATTGGCTATGAAGAAGCAAAATCAAGCAGACAAGATATAATTGTAGCAACTGGTTTAGATCAATATCCAAATGCGATTATGGATATTCTTAGTTTTCCATATATTTTCCGAGGGGCACTTGATGTGCAGGCTGGAGCAATTACAGAAAATATGATGCTTTCAGCTGCTCGAGCATTAGCCGATTTAGCACGGGAAGAAGTTGTTGAGGAAGTTGAACAAGCCTATGGTAAGGAACGCTTTAGTTTTGGTCAAGAATATTTACTTCCTAAAGCTATTGATCCGCGAATTTTAGTACGTGAATCAGCTGCTGTTGCCCTGCAGGCAAAGAAGGATGGAGTAGCCACAATGATGATATCAAGTGATGAATACGAAGAAAATTTAGCAGTTAGGCTTGGAACTGGACGAGAAATTTTGCGTTCGTTAATAATGCGAGCAAAGCAAAAACCACTTAAAGTAGTCTTTTCTGAAGGAAGCAATGAAACTATTTTGCGTGCAGCTGGCGTTTTAATTGATGAAAATATTGCTAATCCAATCTTGCTGGGTAACGAAAAGGAAATTCGTCAAGAAATTGAAATTCTTGGGCTAGATCTTGGAGGTGTTACAATAATTGATCCCTCCAAAAGTGCATGTTTTGAAGAATATGTTGACGATTACTTTGCAATGCGCAAAAGAAGGGGGGTAATGCGAGTTAGGGCAGTTCAGCATCTTAAGCAGCGTGATTATTTTGCTTCAATGATGGTTTCTAAAGGACACGCTGATATGATGATTGCTGGTTGTTCAACTCATTACGTTAGAAGTTTGCGCACTATTTTAGAAGTTATTGGAACAGCTCCAGGAATAAGACGTGTTTCAAGCTATTATCTTATTCTACTGCCTAAAGCTGCAGTATCACTTGCTGATTGCGCTGTAAATATTAATCCTGATGCAGAAGATCTTGCTGAGATTGCAAGTCTTGCAGCAATGAAATGTCGTTCAATGGGTTTTGAACCAAAAATAGCAATGCTTTCGTTTTCCAATTTTGGAAGTGTTGATCATCCAAATACAATAAAAATGCGCAGAGCTACAGAAATAGTAAAATCCCGCTACCCAGAATTAGAATTAGATGGAGAAATGCAGATTGCAGCTGCTCGAAATACAAAATTGCGCGAAAGCTATTTCCCATTTACATCATTAAAATCAGACGCTAATGTTTTAATCTTTCCAGATTTGCAATCAGGTAACCTTACCATGCATTCGTTGCAATATATGGCTGAAGCGATACCAATAGGACCAATGCTAATGGGAACTCGTTTGCCAGCGCATATTATTCCATATGGGGCAACGGTAGAAGAAGTAGTACATTTAGTAACGGCATGCATAGTAGATGCAACTGCAATTGTAGCAAGAAAATAAAAATATAATTTTGTTAAATGGAGCTACTATTATTAACAGTTTGTTGAAATAAAAAAAGCCTTCAATTGGAAGGCTTTTCAAATCAATAAATATTCTTTGTACAAATTAAAACTGAATATTCTTTTTAGTACGTTGAACATATTCGTAAATAAAAGGGCTAGCAACAAATATTGATGAATAAGTACCAACAATAATTCCAAAAGTTAGTGCAAAAGCAAAACCTCTAAGTACATCACCACCAAATATTAGAAGAACAGCAACAACAAATAATGTTGTTAAACTAGTAATAATTGTTCTACGCATGGTTATGTTAATTGCATTATTTATATTATCAAGTAAAGAAGCTGTTTTATGAATTTTAATATTCTCCCTAATTCTATCAAAAACAACCACAGTATCGTTAATGGAATATCCAACAAGAGTAAGGAATGCAGCAACAACACTAATAGATATTTCAAGATTTAAGCCAGGAATTATTCCATGAAGCAAAGCAAATACTCCTAGTGTTATAAGAACATCGTGAAATAGAGCAACAACAGCGCCTAGTGCGAAAATGAATTTAAATCTAAATCCAAGGTAAATTAGTATTCCAAGCAAAGCTAGAACAACTGAAATTATCGAATCTTGTTTAAGTTCGCTACCAATTTTTGGACCAACATGATCTTCTTTTTGTACAACAAAATGGTTATCTGGCATTTTGTTTCTAAGTTCACCTTCAATCCAATCAGCAATACCAACACGAATAATTACATTGTTGTCATCTAATCTACTGGTTTGAAATCCATCATTTTGTAATTTTGAATCAACTTTATTAGCAATTTGAATATCAGCAAAGCCAATAGTTACTGAATTATCGGTTGAATCAGAAATGGAAATTTGTGCATTTGGCTCATAACGCAAAATGGAATTTTGAATTCCAGTAATAACACCGCCATATATTTCTGTTGGAACACTCTGTAATTCAGTTCTAAGTAAAATTCCAGTTTCACCACCAAATGTTTTTACTTCAATATTACCAAGACCTAATTGTTCCAATTCAGCTCTTATTTGTGAAATATTTATTGCATCATCAAATTTTAACGCAATGTCTGTACCACCCTTAAAGTCAATACCAAATTCTAGACCTCGGAAAGCAAGACTTAGTAACCCTAAAATAATTAATGTACCTGAAACAATATAGGCAACTTTTCTTTTAGAGATAAAATCAATATTTATGTTTTCAAAAACTTTCATTTTTTAATTTACTCCTTTAATTAACCTATATTTATTTTGTTGCCTTTAGCAACCAAAATATCAAAAATAACTCTGGTTACAACAAAAGCACTGAATAAACTTGCAACGATACCAATCATAAGTGTTAAAGCAAAACCTTGAATAGGGCCACTACCAAATTGGTAAAGAATTACACCGGTAAAGAATGTTGTTATGTTCGAATCCAAAATTGCTGAATAAGAGTTCGCAAATCCACTATCAACAGCAGCTTTTTGAGTTTTGCCAGTAAGTAATTCTTCTCTAATACGTTCAAAAATAAGTACGTTTGCATCAACTGCCATACCAATTGTTAGAATAATACCAGCAATACCAGGCAAGGTAAGTGTTGCGTGAAATCCAGCAAGAATTCCCATAATCATAATAACAGTAGAGAAAAGAGCTAAGTCAGAAATTACACCAGATTTTTTATAGTAGAGAATCATGAAGATTGCTACTAAGAAAAATCCAATCATAGTTGAATTAAAGCCTTTGTTTATGGAATCTTGACCTAATGATGGTCCAACAGTTCTTTCTTCAATAATATCAACAGGAGCAGGAAGGGCACCAGCTTTTAGCACAATTTGTAAAAGTTTAGCTTCGTTCATATCTGCCATACCAGTAATTCTAGAACTTCCACCAGGTATTTTACCTAGTATCACAGGTGCAGAATAAACAGCATTATCAAGAACAATTGCACATCTTTTATCTATATTTGAGCCTGTTATTCTTGCCCATTCTCTTCCACCTTCGGTATTCATTTGCATATTAACAATTGGCTCAGTGGTTTGTGGATCAATGTTTGCATTTGCATCAACAATTACTCCACCAGTAAGTTCAGCTTCTTTATTCACAAGATAAAGTTTAAAGATTTCAACACCTTCTTGTGAAGTAAATGATTTTGCATCAAATAAAAACTCTGCGTTATCAGGAATTGCATTTTTAACTTCAGGTCTTCTAAGATATGCAATAACTTGATTTTTATCACTCTCTTTTACATATGCGTCGGCACTTTGCGATTGATTACCGAGAACTGCAATTGAAAAAAATGGATGCTCTTTAGCAAATTGCTCAGAAGTTAAATCCTTAGCATCTGTCGTGTCAGTTACTATTACAGAATCAGTTTCACCTTTAAAGTCAGCAGCTAAAATTTCATCAATTCTTTTCATAATTGGAAATGTAAAACTTGCATCTTTTACAATTTTAAACTCCAATAATGCACTTCCTTGTAAAAGTCTTTTTGCTTCTTCTTCTTTGGCAATACCAGGTAATTCAACAATAATGCGACGAGAACCTTGTTTTTGAATATTTGGTTCAGAAACACCATATTGGTTAACTCTGTTATTGATAATTTCAATTGCACGGGTAACAGCATCAGATTCTTGAGCTTTAAGTTTATCAATAATATCAGCGTCTTCTTCTCGTATTGTGCCGAAATATCTGCTTAATCGCTTACCAGAAGTAGTTATTTTTTCTGCAAGAATTTCCACTACATCTGCATCAGTTACCTGAGCTTCAGCTGCTGAAGCACTTAAAAGAGTTTTGAATTCTTCATCAGTATCTTTTGCAAGTTTTTCAAGTAGCTTAGCAGTATTAACTTCCATAACTAAATACATACCACCTTGTAAATCAAGACCTAATTTCATCCGTTTTTCTCTGTTATCACGAATAGAAGGGTCAGTAATCATTAAACTATCTTCTCTAACCAAAAGCATAT
Organism: Bacteroidota bacterium; assembly: GCA_018818165.1. Lineage (GTDB taxonomy): Bacteria > Bacteroidota > Ignavibacteria > Ignavibacteriales > Melioribacteraceae > 1-14-2-50-31-20. The sequence goes on along the minus strand of JAHISP010000069.1, from coordinate 14,769 downwards.
CTTTAAGTTCTGCTTCTGAAATTGTGGGATTTGACTTTTGCAAATCCTCGGTAAGGAGAGAGAGCTCCTTTTTGATTTTATTTGTGTTTTGAATATCAGCAAAGGTAGGGAAGAGAAGGTAAACGCTGAAAGCCAAAACTCCAACAATCAATAAAATTCTAAATCTAAATTCTTTCATTATTCATCTTAGTTTTAGTTGTCAAAAATAATTGAACAAAAAAGACCACAAGAATGATCTTTTTTGTTTATTAAAAATTAGTCGCGAACAACCCAAGTTTTAACTGAAGCTGTAACGTCGGCATGAACTTTAATTTTTACATCATAAATTCCAAGTGCTTTAATTGGTTCTTCAATATCAATCTTGCGATGGTCAATATCATAACCCTTTTCTTTAAGAGCTTCAGAAATCATTTTGGTAGTAACAGAACCAAAAAGTTTTTCATCTTCACCTACAGTAACTGGAATTGTAACAGAAACTTTTTCTAATTCAGCACTTAATTTGTTGGCTAAATCTAAAATTTTAGCTTCTTTTGAAGAAGCTTGTTTCTTTTCTTCTTCTAATGCTCTTAAATTGCTAGGATTAGCAATTAGGGCAATATGACGTGGAAAAAGAAAGTTTCTTGCAAAACCGTCTTTAACATTTACTAAATCACCAATTTGACCTAGTTGGTTGAAATTTTTTCTTAATATAACTTTCATCTCTTCTCTCCTATTTAACAGCTTCTGAAATAAAAGGCATAACCGCTATTTGACGCGCACGTTTAATAGCCCTAACTAGTTCTCGGTGCTGTTTTGCACTTAACCCGGTAACTCTTTTTGGAATAATTTTACCTTGATCATTTATAAATTTTTGTAATTGTTTTGCATCTTTGTAATCAATGTACTCAGTGATTACTCTCTTTGCTTTTTTAGTATTTGTTGTTCTCATTGTTTAAATATCCTCAAACTTATTAATCTTCATTTATGAGGTTTGACTCCTCATCAGTTAAGAATTTATCGAATGAACTATCTTCAATTTCCATACTATCTTCAAAAAAAGAATCTTTCCCATTTCCATTATTATTGTTTTGAGAAAGCTTATTTAAAAATTGAATTCTTTTAGCTTTAATTTCAACGATAGTTCTACTTTTATTATCTTCAGTTTTAAATGTTCGGCTTTGTAATTCGCCATCTATTAAAACTGCGTTTCCTTTTTTAAGGCGATTTTTACAGCTTTCAGCCAGTTTATTCCAAGCAACAACCCCAACATAGCAAACATCTTCTTGCGATTGGTTGTTACTATCTTTATAGCGTCTATTAACAGCCACATGAAAATTAACAACTGGAGTATTATTAGATGTTTCTCTAATAGTAGGATCTTTAGTTAAATTACCTGCAATAACAACACTATTAATTTCTGGCATTTTAAATTCAGCCATTATTTGTTCTCCCTAACATAACGCATCTTATTCAGCAATGTCATCATTTGTTTCTATTTCATCAATAACTTCATCAAAAGTATCTTCTACTTCAGTTTCAAGAACTTTGGCTTCTAAAGCTTTTGTTTCTAAAACTTCAGCTTCAGCAGCTTCTTCCTTAATTTCAGATTTTCTTTTTTCAAGATATTCTATGTCTTTTAATTCCATTTTAATTGTAAGGAATCTAATAACATTTTCATCAAGTCTTAAAGTTCTTTCAAATTTAGTAATGTATTCTCTTGGTGAAGTAAAATGGTAGATAACATAGTATCCACTTTTGCCTTTTTGAATTGGATATGCTAAACGTTTGCGTCCCCATTTGTCGATGTCGATCATTTCAACACCATTTGCAGACATTTGTTCTTCAATAGAAGTTAAGATTGCATCAATCTGTTGGTCTTCGAGTGTGGCATTTAGAATAACAACACTCTCATAATGATTTGTTTTCATTATGGCTCACCTCCCTTTGGTCTAAGGCCTTCCATTTTTTTATTTTTAATGGAAAGCAGGGTTAATAAAAAATATAACTTACAAATATAATACTATTTAATGAGTGGTGCAATAACAAGAGAAACTACTGCCATTAACTTAATCAAAATATTAAGTGATGGTCCTGAAGTATCTTTGAAAGGATCACCAACAGTATCACCAACAACAGCTGCTTTATGCGCATCAGATCCTTTTGAATATGTAAAACCATCACTTTTAAAACCACTTTCAATTAATTTTTTTGCATTATCCCATGCACCACCAGCATTTGATTGGAAAATTGCCATTAGCACACCACTAGCAGTAACACCAGATAAAAGTCCAGCAAGCATTTCTTTACTAATAAAACCAATAACAACAGGAACAGTAACAGCCATTAAACCAGGAAGAATCATTTCTCTAATTGCAGCTTTTGTTGAAATTTCAACACATTTGGAATATTCAGCTTCTGCTGTACCTTCGCGTAAACCTTTAATTTCTCTAAATTGACGTCCAACTTCAATAATCATTTCCTTTGCAGCACGTCCAACCGCATTCATCGATAGAGCCGAAAAAACAAAAGGAAGCATAGCCCCTATTAATAATCCTCCCATAATTACAGGTTTTGCTAAATCAATAACAGCAATTTCTGCTTGAATCATAAATGCTGAAAAAAGAGCCAATGCAGTTAAAGCAGCTGACCCGATTGCAAATCCTTTACCAATTGCTGCAGTTGTATTTCCAACAGCATCTAATTTATCAGTTCTTTCGCGCACCTCTTTTGGAAGTTCAGCCATTTCTGCAATTCCACCAGCATTATCAGATATAGGGCCATATGCGTCAACCGCTAGTTGAATTCCAGTTGTTGATAGCATTCCAAATGCAGCAATTGCAATTCCATAAAGATTAGCAAATTCGTGGGCGCCAATAATTGCAAAAGCAATTACTAGAATAGGAATGGCTGTAGACATCATTCCAACACCAAGCCCAGAAATAATATTTGTTGCAGAGCCGGTAATTGATTGGCTAGCAATTTGATGAACAGGCTTGAAATCAGTTCCAGTATAATACTCGGTTACTAACCCAATTATTGTTCCAGAAGCCACACCTATTATCGTAGCAATAAAGACACCATTACTTGTATATTCAAAATCATTATAAATCCATGATTCAGGTAAAAAATATTTTATTATAAAATATGCAGCAATAACCATAACTCCACTTGCGCCAAACTCCCCAGTATTAAGTGCTCTCTGCGGATTACCACCTTCTTTAACGTTTACAAAGAAAGTTCCTAAAATTGAAACTGCAATTCCAACTGCAGCAAGAATTAAGGGAAGTAAAACTGCAGATAGTTGGTGTTCTTTATCAAAAACAGTTGTGAAAACTGCTCCCAGAACCATTGTTCCTATTATTGAACCAATATAAGATTCAAACAAATCAGCTCCCATTCCAGCAACGTCACCAACATTATCACCTACATTATCTGCTATGGTAGCTGGGTTTCTAGGATCATCTTCTGGAATTCCCTCATAAATTTTTCCAGCCAAGTCAGCACCTACATCTGCAGCTTTTGTATAAATACCACCGCCAACTCTTGCAAAAAGGGCAATTGATGAAGCACCAAGTGAAAAGCCAGATAAAACATTAATAATTTTTATAAGGTTCCAATCAAGATTAGAGTATATTATAAAAAGTAAACTGAGCCCTAAAACACCAAGACCAACTACATTCATTCCCATTATTGAACCACCAGCAAATGCAATTTTTAATGCAGGGGCTAAACCAGTGCGGGCTGCTTGTGTTGTTCTAACGTTTGCTTTTGTTGCAGCCATCATGCCTAAAAACCCTGCAAGAGCAGATGCTGTAGCTCCAATAATAAAAGATAAGGCAATTAGCGAAGATGAATCATCTCTGCCAGAATTTGAAAAACCTAGCAAAATTGCGACAGTAATCACAAAAAATGAAAGAACTCGATACTCAGTTTTCAAAAATGCAATAGCTCCATCTTGTATATGTTTTGCTATTGTTGTCATTTTTTCTGTGCCTGTGCTTTGCTTTGAAATCCAACGGCTTTTGATAAATGAATAGATTAATGCAATTAAGCCAAATATTGGAATAATGTAAATAATGTTTGCCATGATAGTACTCCTATTTACCAACTATATTTATCTTACTTTGAATATTGTTAAATTCTTTACTATAAAAATTCATCATTTCTTTTTTGTCACCAATAATAAATTTTTCAACTAGTTCCACAGAAAATCCGACTGCTAATCTAATTATTTCTTTTTCTTTTTCATAGAATTTATCTAAAACATAATTTGGCATTTGTCCATTACTAAAATCATTGCCAACGCCAAATCTTATTCTATTGAATCTATTGGTCTCTAACGAATAAATTATGGAACTAAGTCCATTGTGCCCACCATCACCACCAGCTTCTCTAAAACGAATACTGCCAGTTGGAAGGTTTATATCATCTGCAATAATTAATAAATTCTCTAGTTGTATATTTTTTGTTTCAATAATATGTGAAACTGCTTTTCCACTCAAATTCATAAAAGTGGTTGGTTTATACAAAAAAAAATGGGAAGTATCTAAAGAACTTCCCACTGAATAGTATTCCCCTTTGTCAGGTGAAAAACTTAAGTTATGTTTATTTGCAAAGGAATCCAAAATCATAAATCCGATATTATGCCGAGTATTAATATATCTATTACCTGGATTTCCAAGCCCAATTATAGCTTTCAAACTAATTTTTATTCCTCAGTTTGTCCTTTGCTTTCGTCAGAAGAATCATCAACTTCAATTTTTGGATGTACAATTGAAACAATTACGGTATCTTCATTATTTAGAATTTTAATATTTTCAAAACTTAAATCTCTAACATGAATAGAATCACCAATTTTTAATCTAGATATATCAATTTCAATGTGTTGTGGAATATCACGTGGTAAACATTCTACGTCTAGTTTGTGTGTTAGTTCTTGAAGTATTCCACCATCTTTTACTCCCGCTGAACTACCAACAAGACTAATTGGAAGTTCCATTTGAAGTACTTGACCAAGTGTAACTCCTTGAACATCAAAATGTACAACTCTATCAGTAACTGGATCAAATTGAACATCTTTAATAATGCAACCAAGTTGTTCTTCACCATCAAATGAAAGCTGTACAATACTTGATTCAGAAGTAAAAACCAATTTATTTAATGCTACTTCCTCAACCGAAAAAGTTATTTGATCTTTACCCTTAGAATAATAGATACCTGGAACAAATCCACTTTTTCTTAATTGGTTAATTGCACCTTTAGTAGTAATCTCTCGTTTCTTAGCTTTTAATATCTTTTCAGCCATTTTTTTCTCCGCTTATTTATTTTCTAACTCTTATCAATTTCAAATAGTGAACTAATTGATTCACTATGATGTGATCTTATTATTGATTCTGCAAATAGTGCTGCAGAAGTTTTAATTTTAATTTTTGAATTTGGGGCTAAATTGTTTAATGGAATAGTATCAGAAACGTATAATTCATCAATTGCAGAATTTTCAACCCGCTCAATAGCATTTCCAGAAAGTAATGCGTGTGTAACAGCACCATAAATTTTATCTGCACCAAGTTTTTTTAGTGCAGAAACAGCAGCAACAAAAGTTCCAGCTGTGTCAATTAAATCATCAACTATTAAAACATTTTTGCCTTCAACGTCTCCAATTATATTCATAACTTCAGCTTGATTATGCTCTGGTCTACGTTTATCAATTAATACTAAACCAGCATCTAATTTACGAGCATAAGAACGCGCAATTTTTATTCCACCAACATCTGGCGAAACTACAACAAGATTTTCCTTTTTGTTCTCAAATTCATCTGTATAAAGAGGAGATGCATATAAATGATCTAAAGGAATATCAAAAAAGCCTTGAATCTGGGCAGCGTGCAAATCCATAGTAATTACTTTATCAGCACCAGCTTTTGTTAAAATATCTGCAACCAATTTTGCTGTTACAGCTACTCGAGGTTGGTCCTTTCTGTCCTGACGTGCATAACCATAATAAGGTATTACAGCAGTTACTCTACGAGCTGAAGATCTTTTGGCTGCATCAAGCATGATTAAAAGCTCCATTAAATTTTCTGCAGGCGGCATTGTGGATTGAACTAAATAAACATCTCTTCCACGAATATTTTCTTTGAATTTAATCCAAATTTCACCGTCACTAAAAATTTTTCTACTAATTAAGCCTTTTTTGACATTTAAGTATTGACAAATTTTATCTGTGAGTCCAACATTTGAACTTCCTGAAAAAATAAGTAATTCCGATACGTCTGAACTGTTCATCTTGCCTTTGCATTTTTATTAAAAAAATAGTTTTCTTTCTAAAACCATAATTTTGAAAAATATAACCATTTCATTTTAAAACAAAAGATAAATATAAGCATTACTTGAAGTTAAATCAAATATAGAACATCTGAATTGTCTTGTTATAGATAACTTATTAATACTAATTTCCGCTTCAAAAAATAATTAGAATGTTTAATAAAGTTATTGAAAAAATAACATATATCTGAATTAAAAATTATAATAATAATTCAAAACAATGTTTTTCGTTGATTCACATTACTAATAAAAATTTAGTGCTGAGCTTAATACTCAAATCCAAGGTATACTTCCCAAAATAAGAGAAAATATATTATTTGATTTCTTTATCATTCTCTGTAAATTTGCACACTAAAAAATTAAGGATATAGTTTAAAAATGCCTACTTATGATTATAAATGTAAAGAGTGTGGAATAACTTTTGAATTGTTTCAAAAAATGAGTGATGAGCCAATTCAAAATTGTATAGAATGTAACGGAGAAGTTAAGAGATTAATTGGAAGTGGATTAACTCCAATTTTTAAAGGAAGTGGATTTTATGAAACTGATTATAAGTCTAAAAGTTCAAATACTGCTACTAAAACGAAAAATGGTATTGTAAATACTGAAAAAAATGTGGTAAAATCTGATTCGGTAAGTTCCGAAAAGAATGAAACAAAATCTGATTCTAAAAATATTGAATCGAAAGAGACTAAAAAAGTAGAAGTAAAAAAATCTGAATAAATTACATCAGTAAATTTTATTTTAATAATGAATTGGACATATAATTTTAGTCCAATTTATTATTAATATTTGGAAGTGACAAGTATTTTTAGAATGATGCATCATAACTCTAAATATTTTTGTTAAAAATCAAATCCGATTGAAAAATAGTATTTTGGTTTTGAAAAACCTGAAGTATCATATGCCCAAGCTACATCAAATCTAAGCAAGAAAAATATAATGTAAGAACGGGCACCAAAACCAGTTCCTATAAGCATACCTTTAGACAAATCTTCACCGCCTTTTTTTAAACTAAAGTTCAATTCGTTATTATTATTCCAGGCAGTTCCAGCATCAACAAAAGCAGTTCCAATAACATTTTGGAAAAAGAGAGGAATAATTGGTCCAGCAATAAGATATCTAATAATAGGCATTCTTAATTCTAAATTAAGAAGCATATATTTTGTTCCAATTTGTTGAGCATAATCATATCCACGCAAAGGCATTGCTGGAGATAGAAAAGCAAAATCTGACGCATTTTCAATAGGAACTGATCCTGTGGAAAATGTTCTGTTTATCCAATTATCGGTACCACCAAGCATAAATCTTTGAGGATTTTGTCCATCAGAATATCCACCAGAGAATCTAAAAACTAGAGAATTGTCATACATAAATCTAATATAATTTCTAAAATCAACAGTTAGCGAGTAAAAGCTTTTTCTATAATCATCTAAACCCAAATTACCAAACAGGGTTGTTTTATATCTTGTACCTTGTATAGGTGAATAGTAACCCCATAAAGTATTATCATGTACAAAACTAATAGAAGGTATTGAATAAAACACCTTCTCCATAGGTTCAGAAAAGTTTTCTAGATTTTCGGAAGAAGTTAAAATACCACTAATTCCAGTTTCAAATCTATTAAACTTGCTTAATGGAAAACTTGCAGAAACAGAACCGCCATAATTTCTGAACCGAAAAAGGTCATATCCAGCTGTTCTATCCAGATAAATAAAGCGCGCGGTATGAAAAGCTTCAACTCCATAATTAATTCTACCAGCAAGATAGTAGTATGATAAACCATAATCGCTATTTTTTAGATCAACTTGAAATCCAGTAATTCCAATAAGTCTATGATTACCAAGCATATCACTAAATGACAGTACAGTTGTTCCAATTAATCCATACATAGTGCTATATCCGGCATTTGCATATATTAAATCGGGTGTGAAATTAATTTTATATTTGTTTACCAGATAGTTACCATTTTCATCAAGTTTTTGAGCAAAAAGATTTTCTTTCTCATCTTTGGTTGTATCTTTTTGCTCATATTTTTCAGTTGAGGGCGAAAATACGTATTTGCTATAATCAGTAGTTTCAGTTGTATCACTGTCGCCATCATTTTCATCTACAACTAATTCACCAGTAAAAATGAAATTTCGCGTTTTCTCATCCTTCTCTTCCTCATCTTCAGAAAATAAAACCTTGTCATTTATTTTTGCTTTTGCAGTGTTTGATGAACCTGCTAAAAATCCTATTTCTGATGTAAGTCCAGTATTATATTTTTTAACACTTGCCATGTAATCAGTTAAAGCAAGTGAATCTAGTTCCACTTCAAGATTGAAAGGATTATTAATTAGAAAAATATTATAACCTAGTTTGAAAAGGGAAGTATAAATTAATTTCATTCCATCTTTGGAAATAGAAATTTGTTCCACGGGATTTAATGAATTTGTAATTGGTTTTGCAAAATTGCTAGCAATAAAGTTTGTATCATTCAAGTTATCATCAGTATTCATTTTATAAATATTGAAAATTCCATTTTTATCAGATACGAAAAGAATTTCTTTTCCATCAGGAGAAACTATTGCAGATTTTTCGTCGCTTTCTTCCCAATTAGTCAATCGGGTTATTTTATTTGTAATTAGATTAGTTTTATATAAATCTATTTGCTTATAATTAAAATTATAAAGATTAAAGTATTTAGGTAACATAAATGAAGTTAAATATTTACCTCTGTCAGATGAAAAGTATATGTTTTCACTTTTCGAATCCCAAGAAGGTTGTGAATCAGTAAAAATATCATTGGTAACTTTTAATACTTTTCTGGTTTCAAAGTTATAAACATAAATATCCGATTGTGATGCATTGTGTGCATCAAAGGCAATTTTACTACCATCGGGCGACCAGCTTACGGATCCAATTCCTCTAAAACTAAATGGTAATTTGTTATATTCCTTTGTTTCAACATCAATTATTGTTATAACATCTTCACCACCTTGCTTAAGCGACAAGGCAATTTGTTTGTTATCTGGAGACCATGTGAGTGCTGGATAAAGAACATTTAGTTCTTCAAACTCAAAAGTTGTTCCGCTGCTTACTACTTTAGTAATTTCTTCTTTATCTTTAATGCTTCTAACATAAACATCAAGATAAATATCTCTATCCGAAATAAATGCCATTTTATCACCCATTGGTGAAATTGCTGGACTTGAATTATAGAAGCCGGCTGATTTTTTATTGTCGGTTAATCTTTTTGAAAACTCATCTGGTTCTTGCCGTGTTGCAATATCTGGCCAGTAGTGAACTTTAATATCTTTTTTCCATTTGTCGTTTAGTTCTTCTAAAGACATTCCAAGAGTTACTTTAAGTCCTTCTTCAAAATTTCCAACATCATTAATATGAATTAATAATTCACCAACTTTCTCTTTTCCATATTTATCAGCAATATATTTAAAAACAGATTGTCCACCACGATAACCAAAATATCCACTAAGCTGTTGAATATCAGGTAGGAAATCGTTAATAATTGCATTTCTAATAAACATATCAGTATTTGTTTCCCAGTTGCTCGAAAGGTATTCCGCCATTCCTTCGTGAAACCAATGTGGTAGCTGCAAAGTAATTCCGCGTGATATTATATTTTGAATTGTACCACCGTAAAGCATGTCGCGCATTACAGCATGAACTAATTCGTGATGAATAACGTGACGATATTTTTTATAATCTCCTTCAAATGGGAAAACGACACGGTTTTTAAAAGGCTCAGTAAAGCCTCCTGTTCCTTGCCCAAGATATCCATCAGTTGTATTTGTTTCTTGAAATTCATTATGCGAATTATAAATAATCAAGGAAATTCTGTTATTGATTTGATATTTTAATCTTTCTTGAATGTCGGCTAAAGCCTCTTCCGCAGCAATTGCCGCAAATTCTGCATTTGTTTTTCCCTCATTTGAAAAATAAATATCAAAATGCGAAGTTTGAATATAAAGCCAATCATAATTTTTGTATTGTACTTTATTTTGCCCAAATTGCGCAAAAACTGATTGTGATAAAATAAATGGAATTAAAATATATTTTAATAGAAATTTCATCTGCTTAACCGTTCTTAAATAAAATTTAGTTTAATAAAAATAGATTCAATTAACAATGGTATATTAAACTTATTCCACAATTAAAAAATCTACTTCTCTTTTTTCTTCGTCAACTCTAATTAGTTTTACTGTAACTTTATCGCCAAGTCTAAAAACTCTTTTAGTTCTTCTGCCAACAAGGGAATATTTTTTTTCATCAAACTCATAATAATCATCATCTAAATCTCTCATACGAACCAAACCTTCAGCAAGATTTTCAGTAACTTCAATAAATAATCCAAAATTTGTAACACCTGAAATTATTCCTTCAAAATCAAAACCAAGTTTGTCTTTTAGGAATTCCATTTGCTTCAATTTAATTGAAAGTCTTTCTGCGCTGACAGCATTTCTTTCTTGAGCAGAAGTATGTTCACAAATTTCATTTAATTCAACTAAAGAATATAAATGATTATCATTATTTTCAAGGTAATTATACGTCAACAAATGGACAATTAAATCTGGGAATCTTCTTATTGGAGAGGTAAAATGTGAGTAATTTGGAAAACCAAGTCCATAATGTCCAATGTTTTTAGGCGAATAAATTGCTTTCGCCATTGTACGAATAGCAATTTCGTTTAAAACTGCCTCTTCTTTTGTTCCTTCAGCTTGGACTAATAATTGTTGAAATTCCCTTGATAAATTTTTGCTTTGTGTATTAAATTTATATCCAAGAGATTTTACAAATTGAACAAATTCGTAAAGTTTTGTTTCATCAGGCTTATCATGAATTCTATAAACAAATGGTTTGGCATTGTTTCTGTCACCTTTATTAAAATGACCGGCTACAATTCTGTTTGCTAGCAGCATTAATTCTTCAATTAATTGATTGCTCTCTTTCATTTGTTTAATTTTTATTTCAAGAGGTTTTCCGTTTTTATCAAGTTCAAATTTAACCTCTGGTCTTGTGAAATTTATGCTCCCTTCTTTATTTCTTTCCCCTCTAAGATGTTTTGCAACCTTATTTAGAAGAGTTAATTCACTTAAAAAATCTCCACTGTTCTTTTCAAGAATTTCCTGAACTTCCTCATATGTAAATCTTCTTTTACTATTTATTATTGATTTTTTTATTACATAGTCAATAATCTTCATTTTTGAATTGAACTCAACAATAACAGAGTAGGTAAGTCTGTCTTTATAAGGAACTAAAGAGCACAAATTATTTGATAGTATTTCTGGAAGCATAGGAATTACCATTCCAACAAGATACACAGAAGTTCCACGCTTTAACGCTTCTTCATAAATTTTACTTTTGTAGGAAACATAATAGCTTACATCGGCAATATGAATACCAACAGAAAGATTTCTGTTGTCTAAATATTTAACTGAAACAGCGTCATCAAAATCTTTTGCATCAAAAGGATCAATTGTAAAAATGTTATCATTTCTTAAATCTATTCGCTTGGAAATTTCATCTTCAGAAATTTCTGGTGATAAATTTTTTAATTCCTTTTCAACTTGCGGTGGAAATTCAGTAGCTATTTCAAATTCCTTTGCAATTGACGCAATATCAGCCTTAAAAGAACCAGCGGCGCCAAAATTTGTTCCAATAATTCCTTCAGGATGCGATGAACGATTAGATAAAGAAATATCAGTTACCTCAACTAGGTCACCAACGTTTGCACCGTTCAAATCTTTTTCGTCAATAAAAATATTTCTGTTAATTAGTTTTTCCTTTGGCTCAACAAAAAATAAATCCTTCTGTTTTATTAAAGTGCCAATTATTTTTTCATATTTTCGTTCAACTACTTTAACAACCTGTCCTTCAAGATTTTTGCCCTTAGTTTTCGAAAGAATTTTTACTTCAACAGTGTCTCCATGTATAGCCAATCCAAAATATTTTTCTGGAATAAAAACGTCGTTCAAATTTAATTTTTTCAAAATAACAAATGCATAAGTTCCTTCTTTAGAAAGTTGAAAAGTTCCAATCAACTTTTTCTGAGCACTTTTAACCTTTTCAAATCGTTTACCACGTCTAATAACAAAATCCTCTTTTGCTAAAAAGTATAACGCTTCTTTTAATTCAGCATATTGCTTTGCTGTGTTTGCATCCAACTTTCTTGCTAATTCTTTAACTTTAATTTTAGCGTTTGGTTGTTTTTCAAAAAACTCTTTAATTTTATTTTTCATTAGAAAGTAAACCTATACATTAGTCCGAATTCATTTGTCTTTTTTGTGTTATCAGGTGATGAAATTACAGGATTTTTTCTTTCAACCCGCATAATAAATTGAGGATTAAATAGGTATTCCAATTTCGCATTTGCTTGAGTCCATTCAGAAAAATCTTCAACCGTGCTGCCTAAAGTGTATCTAAATTGTTGAATACGACCAGAAACATTAAATCGTGTGGATGTACCAGCTTGATTAATATTTACATTATTTATATAATTTCCTAATCCAGCATTAAGCGCAGAAGTAAAAACGGAACCGAGCATTGAATAACCTGCAGATTTTGCAACGGCTTTTTCCGTATCTGAACTAAATGTTCCGAAAATTATAAAATACATTGCGTCAAGATTATTATATTGAGGATTCGGTACATCGTATTCTATGTTTTGAGTTCCAGAATAAATTCTCATTTCCAACGGTTTTTTACCCGAAGCCATATTTGTAAGTATGGATTTTGCTGAGTCATCAATTTTAATTTTAACAGCAGTTTTAATAGGTTCTGCTTCGGTATCATCTCTAGGATTAATATAATCCGAAATATAAGTGGATGTTAAGTTAATCATAGGATTTGTTAAATCAGAAGTAAATTTAATATTTCCTTCAGCAGAAAAAGTTTTATAAAATGTAAACATTGAACTTGGCAAAATATTGAATTGCCCTTGACTTGTGAACTGGTTGTTCAAATTTCTAATTCTTAATTCACCTGTAATATCTGCAAGTAGTTTTTGATTTAATGCTTTGGACAAAACAATAGATAATTTTGAAATATTGGGCGATTTTATTTTAATATCAAAATCAAAATTTGTTGGAAGATTATTTGATTCATCAATATTTGACTTAATTGACAAGGCAGAAAGGAATTTGCTGTGTTTTAGTTTTTGAATATCCGTACCGGTTGTGTCGCTAATAAATATATATTTGAAATCAGAATTTGCTGCCGTATAACTAGCTTCAGACGGTATGAAATTTAAACCAACTTCTTCTAATAAAATATCTCCTTTAAAACTTGACTTATTATCCAAATAGACAAAATGCCAAGGTTTATCTGCTTTTAGCTGTAAATCACCATAAAAATTGGGAGAAGTTTCTCTAGAATAGGGTGATAACAAAGCAATATTTCCATTTATTATAATATCAATATTATTCACGTTTAGTCCATCCATTAACATATCTCCAGAAAAAATCATTTGTCCTGGGAAATTGGTTTTTCCAGAGTTCTTAACAAACGAATTTCGTAATTGAATTTCTTTTTTGTTAAACACTAAATTAATAGTTGCTAAGTAATCCAAATTAGAAATGGAAGATGTAAATTTAAACTCGTTAGCATTAAAATATCCAGAAAGATTAATATCATTCAAACTTCCAACAATTGAAACATCGGAATTAACAATTCCTTTTGGATTTTTAATTGTTGGAATTGCATTTCCAAGAGAAGCAAGGTTAAAACCATTTGCTTTAAATTTTATATTTAGATTGTTTGAATAATTAAGATTTTCCTCATTTAAGTTATCTTCACCAAACCCAATTGGAATATTTCCAACAATGGTAAGTATTTCTTTGTCTTTTGATTGAAGACTGTCTAATAACTCAATTTTTGTTACAATATTATTATCTTTATAATCAATTTTACCATACAAAGAACCTAAATAATTATTTTTAATTAAAATGTTTTCCACAGAAAAATCTGTATTATAGATTGGATTATTTAATGTACCAGTTATACTTGCATCTAAATTGATATTTGTATTTGTTATTGAAATATCAGAATCCAGAATTTTATTAACAAAAGTAGGTCCATCCAAATTTGACAAACGGATGTCTATATTTGGAATATCTTTGTTAAGAATGGTACCATTGATGCTAAGCTGCGATTCATTATTAAATAAGTTGAAATTTTTGATATTGAACAAAGATGTAGAGTTAACAATATAGATTGAATCTCTATTTTGCCATTTATAATCTTTATAAGCTAAATATAAATTTGAAATATTAAAAATTTCTGTTGTGTCAGATAAACTAAGAAAGCCTTCAATTCCAACATCAAATTTATCTTCAATAAGTTTTTCGGCAATTCGGAGAAAATTCTGAACATTCACTAATGGATTATCATCTTCGAAATAAATGTATCTAAAATTAAATCTATCCCTTAAGATGTGCAGTTCTTTGATTACACGATCGGCAGATT
>JAHISP010000068.1 GCA_018818165.1 Bacteroidota bacterium | reverse complement strand
CAAAAGAGGACTTTGAAAATCTGCGAATCCAAAACATCCCTACCGAAAGCTTTCGGTAGGGAAAGATGCGGTGTTTTTCCGCATCAAGGGGTGTGTCTTGGAGAAATGAGGAAAAGGCATTTCTGGACGAAATAAAAAAAACTATTTCAAATGAAATTATGAAATCAATGTGGTTATTTATAAAAAGAACACACCCCCAACCCCTACCGAAAGCTTTCGGTAGGGACTTTCATAAGAAATGCTGTGAAAGCACACACCCCTAAATCCCCTCTCGAGAGGGGACTTTTTAAAAAGTTACATACAAAACATTTCCGCACAAAAGAGGACTTTGAAAATCTGCGAATCCAAAACATCCCTACCGAAAGCTTTCGGTAGGGAAAGATGCGGTGTTTTCCCGCATCAAGGGGTGTGTTTTGGAGAAATGCGGAAAAGGCATTTTTGGACGAAATAAAAAAAACTATTTCAAATGAAATTATGAAATTATTTATAAAAAGAACACACCCCCAACCCCCTCTCAAGAGGGGACTTTCTTTTAATATCCCCTCTAGAGAGGGGAAAGATGCGGTGCTTTTCCGCATCAAGGGGTGTGTTTTGTGGAAATGCGGAAAAGGCATTTCTGGACGAAATAAAAAAACTATTTCAAATGAAATTATGTAATTATATATAAAAAGCACACACCCCCAACCCCCTCTCAAGAGGGGACTTTCTTTTGACATCCCCACTCAAGAGGGGACTTTTCAAAAGCTGGGATGAAATATTTGTCTTAGGAGAGGTGAATTTTAATAGCATTGTTTTTGAGATGCATACTAATAATAAGTTAAAAGAGGAATCTATAAAATTAGCAATCCAAAAACATCCCTACCGAAAGCTTTCGGTAGGGAAAGATGCGGTGCTTTTCTGCATCAAGGGGTGTGTTTATAATAGATGGGAATCCATTGAAATAAAAAGCAAAAAAACATTAACCCTAAATCCGCACTACATATTAAAACCTCCAAGGTTTTAGGAAACCTTGGAGGTTTACTATCAATAAACTAAGAATAATTAAAGCATTTATTCAACACAAGCTTGTTTTAATGACTTTATAAGATTTATAGTTTCATCAATACTTTCATTTTGCAGCGATTTAATAACAGCACTTCCAACAATAAATCCATCGGCAAAAGGGGAAAGCTGCTTTATGTTTTCTGGCGTTGAAATTCCAAATCCAACAAGCATTTTGTTTTTGGAAAGAGCTTTGTAGGTGGTTTCCAAATTTTGTGTAACTTTGTTATCAAAGCCTTCTCTAACACCAGTTGTACCAGAAACGGATACGCAGTAAAGAAATCCTTCACTTTTTTGGTCAAGTTCAATAATTCGTTTTTTGCTACTTGTCGGAGTTGTTAAAAGAATTTTATCCAGTTTGGTTGAAAACGGGAAGAAGAAATCGTCAAATTCTTCAAGAGGAACGTCGGGGATAATAAGTCCATCAACGCCAGCGTTTATTGCATCTTGTTCAAACTGCTCTTTACCATACTGTAAAATTGTATTTGCGTAGCCCATTAAAATAAGTGGAGTTTTGTTGTGTTTTTTAATCTGCTCAGCAAATTGAAAAGTTTGTTTTTGTGTAATTCCATTTTGCAATGCAATTTGAGACGATTGCTGAATTACGCCGCCATCTGCAAGCGGATCGCTAAAAGGCATTCCTAATTCAATTAAATCCGCGCCTGCTTCAATAATTCTGTTTGTGTTATCCAAAAATTTATCAATTGTCGGAAATCCCGATGTAAGAAAAACTGATAATGCTTTTTTACCATCGTTGTTTATTTGCTCAATTGTGTTCTTAATCTTACTCATAATCTTAATCCTAATTCTTTTTTAGTTCTATAAGCTAAAGGGCACACACCCCTGATGCTTCGCATCATCCCCTCTCAAGAGGGGAGTTTAATGAATATTCATTTACGTGCTTTACCTGTCATATTTTTAATTGTTAATTTCAGAACCTTTGTTTCATCTTTAGCTTTATCAATATATTTTAGACCTTCGGTAATAAAATTGGGTGAATACTTTTTGACTAAGCCTTCCAGTCCAATCTGTTTTTCAGTTTCTGTTCCTTCTTCAATAATTCCAGTAACGATAACGCTTTCGTATTTTGTACTAAATTTACTCTGCAATATTTCTGTTTTTCCAACAACACAAAAGGAAACGGCGCTGTTAGCCAAAAAATTATCTAACTTTTTACCTTCCAATGCTGAATGAAAATAAATTGCATCATCAAATAAACAATAGCTTAGCGGAACTCCATAAGGTTCACCGCTTTCTGATACAGAGGATAAAACTCCATATTCGCAATTATTTAATAGTTGCATTGTTTCTTCATTTGATATTTCTCTGTCTGATCTTCGCATATTCTTCATATTGTTTTTATTGAACACACTCCTAAATCCCCTCTCGAGAGGGGACTTAAGAGAGTTAAAATTTAATTTTATTAATAAATGTATTCAAATCCTTATCGCCGCGTCCGCTAAGGTTTATTACAACTATATCATCTTTATTCGTATTTGGCATTAAATATTCCAAATGAGCAAGTGCGTGCGATGATTCCAAAGCTGGAAGAATTCCTTCAAGTCTGGAAAGTTGTAATGCTGCATCAAGTGCTTCATCATCAGTTATTGAAGAATATTGAACACGATTTAACTCCTTCAAGAAACTATGTTCTGGACCAACACCAGGATAATCCAAACCAGCGGAAATGGAATGAACCTCACTAATTTGTCCTTCACTATCCTGCAAAAGATAAGTATTCATCCCTTGAAAAACTCCCGGTCTGCCAAGTGTTAACGTTGCGCAATGCATGTCAGTATCAATGCCATAACCACCGGCTTCAATTCCAATAAGTTTAACTTCTGGATTATTAATAAACGGATAAAAAATTCCAATAGCATTTGAACCACCGCCAACGCAGGCTATAATATAATCAGGATTTCTTCCTTCAAAATTATTTATTTGAGTTTTAGTTTCTTCACCAATAATTGATTGGAAATCACGCACAATCATTGGGTATGGATGAGGACCAACAACCGAGCCGATGATATAGTGCGTGTTTTCAACATTTGTAACCCAATCGCGAATTGCTTCATTTGTAGCATCTTTAAGAGTCTTACTTCCAGAAGTAACTGGAACAACTTTAGCCCCGAGCATTTTCATTCTAAACACATTCATCTCTTGTCGTTCAATATCAACTTCGCCCATATAAACTGTACATTCCAGACCAAATTTTGCGCAAACGGTTGCTGTGGCTACGCCATGTTGACCAGCGCCAGTTTCGGCAATAATGCGAGTTTTTCCAAGTCGTTTGGCAAGCAGAATTTGTCCGAGAGTGTTATTCATTTTATGAGCACCAGTATGGTTTAAGTCCTCACGTTTTAGATATATTTTACCTTTGCCATAGTGATCGGTTAACCTATTTGCAAAAGTTAACGGAGTTTCTCTTCCATTATAATTCTTTTGCAAGTCGTTTAATTCTGCCAAAAAATCTGGGTCTGATTTTACAGAATTATATGTTTCTTCTAATTCATGAAGAGCGGACATTAAAGTTTCTGGTACAAATCTACCTCCGAAATCTCCGAATTTACCCGCTGTTGAAGGCTGATTGTATATTGTATGTTGTTCCATTTTAATTTAGCTCCCTATCTACAATTGGCGCTATTGCTTTAATTTTATTAATTAAGATTGACATTTGTTCTGGAGTAATCGTTTGCACGCCATCTGATAATGCGTTATCTGGATCGTTATGAACTTCAATAATAATTCCATCGGAACCTGCTACAATTCCAGCCAAAGCCATTGGAGGCACTTTATCTCTTATCCCAATTCCATGAGAAGGGTCAACCAATATTGGAAGATGTGAGTTTTTTTTGATTACTGGAATTGCGTTTAAATCAAGAGTATTGCGTGTTGAAGTTTCAAAAGTTCTTATTCCACGTTCGCAAAGAATTACGTTAAAATTTCCTTGAGCCAAAATATATTCAGCACTTAAAAGTAAATCCTCAACAGTTGCAGCTAAACCTCTTTTCAATAAAATTGGAGTGTTTATTTTTCCAACTTCATCAAGAAGAATAAAATTTTGCATGTTACGTGCACCAATTTGAATAATATCAGCAACTTCTGCAACTAGTGGAATAGTATCTGCGCTAAGAACTTCAGTTACAATGCCCATTCCAAATTCTTTTTTAACATCATCCAGCAATCTTAATCCTTCTTCGCCTAATCCACGGAAGGCATATGGACTGCTTCGTGGTTTATAAGCACCACCACGCAGAAATTTTACTCCAAGCTGCGATAAGCTTTCAGCAATTCTAAATAATTGGTCTCTGCTTTCCACTGAACAAGGTCCAGCAATAATTGTGAGCTCCTTTCCGCCAATGTCTCCAAATTTAGTTTTAACAACAGTATCATTCTTTTTCATTTGGCGGCTAACAAGTTTATATTTTTTACTAACGCGAACAACTTCAATTACCGAATTCATAAAGCGATATTCATCCTCAACCAGTTTATGAGTTGGACCGGTAATTCCAATTGCCAAGTTTGATTCGCCTGGAATTTCGTGCGGCTGACAGTTGTAACCAATTACTTTGCGTTTTATAGCTTCTATATCTTGTCTAGATGCATCAAGATTTAACAGTATTAACATTATATTTTCCTTAATTCATTATATTTTTCAAAAAGTTTTTCAAGTTTGTCTTTATCCTTAATGCCAGGCTCAACTTCAACGGAAGATGAAATATCAATTCCATAAGGATTTATATTAGTGTGAATTTCCTCAATGTTGTTTATGCCAACTCCACCAGCGATTATTATTTTGTTTCGAATATTTTTTGGAATTAAATTCCAATCGAATTGTTTTCCGGTACCGCCAAAATTTATTGTGTCTTTTACATCCAAGATAATTCCACAATTGTTAAACTCTGCTAAAACGGAAAAATCAAAATCTCCATCAATTCCAAAACTTTTTATAACGGGATAATTGATTTGTGAAATATATTCAAGTGATTCGTTGCCATGTAATTGAACAGCAGTGAGTTTTACTAAACATGCAATTCTGTTTACTTCGTCAATTTCTTCATTTACAAATACTCCAATTTTGTGAACAAAAGGAGGAAGCGAAAGGGAAATACTTTTTGCATTTTCTGGTGCAATATGACGTTTACTTTTTGGATAAAAGATGAATCCAATTGCATCAGCTCCAAGATTAGCGCATTGTTGAGCGTCTTCAATTCGTGTAATTCCACAGATTTTTATTTTCATTTATATCTCAAAAAGTTTCATAATTTAATAGATTGCTTCGTCGTTCAAAGTACGAACTCCTCGCAATGACTGTTTTTTGTGTGTCATTGCGAACCCGATTTATCGGGAGAAGCAATCTACAAAAGTTAGTTTCGCTTCAAAATCATTCCAAAATTAAACAGATTGCTTTGTAGTTCAAAAAGACGAACTCCTTTCAATGACTGTTTTTTTGCAATTATTCCAAACCTCCGAGGTATTTAAAATCTCGGAGGTTTATTTTACATTTATTAATAGTAACAATATTCTTGTATCTTTTTCACCGAATCGGCAATGTTTTCTGCTTTCATAAAATGTTCGCCAATAAGTACAGCATTTGTTTTAGTGTCTTTCAAAAAGTCAAAATTCCTTTGTTCACTTATTCCAGATTCTGAGACGAAAATGACATTTGCCGAAATTTGTTCGCTGATTTTTAAAGTCGTGTTCAAATCAGTTGCAAAATTTGTTAAATCTCTGTTATTTATTCCAATAATTTTGTTGAGTGAAAAATCAATTTTTGGAAGTTGATTTTCATTATGCAATTCCAAAAGGACTTTCATGCCAAGCTCAAATGACGCTTTGCTTAATTCTTCAATCTGGCTTTCGGATAAAATTTCAGAGATAAGAAGAATTGCATCGGCTCCATTTGCTTTGGCTTCAAAAACTTGATATTCATCTATGATAAAATCTTTTCGTAAAAGTGGAACGGATTTATATTTTGCTATTTCATTCAAATAAGAAATATTTCCTTGAAAAAACTGTTCGTCTGTTAAAACAGAAATTGCATCAACATTATTTTCCATATAAATATCAGCAATTTTGAGTGGATTAAAATCCTTGCGTATAATGCCCTTTGATGGCGATGCTTTTTTAATCTCAGCAATTATAGAAATAGCTTCCTTTTTTCGCAAAGCTTTTTCAAAGTTTAAGCATTCACTTGAGTAATATTCAGAATCAGAAAATCGAGAAATGGTAAAATCGCGTTTAAGCTTTTTCACTTCCTCAATTTTCACTTCAACTATTTGAGCTAAAATATCAATCATTATTATTTACCAAAATCTATTAATGCATTTAATTTTTCCAAAGCGTTGCCAGATTTAATAGAATCTTCAGCAGCTTGCTGTGCTTCCGATAAAGTAGAATACTTGCCAGAAGTATAAAGAGCCAGCGCGGCATTTGCAATTACAACATTAAATTGAGAAACAGAACTTTGGTTATTAAAAATGTCCAATATAATTTTACCATTTTCAAGCGGTGTTCCACCTTTAATATCACCCAAAACAATTTTTGGGAAGTTAAATGTCTCTGCATTTATTTCACTAACTGTAATTGGTTTATCACCGTTAACTTCAACAATTTGCGAGCTTTCTGTAAGTGTAATTTCATCATATTGATTATTTGTACAAACAAATGCTACTCTTTCCATCTTTAAAATCTTTGCAGCTTCTGCCATTTTAAAAGCAATATCGTAATTGAATGTACCAATCATTTGCTTTGTTGTACTTGCTGGATTTGTAAGCGGTCCAAGTACATTAAATATAGTTTTAAATCCCAATTCCAAACGGATTGGAGCAACGTTCTTCATTGCTGGATGATAAATTGGAGCGAACAAAAAAGTAATTCCAATTTCTTCTAAAGCTTTTTTAGATTGTTCAGGAGTAAGTTCAATATTAACTCCAAGTTCCTTTAGAACGTCGGAGCTGCCACTTATACTAGTTATTGAACGATTACCATGCTTTGCTACATTTACACCAGCTCCGGCAACCACAAAAGCAGCAGCGGTAGAAATATTGAATGAACCCGAATTGTCACCGCCTGTGCCGCAAACATCAATTAGGTTTTTGGAATTGTGGAGTATTTTCACTCCATTATTTCTCATAGCATTCGCAAATCCCGCAATTTCATTGGCGGTTTCACCTTTAATACGCAATGCAGTCAATAAAGATGCAGTCTGCGAACCGTTAACTTTGCCATTCATCAACAAATTAGCAATTTCTTCGGCTTCCAAAAATGTTAAATCTTCTTTTTCGAACAGTTTATTTAATGTTGTTTTAATCATTGTTCTAACCAGTTTTTAATTATTGTTTCACCTTCTGGAGTTAATATTGATTCTGGGTGGAATTGAATTCCTTCAATTGGATACTTTTTATGTTTAATTCCCATTATTATTTTATCCTTTGTCAAGGATGTTATTTCTAAATCGTCTGGAATGGAATCTGAACTTACAACCAACGAATGATACCTTCCAGCATTGAAATTAGGATTTACATCCTTGAAAATTCCAGTTCCATTATGTTCAACTTCGGAGGACTTTCCGTGCATTAACACTGGAGCATTTACAACTTTAGCTCCAAAAACTTCACCAATTGCTTGATGCCCAAGGCACACGCCTAATACTGGAGTTTGTTTGCCAATTGTTTTAAGAATATCAATTGAAATTCCAGAATCCGAAGGTCTTCCAGGTCCAGGTGAAATTACAATTTTATCTGGATTTATTTCAGCAATCTCTTCTAAAGTAATTTTATCATTTCGTTTTACAATAATATTTTGTGTAAACTTTCCAATAAGCTGCACAAGATTAAACGTAAATGAATCGTAGTTATCAATCACTAAAATTCTTAATTCACTCAATTTATCTATTTGGTTCATCAATTTCTCCTGCATACTCTAAAGCTTTCAAAAGTACTGCGGCTTTATTATTTATTTCTTTCAACTCCAATTCTGGTTTACTATCAGCTACAATTCCAGCACCAGCTTGCCAGTGAATTTTATTTTTAATTGCAAAAAGAGTACGGATTGCAATACACATATCAAGATTTCCGCGAAAATCGATATATCCAACTGCTCCAGCATAAATATTACGCAAACTATTTTCGTATTCGTTAATTAATTCCATTGCTCTAATTTTAGGCGCACCTGAAACAGTTCCAGCCGGAAATGCAGCTTTGAATGCATCTATTGAATCTTTATCTTCTTCCAATTCACCTTCAACTCTTGAAACAATATGCATTACATGCGAGAAACGATGTATGTTCATGTAATCTTTTATGTCGATAGTTTTAAACTTGCAAACTCTGCCCAAATCGTTTCGGGCTAAATCGACAAGCATAATATGTTCTGCAAGTTCTTTTGGATCAGCGAGTAATTCTTTTTCTAACATTAAATCTTTTTCATTAGTATTACCACGCTTGCGTGTTCCGGCAATGGGCAGAATACTTGCTTTTCTATTTTGCACTTTTATCAAATCTTCTGGTGAAGTTCCAACTACAGTAATTTCTTCGGGCAATTCCATAAAGTACATATATGGCGAGGGATTTATAATTCTTAATGCACGATAAAGATTTAGCAAATCACCTTTATAATCGGCAGTAAATCGTTTGGATAAAACCAACTGAAAAACATCACCGTTGTAAATATTTTGTTTTGCTTTTTCAACAACATCAAAAAATTTGGATGAATTAAAATCATTATCTTCTTCAAGCTCAAAACTAAAATCTGATTTATAACTTATTGGAGTTGTTAATTCTGCTTTTACTTTCGCAATTTTTTGTTTTGCTATTTCAAACTCCACATCCAAATCAGAATTGCCATTTAAATGTACATTTGAAATAATTAATAATTGATGTTTGTAATGGTCAAACGCAATTATTGTGTTAAAAATTCCAAGAATTGAATCTGGAGTTTCGGAGTTTTCGTGATTATCAAATTTGAGTTTATCTTCAATTAAAGATATGTTTTCGTAACCGATGTAGCCAACAATTCCACCAGTAAAATCGGGTAAATCTTCAATAATAGGAAATTTATACGAAGCAATTTCTGTTTTCAGATAATCAAAAAGATTTTCATCCAAAACTTCATCATTATTGTTTGAATAGATTTTCAGCTTTCTATTTCGGTTGGAAATTATTTTATGCGGATCTTTTCCTATAAACGAATATCTCGCAAGTCTGCCAATTCCTTCAACCGATTCAAGCAAAAAACAGAACTTCTCTTTTTCTCTTAATTTTAGAAACGCAAGAACTGGAGTTAACATATCGCCAGTTACTCTTTCATAAACTGGAATTACGTTAAATTCATTTGCAAGTATTTTAAATTCTTCTTTTTTCATATTTGTTTTCCAAAAGTATTTTCTTCATTTCCGCCTGTCCCAAGTTTTTTTCGGGGCAATCTTTAAGCGGGAATCTCTGCAACTTACTTAGATTCCGTGTTGAAGCATCACGGAATGGCAACTATTATTTTATAAAAAAAACCCTTCTCAGCGATAGGAAGGGTTTTTAAATCTATTATTTCTATTTTTCACTGAGCGATATAATTATAGGATGAACTGCCACCAAGCCCAGTTGTTGTTTTTGTTTAAAGTTGATATGTTTAATAAGTTTTTCATTATGGTATGCAATATATAAAATCTTAATAAAGTATGTCAAATACTATTTTATTAATTCACTTTTATTTTGAATAAATATACAAGGTATTTGTGTTATTCAAAATATTAATATTGCAAAATATTTGATAATCTCACTAAATAATAAAGTAAAATTTGCATTGTGTTTGCTTTAGTTTCTTGATATAAATCCATAAATATTTTCCAAAATATTCACTAATTTAGCATTATAAATAATTTATAAATTTTCAACGAATATTACATTTAAAAAATAATGCGTTGAATCATTGGAGTTACTAAAGTATGCGAAGATTTGGGCTATTTAGTTATTGTCTATTTGTTTTGTTAATAGTTATGCAATTAGGATGTAAGGAAAACTCAACGGAACCAGTACCAGCAAATTCTACAATTACTGGTGCAGTTTTGTTTTTTGATGGAACTATAGGAGCTGGTGCTACTGTTGAATTGTATAATATAGCTAATAATTCAAGAGTTTATGCAAAAGCTGACGCAAACGGAATGTTTGAATTTCCTAATCTAAAAGCTAGTGAATATTATATCCGTTTTAAAAGTACCAGCTATAATATTAATTCATTTGAAAAAGAACTTTCTCTTTCCAAAGATGAAATTCTTGAGCAGAATGTGTATATAATTTACAATATGGTTGATGAAGCTAGAGCTGTTAGAAAAAACCAAAATATTTCGCTAATAAAATTTCAACCCGATGGCGCAAAACTTGGCAGCAACTATAATTTGGTAAGTTATTTAAGTGGATTATTTTCTGGAGATGTTGCAAGTGAATACACGCTTGCTTGTGATATTTATAAATGCCCCGATACACTTGACTGGTTTGACGCAGATTCTATTTTTACAGTAGAAAACATTAAACTTAACTTTGAATTTGTTACTTCTGTTGACGAAACTATTACTCATGGCAGACATGAAATCCGTTTCTATGAAAATGACATTGCAAATATTCTTTCAAATCCTATAAATGGATTTGTACTTTTGAATAAAAATTCTGATAACCTTGATCTTAAAATACCTTGTGTTGATTTTAACAATAATGATTTTGGATTGAAAATAAATTATAAATATTAAATGACAATGATAAAACAAAAACCATATAAACTAGTTAATTACGTCCAAAATTATGAGTGGGGAACAAAAGGTAAAAATGCTTTTATTCCAAAATTATTAGGATTTGAAGCAGAGGAAAAGCCTTATGCTGAAGTTTGGATTGGAAGTCATCCAAAACTTAGTTCTGAAATATTGATGGACGGAAAAGCGATAAATTTAGAAACAATAATCGAGAAATGTCCAAAAGAGATTTTGGGCGAAAAGGTTGCTAAAAAATTTGGGAATAAATTGCCGTTTCTTTTGAAAATTCTCTCTGCAAATCAAGCACTTTCAATTCAGACTCATCCAAATAAATTGCAAGCGGATCAATTGCATAAGAATGATTCTCAGAATTATCCAGACGATAATCACAAACCAGAAGTTGCAATTGCACTCGATTTTCTAAAGGCTCTTGTCGGATTTCGTCCTTTAAACGAAATTGAAGCTAATTTTCTGCTTTATCCACAATTAATAAATTTTGTTGGAAGTGAAGAATTCAATGAGTTTACAAAAGATAAATCGCAGAATGGATTGAAAAAATTGTTCACAGCTTTGATGAAAAAATCGTTGGAAGTTAACGAATTGCGAAATGCGATTTTATCAATAAAAGCCCAAATTGAGCTAATAAGTGAACAATCCGAAGATGAAGAATTATTTATTATCCTTTTCCAACAATACGGAATTGATATTGGATTGTTCGTTTTATTTTTCCTAAATGTTGTAAATCTTAAATCTGGCGAAGCAATTTATACTCCAGCGGGCATTCCGCACGCATATTTAAAAGGAAATATCGTTGAATGTATGGCAAATTCCGATAACGTTGTGCGCGCTGGTTTAACTCCAAAATTTAAGGATATTGAGCAGCTTGCGAACATTTTAACTTATCAATTTGGCAAACCCGAGCTAATTGGAAAAATTTGTGACAGCAACATAACCGAATATAAAGTCTCGGCAGAAGAATTTTGTGTTGAAAAAATAGTCTTGAGCAACACCGATTTGGATTTTTCAACAAACAACAAAGTTGAAATAATTTTTGTAACAGAAGGCGAAATAATTTGCGACAATTTACAAATTAAAAAAGGTGAAAGTGTTTTAATTCCATCCATTATGAGCGATTATTCAATCATTTCCAAAACTAACTCAATATTGTTTAGAGTAACCGTTCCCGATTAATATGGAAAATATAATCTTTCTATTTAACATAGTTTTGCCAATTTTCTTGCTAATTTTATTGGGATTGTTTTTAAAACGAACGAAAGTTGTAACTGATAGCTTTGTAAAACAGTTATCAAATTTTGTTTTCAAAGTTTCACTTCCAGCGTTAATTTTTCAAGAATTATCAGTCGTGGAAATTGGTACTGCTTTTGACTCATCTTTAATTGGCATTTCGGTTGCCCTAATTCTTTTTATTTATGGAATTAGTTGGATAAGCGCAAATTACCTGACAAAAACTCCGCAAGATAAAGGTGCGTTTATTCAAGGAAGTTATCGCAGTAACTTTGCAATTGTCGGTTTGGCAATGCTTTCTGGAATTGTTGATAGTGCGCATCTTGGAAAAGCAGTAATGTTATTAGCATTTGTAATGCCAATTTTTAACGTTTTGGCAGTAATTGCACTTACAGTACCAATGCAACAAGCAAGCAATGATAAATTATTAAGCACATTTAAAGAAATTGGAAAAAATCCTCTAATTATTGCTGCATATTTTTCAGTTCCGTTTTCCGTTTTTAAAATAACCATTCCCGAATCACTTTCAATAACTTTAGAATATTTAAGCGATATTGCGCTTCCGTTGGCTTTAATTGGAATTGGGGCTTCAATCGATTTGAAAAAACTAATAACCGCATCACCGCTTGCATTTATTGCTTCGGCTTATAAAATTATACTTTTTCCAATTATTTCAGTGATAGTTGGACATTTGCTTGGATTAACCGATCAAGACCTTCTAATTTTATTCATTTTAATGGGAACTCCAACAGCAGTCGCGTCTTTTGTAATGGCAGAAGCAATGGGAAGTAACTCAAAAATGAGTGGAAATATAATCACAATTTCAACTTTTGGCTCAATTTTTACAATATCTCTTGGAGTAATTGTTTTGAGAATGTTTTTTTAAGAGAAAGTGAAAGGGCAAATGTGAAAAGTGAAAAGTGAAAATCGGGAGGCTGGAATTATTTTTTAACAAAAACTTACAAATGTATTTTTTTAACCCCATAGTGGTGAAATTATAAATCAAAACTGTAAAAGCCCAACTTTTTAGTAAAGTTGGGCTTTTTGCATTTTTTGCATTGCTTCTTAAAAAGCTGGGTTTTTTGTTTTTTATTTAAACAACAATTTATTTACAAAGTAATTTTGTTCATCATTAAAAGTATTCACAAAATCTTTATAATCATCTATCTGGTTGGTTATTATAGACTTTTTCAAAAATGGACTGCTACGCAACTCAACAAAATCGCGATAACTAGAAAATTTCCAATCTTCTGGATTTCTTACTAAATTTGCTCGAACTGGATTTAGATGAATGTATCTTGAAAGATGCAGTAAATAATTGTTTTCTGGAACTAATTTGATTTTATAACTACCTTGAAACAAATGTCCAACTCTACCTTGCGATTTATTAATAGCTTTGGTATAGCTTGTCGAAAACTTCTGCATAGCTTTTTCTAAATAATCATCAATGTTAGGTTTAATTATAAAATGATAATGATTTGGCATAAGTGTATAAGCAATAATCTCGATTTTGTCTTCGAAATATTCAGTAATTTTTTTAAGAAAAAAGTAATAGTTCTTTTCCTCGAAGAAAATATTTTCGTAATTATTACCTCTGTTGTAGAGGTGATAAGAATAGTCTTTATATGCTTTTTCTCGGAATGGCATTTAATTTATTATCCTAAATGATGGATGGATGTTAAAATAATGAATGTGATAATTAAATGCTATTTAAAGCACTTTTTAGAGAAAAATTCTTGTAAAAAGTTCAACTCTTGCTAGAATAAAAATGCCCAACTTTTAACAATTGAAAAATAAAAGCAACACTTTCAAAAAAGTTAGGCTTTTTTTGCTTCAAAGTATCAAAAAAGTTGGGAATTTTTGGTTTAAAATTAACATAATATTTTTTGCCACTGGCACTTAAATTCTACTTTCAAAGGCAATGTTTAAACTAAACTTATTTGTATAAAAGTAACATATATGTTATATTTCAGCTATGAATTGGACGATAGAATATTATAGTAGTGCTGTTGAAAAAGAAATCCTTTCTTTGCCAAGCGGACTTTTGGCTCGCTATTTAAGACTAACTGACTTGATGATTGAATTTGGCTCAAATTTAGGAATGCCACACACTCGATTTCTTGATGATGGCTTAATCGAACTTAGGATTAAAAGCAAAGAAGGAATTGCGAGAGTTTTTTATTGCACTCTTGTTGGTAAGCGAATAGTAATGCTAAGTTCATTCATAAAAAAAACAAATAAAACTCCGAAAAAGGAATTGTTAATCGCAAAAAAGAGAATGAATAAGGTATTAGAAAATGACACATAATGAATTAAAAGAAGAAGCATTAAAAAATTTATTAGTTAAAGAAGAATATAATTCTTTAGAAACTGAGTTTATGTTACTAAAAGAAATGCTTAAAGCAAGAAAGAAAGCCGGGCTTAGTCAGGCACAAATTGCTGAAAAAATGGGAACAAAATCACCAGCAATTACGAGATTGGAAGCATCGCTAAGTAGCGGTAAACATTCTCCCTCAATAGCAACAATAAAAAAATATGCGGAAGCGTTAGGCTGTCACATAGAAATAAAAGTTGTAAATAATCACACTGTATAATTTGGGTGGCTTTTAAAGAATGCGAGAAAAAACGGAAATTGTGAAAGGTGAAAAGGCAAACGTGAGAAGTGAAAAATTGAGAGTCGAAAGTCGAAAATTGGGAGTTCAAAATGTTAAATTTTCGCCAAATTCCAGCAATCTTGTCACAAAGCGCAATTCTATTTTGGTAATATTGCTTTAATTGGTGGAGATTGCGGGAATTTTTTTTAGCAAAAACTTGTAAATGTATATTTTATAACCCCAGCGGGGTGAAATTATGGTAAAATGAAAGGATAAAAGAAACACTAAGTCCCAGCGGGACGACATTATATTCGTAAGTCGGAAGTTCACTCTGGAAAAGCCCAACTTTTTAGAAAATATAATCATTACAAAAGCCCAACTTTTAACAATTGAAAATTAAGAGCAAACTCTTTCAAAAAGTTGGGCTTTTGGTTTCTTTCCAATTGAAAAACTAAAACAAACTTTTGAGATAGAAAAGCCCAACTTTTAACAATTGAAAAATAAAAGCAACACTTTCAAAAAGTTGGGCTTTTGGTTCCTTGCCAATTGAAAAACTAAAACCAACTTTCGAGATAAAAAAGCCCAACTTTTAACAATTGAAAAATAAAAGCAAAGCTTTCAAAAAGTTGGGCTTTTGGTTCCTTGCCAATTGAAAAACTAAAACCAACTTTCGAGATAAAAAAGCCCAACTTTTAGCAATTGAAAAATAAAGGCAAAGCTTTTAAAAAGTTGGGCTTTTTTGGTTTTTTGCCTTTCAGAAAAGACGGGCTTTTTAAAAACTATTTTGGGGAGACTCTTTTTGCATTTTATTTTGTCCGTTTACTAAAGAGGTTGTTTGAAAATAGGGTGTAAAGCAAATTATGGTTTCGTTTTTAAAGTGAATTCGAAACATTTTTTCTAAAAAACTGAATTATCACACAGCCTCTAAAGTAAACGACAATATTTTTTGCATTCTCAATTTTCAATTCTCTTCTTGTTTTTTAACCCAAAAGTAATTACTTTGTATACACCAATATTTGGAGAAAGTAATGATAACAAAAATTGTAAAAATTGGAAATTCAAGAGGTATCAGAATACCAAAATCAATTATTGATCAAAGTGGGATTAAAAATGAAGTTGAGTTACAAATCAAAGATGATACAATAATAATAAAATCTGTACCCGAAGTCCGTAATAATTGGGATTTAGCATTTCAGAATATGTCAAAAAACAATGATGACAAATTGTTTGACAATGAAATTTTATCTTCTCAAAATTCTTGGGATAATGAGGAGTGGACTTGGTGATGGAATTTCTAAGATATGAAGTCTATTTAGTTAATTTAGACCCAACAATTGGAAGCGAA
Organism: Bacteroidota bacterium; assembly: GCA_018818165.1. GTDB lineage: Bacteria > Bacteroidota > Ignavibacteria > Ignavibacteriales > Melioribacteraceae > 1-14-2-50-31-20. The sequence goes on along the minus strand of JAHISP010000068.1, from coordinate 71,586 downwards.
ATAAAAAAGACTCGCCCTTGTGTAATAATTTCCCCAAATGAAATGAACCGAAATATTTCAACAGTTATTATCGCTCCGCTTACATCAACTCAAAGAAACTACCCAACAAGGATAAATTGTCAAGTTCAAGGAAAAGAGGGACAAATAGTATTAGACCAAATTAGAACTGTTGACAAACTGCGACTTATAACTAAAATTGATTTTCTAAATAGAAAAACTCAGATAAAATTGCACAAAGTGCTAAATGAAATGTTCACTGAATAATGATAATTTATTGCTTTCGAGAACAATCAAGGTTGACTCAAAACAGCCTCACCAGCCCTGGAAAGAAAAAAAATTGAATTGGCAGGTTAGTTTTTAAAAATTGGAAGTTTTATTAAAAATTTGCTTCCTATTCCATATTCACTTTCAAACTGTATTTTACCGTGGTAACTTTCAACAATTCTTTTTACAATTGTTAATCCAAGTCCAGTTCCGCTAACATTTCGTGTTTGCTTATTAAGCGCTCTAAAAAATTCTTGAAATACTTTTGGCTTGTCGGCTTCCTTTATTCCAATTCCGCTATCTGAAATTGTAAAATTTAGATAGTTTTCGTTGCCAGAAAGTGAAATTACAATTTCGCCATCGTTTTTGTTATATTTTATTGCATTGCTTATTAAGTTGCTAACAACTCGAGAAATTTCTACTCGCTCAACCTTAATCATTGGCAAATTTTCTTCAGCATCTATTTTTACAGAAATATTTTTACTTTTACATTCTAATTCAAACAAACTAACAGTAGATTGTACTATTTCGGAAAAATTCAAGACTTCTAATTCGCGGTACTTTTCCTTTTTATCCATTCTGGAAATGTCTAATAAGTCATTTACTAATTGAAACAGACTTTTTACTCGCTCAGAACTTCGCTTTATAAAGTCATCTTTTTTCTCTTCGGTAAGTTTAATTTCGGGATTTTGCATTATTTGCAAAAATCCTTCAACAGCAACTAAAGGCGATTTTAGCTCGTGAGCAACCATTGAAACAAATTGTGATTTTACCTGCTCAATTTCGCGTTTTTGAGTTATATTTCTAGTTACAAGCACAACACCTGAAAAATTATCGGTGCTTCGAGGAATGTGTGAACAAACTGATTGAATATATAATTTGTTGTGTGGAATAATTTCTAATTCAATTTCACTTACTTTTGATGTGTATTTATTTGCAAGTAAATATTCGGATACTTGTTTTATTATCTGTTTAGGTAGTTTTGTAAGAATTTGTTCGCCTGGTTCAAGATTTTCCAGATTTAAATTAACAAGTGAAGCGTTATTAAAATAAACCAACTCACCCTTTGAGTTTATTACTAAAACGCCACCATTTATTGAGTTTAGCACAGTTTTAAACATGCTTTTTTCGCGTGATAATTCAAGAAGGTTGTTATATCTTTCCTTTCGTAAATTTCTTGCTTCAATAAAAAGTTGACGATGTTTTGCCCCTTTTGATAGTTGAAAACTTAGACCTTCATAAGAAAGAGGTTTTGGAATATAGCTGCAGGCACCTAGATTTGCCGATTCAACAGCAATTTCAAAACTAGGTTGATTTGCAATTATAAAACAAGCAGTTTCTGGTTTAACTCTAGTAATGGATTGCAACACTTTTAAGCCATTATAATCTGATAATTCTTGCTCAATCATTACAAATTCAAAATCATTTGAAATTGCCAATTGAATTCCTTCTGCGCCGTTCATAGTAGTTGTAATACTATAACCATCACGTTTAAGATAGTCATAAATATCTTTTCTAATTGGGTGCTCGTTATCAATAATTAAAATAGAAGCCATCAAAAAACCTTTTAGTGTTATTTATTGTAAAAACTTTCAAATTTAGATATTAATTCTTCAACTACTATTGGTTTATTTAGTATTCCATCACTTTTAATCCAACTTTTTTCCTCTTCAGTTGATGTGCTAAATTTGTATCCAGTTTCATAAGCTGCGGAAGTTAGAATTATTACAGGAATTTTCTTTCCATGGGCTGTTTTTTTAATTTTGTAACAAAGTATAAAGCCAGAATCGTGATGTTCCATAATTAAATCAACTACGCAAGCATCGGGAAGTTCTTTTTCAAAAAGTCTAAATCCTTTTTCTGCAGATTCTGCTGTAACAACTTCAAAACCTTTTGATTCAAGAATTAACTTATTTTGCTCAATTAAGTCAAAATCGTCATCGACTAATAATATTTTTTTTATATTCATTTGTGTTTCTCCTAGTATCAGATGTTACTAAATCTAAATTTCTTAAAATTCCAAGTATCATTCCCGCATGTATTAAGCGGGTATCTTTTATAATTTGTCATTCCCGATAAGAGCATTCGGGAATGACAAAAGTTTAAAATTATTTTAATGGTTGAACATTTGCACGCAAAATTTCTTTTCTATTAACATAATTTGTATGCAAAATTTCGTGAGCTAAATGGCTATTTGGTTCAATAAAAAAATCAGAATATAATTTTTTGATTGATTCATTTTCGTGCGATAATCTATTTTTTGCATCTTCATCAATTTTGTAAAGAGCTTTTACACGCTCAATAACTTTATCTGTTTTTTGATGAATTGGCTGACCGCCACCATTAATACAACCATTAGGACACGCCATAACTTCAATAAAATGATATGGCGATTTGCCTTCAACAATTTCATCCAAAATATTTCCAATATTTCCAATTCCATTTACCACAGCAATTTTAACTTCAAGTCCATTTATATTAACTGTGCTTTCTTTAATGCCAGCATTTCCGCGCAATTCTTCAAAATTTAATTCATCCAAATTGTGACCCGTTAATGTAAAATAAGCAGTTCTAAGCGCTGCTTGCATAACTCCACCAGAAGTTCCAAAAATAGCCGCAGCACCGCTCGATTCGCCAAGAGGATTATCAAAATCATCGTCATTTAAATCTTCAAATTCAATTCCATGCATTCTAAACATACGCACAAGTTCTCGAGTTGTAAGCACTGCATCAACATCCGCAAGATAGTTTTCGGATAATTCTGGACGCTCGGATTCATATTTCTTTACTGTGCATGGCATTACAGAAACAACGTAAATATCCTCTGGATTTATGTTCATTTTTGCCGCATAGTAAGTTTTAAGAACAGCTCCTTCCATTTCATGTGGAGATTTACAAGATGAAACGTGCTTTAACAATTCTGGTTTATTTTGTTCAATATATTTAACCCATCCCGGGCAACAGCTTGTAAACATTGGAAGAGTTCCAACATTCGTAACTCTATTTATTAGTTCAGTACTTTCCTCCATAATTGTTAAGTCAGCGGCAAAGTTAGTGTCAAAAACTTTCTCAAATCCTAAACGACGAAGCCCACTTACAATTTTTCCAGTAACATTTGTACCTAATGGCAAATTATATTCTTCACCAAGCGATGCTCTAACGGCAGGAGCAACTTGAACAAAGACATGTTTGCGCTCATTTTGTATTGCATTTTCAATTTCTTTGGTATGGCTTTTTTCTCTTAATGCGGCTGTTGGACAGACCAGAATACACTGTCCGCATAAAATACAATCGCTTACATTAAGTCCTTTGTTATAAGGAGTAGTAACGTTACTGATAAAGCCTCTATTGGTAAAATCGATAGCTCCAATTTTTTGCACTTCGGCGCAAGTTCTAACGCATCTTCCACAAAGAATACATTTTGCGGGGTCGCGTTCCATTGAGGCACTTGAAATATCTATTGCATGATTTTTCTTTTCGCCACAATATCTGTGCTCGCGCAAACCATAAATGTTGGAAAGATCTTGAAGTTCGCAATTTTTGTTTCTAACACAAATTAGGCAATCTTGTGGATGGTTTTCAACTAATAATTCCACAATTGTTTTTCGAGCAGTAATAACTCGGCTTGTGTTTGTTTTCACAACCATTCCGTTTTGAACTGGATAAGCACAAGAAGGAGTTAATCCACGCATTCCTTCAACTTCAACAACGCACATTCTGCAAGCACCAGTAGGGAAGTGGTCTTTCAAGTGGCAAAGAGTAGGAATTTTTATTCCAACTGCTTTTGCAACGTCTAGAATTGTGTCGCCTTCGTTAGCTTCAACTTTTATATTATTTATTGTTAATTCTACCATTTTTTCTCCAAATAAAATCAGTTAACAGAAATTGCTTCAAATCTGCAAGTTTCAAGACAAACACCGCACTTTATGCATTGTGATTGGATTATTGTATGAGGCTCTTTCTTTACTCCAATAATTGCATCAGTTGCGCATTTACGCAAACAAGCACCACAGCCGTTGCAAATTTTAGGGTCAATTGTGTAGGTTAAAATTTCTTTACAAACTTTAGCTGTGCATTTTCGTTCAAATAAATGCTCTTCATATTCTTCACGGAAATATCTTAAGCCCGATAATACTGGATTTGGAGCTGATTGTCCTAATCCACAAAGTGAAGTATCTTGAATAACTCCAGCTAATCTTTCTAGATGAATAATTCCTTTGAAACGCAATAATTCATTGAGAGGATCTCCATCACCATATTTTGTAGAAATGCGCTCAATAATTTCGAGCATTCTGGTTGTTCCTTCACGACAAGGCACGCACTTTCCGCACGATTCATTTTTAATAAATTGTAAAAAGAATTTTGCAAGATCAACAATACAAGTGTCTTCATCCATTACTACGAAACCGCCAGAGCCCATCATTGCACCAACTCCTTTTAACGATTCATAATCAACTGGTGTATCCATAACTTCTACTGGAAGACAGCCTCCAGAAGGACCACCAATTTGAACAGCTTTAAAATTCTTATTATTTGGAACTCCACCGCCAATGTTGAAAACTATTTCACCAAGTGTTGTTCCCATTGGAACTTCTGCTAATCCTGAGTATTTTATTTTTCCACTCATAGCAAACACTTTTGTACCTTTGCTATTTTCAGTTCCAATTGATGAATACCAATCGGCTCCTTTATTAATAATGCTAGTTATATTTGATAACGTTTCAACATTGTTAATAATGGTTGGCTTTCCCCAAAGACCAGAGACTGCTGGAAAAGGGGGACGAGGTTTAGGCATTCCACGCTTTCCTTCAATGGAAGCGATTAAAGCTGTTTCCTCTCCACAGACAAAAGCGCCTGCCCCTTTTTTGATTTTAATCTCTAAATTAAAATCACTTCCTAGTATAGATTCACCAATTAATCCATATTTTTCGCATTTTATAATTGCATTTTCAAGTCTTTCAATTGCAAGCGGATATTCTGCACGGCAATAAATATATCCATGACTTGCACCAATTGCATAGGCTGCTATTATCATTCCTTCAATCAATTTAAACGGGTCGCTTTCCAAAACTGATCTGTCCATAAAGGCACCAGGATCGCCTTCATCGGCATTACAAATAATATATTTTGCGTCAGATTTTTGTGCTAGCGCGAAATCCCATTTTTTCCCAGTTGGAAATCCACCTCCGCCTCTTCCGCGCAAGCCAGATTTAATCACTTCATCAACCACAGCTTTTGGGGTCATATTATTTAAAATATTTTCTAGAGCAGTAAATCCACCACTTGCAATGTATTCATCAATAGAAGTAGGATTTATAATTCCACAATTTTTGAGTACCACTTTATGCTGTTTAGCAAAGAATGGAATTTCATCAATATTGGTTACATAATCATCAGTTGCGCCAAATGTTGCTAGTAGTTTTTGAATATATATTTGTTTATCAACAAGCGTTCTTTTAATTAGTTGAGGAACATCACTAGGAGTTATTTCACAATAAGAGATTCTATCCTTATTTGGCAATTTAATATCCACAATTACTTCTTTTGCGCAATAACCAATACAGCCAGTTGGAACAATAGTGGCGTCAATATTAAGTTTTAACAATTCTTGTTCAATTGCTTTCTTTACTTTGTTTGCACCTGATGCAAGTCCGCAAGTACCCATTCCAATAAAAATAATTGGAATTGAGTGTTCTTTATACGTTAAGATATTATTTAATTTTATAATTTCTTCGTTTGTTTGTGGATTATGATTGCAAGATAATCCGTTTCTGCAATTGGATATAAAAGTGGAACTATTAGTATGACTTTTGCCACATTCTTCACAATAAACTAAATCTATAAACGATTTCATTCTTCACCTTCAATATTTTCAACCATTTCATCTTTTTTCTTAAATTCTGCAATCAATTTTGGAATATCTTTAGTTTTTAGCCTTCCAAAATATTCTCCATTAATACTAATAACTGGCGCAATACTGCAAGCTCCAATGCAAGCAACTTGTTCAATAGTAAATTCCTTATCGCGAGTTGTCATTCCAACTTTAATTCCAAGTTCGTTTTCAAGAGCAAAAAGTATATTAGCAGAATCTTTTACGTGACAAGCGGTTCCTCTGCAAACATTTATTACATTTTTACCAAGTGGTGTTAATCTAAATTGATTATAAAAGGTAGCTACTCCAAATACAGAACTTGTTGGAAGTTCTAAAAACTCACCAATATCAATCATTGCTATTTCTGGAATATATCCATAAACATCTTGAACATCTTGAAGTAGTCCAATTAAGTGACTTCTATTGCCACGATCATATTTTTCAAAAAGTTTATTATGCATTTATAGTTCCTTTAATTTTTCTGTTTGCTTTTGAAAGACAATTCGTGTGCCAATTATTTGATGGAATTTCACTAAAAGTAAAAAGGCAAAAATCTGTTGGATGTTGTCATAATTATTGGGTTGAGTTTAATTTAAATTATCTAAAAAAATGTTAAAACAAACCTATTTGTCACGTTTGTTGGGTTAAACTGACAGAAAATTAGTAGGTGGAAAAGTAAAATTTATACAATTAAGAATAATTATAAAAAGACGAAAAACTTCTAAATTCTTATAATTAAGAATTTAGAAGTTTAGTTGTTGAGAATTGTTAAACCTGAAAAAATTACAACTTTAAATTACAAATTATTGAAAAGATTGAACAATGCTTCTCGTTTTCTTGTTGAAACGGGAACACGACTTTTGTCATTCATAATTAACAAACCGCCATGAGGTTTTTCAAAACTATCAATATAGTTTGTATTTACGAGATGAGATTGGTGAGGTCGGAAGAATCCATATTCAGTTAATAAATTTTCAAATTCTTTTAATGTTGTTGAAACAAGAATTTTTCTATTTTCTTTTAGATAAAATGTGGTATAACTTTTATCAGATTCGCATCTAATAATTTCGTTTATTGGAACAACATTTATGCTTTCGGTTGATTTTAGCACAATCTTTTTGTTGTGATTGGATTCTGTCTTTAAATTTGAAAATAATGTTTTCAATTTTATATTTAGTTGATTTACTTCTTTATGCATTATACACTTTTCAATGGCATTTACAAGCTCTAATAAATCAATTGGTTTTAGAAGATAATCTATTGCACTAATTTTAAATGCCTTTACAGCATATTCGGAATAAGCTGTTATAAAAACAACCATGTAATCTATGTCCTGTGTTCTTTCTAGAATTTCAAAACCATTTCCATCCTTAAGATTTATATCAAGTAAAATTATATCGGGCTTATGTTTAATTATTTCAGAAATACCGTTTGCAACCGAATCTACTTGCCCAACAATTAAAGCATCAGGAAAGGAGCTAGAAACCATTTGGGCAATCATCTCACTTGTCATTTTTTCATCTTCCACAATCAAAATTTTCAGCATAATATATTTCCTAATTAAAATTCTTCCAAGTATGGTAAATCCAGTTCAATTCTTGTTCCAGATTTATCAGTATTTTCTGTACTTAAATCTATTAAAAGTAAATTAAATTTTCCTTTTTTTCGTTTACTCAACAATTGCAAGCGGCTTTGCGTAATTGTTATTGCCAAAGATTGATGCTTATTAAGTGAAGACTTATTATTATCAATTTTGTTAATTCCAATTCCATCATCTTCAATTACTAATTTCATTTTGTCATCTTTTTTGGTGTACTTTATTTGAATATTAAATTTGTTTTCTTCATTCATTCCATGTTTAATTGAGTTTTCAATAAATGGTTGAGCAAGCATTGGTGGAACACGCACAGAATCTAATCCCAAATTTTCATCTATTTCAATTGTGTAGTTGATTATGCCATCATGTCTTAAATTCTGAAGTTTGAGATAATGTTTTAATGTTTCAATTTCTTTTTCGAGTAAAACAAATTCTTCACGTGAATTTTCTAAAATGTTACGCATTAATTTTCCAAAATTTGATAGATAAGTTACAGCTTCATTTGCAGATCCTTTAAAAATATATCCTTGAATTACCGATAGGGAATTGAAAATAAAATGTGGATTCATTTGCGAGCGGAGTAATTTTTGCTCTAATTCCATTGACTTTTGCTTTGTTTTTAATTGGTATCGCGTAATTCCTAAGTAACCAAGTCCCGCAACTAAAAGGAATGAACCAATTAACAGCAAAATTATCATTTGTTTCCGATTAAGTGATTCCTCTTGAATGCTGGTTAATTCTTTTAAGTTATTAATCTCAGAAATGTGTTGCTCCGTTTCAAATTCAACTTTAAGTTCTTCAATTTGTTTGTTCTTTTCTATGTCGAAATACTTATCTTTTAATTCAGTACATTTAAGAAGGGTTTCATATGCCTTGTCATATTCACCAATGGAAGCATAATTCTTATTCATATTTGTTAATAGCATTATAATTGCATCGCTATCATTTTCTGGATCTGTCTCAGCAAGCAGATTTTCATATATTTCAATAGCTTTCTTCGGTTTTCCTTTTAGATTTGTGATGTAAGCTATATTGTTCATCGAATAAAAATAAGCATTCATGTTGCCAATCTCTTTTCGAATTTTTGCAGCTTTTTGAAAATAAACTATTGCCTCATCATAATTTTTTAAATAATAGTCAATTAACCCTAAATGATTAATTGTCATTGCCATGCCGTCTTTTTGATTTAGTTTTGTATTAATACTTAAAGCAGTTTTGAAATAGGGTATTGCCTCAGTATACCTTTTTTGACCCACCAAAGTTCTACCAATGTTATTATTTGTAGTATATACACCAATTTGATAATCCAATTTTGTAAAAATTGGCAAAACTTTTTGAAAATAAGGAAGGGCATCGTCATAATCCTTCATTGATAAGTAAGTATATCCAATATTACTTATTGTAGTAGCTTTATCTTTGTCGTCTACTTTATTTTCATAATAAACCATAGCTTTATATAAATATGATAAAGCTAGTGAGTATTCTTGTAAGTCAGTATAAGCAGTACCTATATCATTATTACACAAAGCTATTTGGGCACTATCTTTATTTGCTTCATATACTTTCAATAATATGAATAAATTATTTATTACTTTTTGATATTTTCCAAGGGCATAATACGATTCAGTTAATTTTCGCAAACATAAATTGTTAAATTTTTCAACATTTAGTTCATTCGCAATTACAGATGCACTATCCGCTAAACTTATAGCAAGTTTTGGATTATTTACCATAACTGAATCAGCATCTTTAATAAGGCTATTAATAATTAAAGTGTCACTTAAAGTATGTTGAGCTTTTGCATGTTGCAGAGTAAAAATTTGAATTATGAAAAGCGTAAAAAAAACCTGGAGAGTTGTATTTATAATGTTCATCTACAATTATATTAATTTAATAAAATGTTAAATAATTTTTTAACTAATCAAACCAATTATTTTAATAACAATAATAAAAATATAAATGTACAAATTCTTCTTATTCTTAAGCACTTGTTAAAAAAATGCTAGCGAATATTGTTTTTTTAGGTTTTGTGAAACAATTTTTAATAAGTTAAATAGACAGGTTTAAATAAATTTAGCATTTGCAGTGTGTTGCCTGTTAGGTCATCAATGTTGATAATTAGAAATACATTTATTGTGATTTGTATCGAATGCTAGTTGTTTCTGTACCAGATTCTTATTAGTTTATTTGGTACAAACTTTGTTAATAAGATATTAGTGCCATATTTAAGAAGCCCAATTGTCTTGTTAAAATTGGGGAATTATTGTTCTAATAAAATAGGAGATAGAACTTATTCTTTAGCTTGTAATAATCTGATAAAACTTTTTTAAGCTAGTATTTAAAACACTATTAATTATGTTTTATGGAGAAAAAATGAAAAAGTATACTTCTTATTTTTTAGTTTTATTTTTGATAATTACGATTAATGAAATAAACGCTCAGTTTATTTCTGTTAAAGATGGTAATTGGAACGACCCTTTAACTTGGTCAGCAGATCCAAATGCAACTGCAATTCCAGATTCAAACTCAAATGTTACTATATCACATTATGTGATTGCGAGTTCTGGTACTTATGTTGACGCAGAATGTTTAAATTTAACAATAAGCACTGGTGGGGTTTTGGACAATTACGGCAGTGCTGTAGTTAGTGGCTCAATTAGAATTAAAAATGATTTAATTAACAATGGAACTATTAGTCCCTCACATGATTTTTGGTTAGAAATTGGGGGGGATTTTTATAATAATGGTACTACTAAAAGTCATTATATTTCGCAATATCAAAGATTATACATTATGGGTGATATTATTAATAATGGCTCATTTCATTTTACACATACTTCATTTTCTGATATGGATTGGAATCCAAATAAAGCTGAGCATTCACACCATATTAGATCTTTGAATGATAGCACCTTGTATCTTGGTGAAACAAGGTTTTTGGATGATTTGGGTAGTTTAATTGTTGATAGTCTTGCAATAGTAAGTGGACAAATAAATTTAGCTGGTTCAAAACTAATATTGCCATCATCAAATCCCTATCCAAATAATTTGGTTTTAGTTAATGCCCAAATACTTTCTGGTAAAATAGAAGTTAACAACAATATAATTAGCACTCAATCTGGTTCCATTGGTTATTTGGGAAATTATCTTGGAGGAGCAAAAAATACAATAATATCAAATGCAAATCTAATAGGCACCTTTGTATCTGGTGGTGATCCCACTGATAATGGAGGTGAAAACCTTGTAATATTTGAAGGAGAAACAACATTTGAGGGAAACTTAGTGGATTGGTACAGTGGAAGTATTTGGTACAATGGTGATAGAGGAATATTTATTGACGGAACATTTACAAATAATGGAAATATTTATGATGCAACTACAGATAATGGTTTATTTCTTAATCAAAAAGATAATAGTACATTTATTAGCAATGGAAAATTGAATAATAAAGCAATTATTTTTTCTGGGACATGCAATTTTTCAGTGTCTGATTCTATTTCAACAACACAATTTAAAGCCACAGATTCAAATACAGTTGTGAATATAACCAAAGGGGATTTAATTTTTAAGGATAGAACAGTTACCGTAGATTTTAATACAGGCTTACTAAATTTGGCCTCAAACAGTTTATTTTATACAACATATCAATGGTACAATCTGTTAAAAAATATAAATGTGAATGCAAATAATTCAGAAATAGCATTTGCTCATGTAGGGGAAAATACAACGATAAATAATGCAAAAATAAGATATTTAACTTGTGATGAAAGCACTGTTTTATCAGGAGGTACTATTGTAATCGATAATGGAAATCTGCTCTCATATTCTGGTTCTGATAGCATATCAATTCTAGGTGATATTGAAAACTATGGAAATATTATCAATTCACAATCAGGTACATTGTATTTATCTATAACTGGAAATGTTTTACATAATGGAAATCAATGGTCAAACATTGAAACAAAACTAAATGGCATTGATGACCAAAATATTTTAATTCCAAATGATTCTTCATGGACTGGGAAAGTTGTTTTAGATGCAATGTTAACGGGAACAAATTTCCAATGGCAAAAAGATGGAGTTGATATTCCAGATGCAAATTCTCAATTATTTAATTTTAATAATGGTTTAAATTCATCAAACAATGGTGTTTATCAATGTTTGGTCGATGGAAATCCATCTCGAAAAATATACATTGGAAAAGAAGAACCATCAGCTTTTGAAATTACAGATATTATTATTACAATTCTCAATGATACACAAACAAAAGTTACATGGAAAACAACAGTCCCAGCTACTGGATTTATTTTCTATGCAGAAAATGATGCAACAAATGGATATCCATATGAAGTAATAGAAGAATCTGGTTTAGTTCTTGAACACACTCTTATTCTTGATACTCTAAATTTTGGTTCAACATATTATTTTATTATTGACCAAAATGATGAAGGATGGGTAAATAATATTCGTTCAGAAGAATTCATGTTTATAGCAGGAGATCTACCGCCAGCGAAACCAACTGGATTATTATCTTATGTGCCATATAGTGGGTTGGATGCACAATTAAAATGGGACAAAAATAAAGAATCAGATATTAGTTTTTATACTGTTTATAAGTACGGTGAATTTCTGGCAACTACTATTGATACTACTTATATAGATGATGAAGTTCTTGATGGAAATATTCAGTATAAAATTACTGCAACTGATTTAGCAGGACAAGAAAGTGATTTTTCAGATGAAATAAATGTGCTTGTTGGTATTGAAAAGGAAAACTCAATTCCTGTAGAGTATTCACTTTCTCAAAATTATCCAAATCCATTTAATCCAAGTACTGTAATTGAATTTGCATTACCAACAAATGGGAATGTAAAATTAAGTATTTTTAACTCACTTGGACAGGAAGTTGCAGTATTAATAAACGAAGAAATGTTAGCAGGTAATTATAATTATCAATTTACGAGTGCCAATTATCAATTATCAAGCGGAATTTATTTTTACAGAATTACAGCAGGTAGTTTTATTAAAACCAATAAAATGATATTGGTAAAATAATAATGTTAGATGGAGAAAAAATGAAAAAATTCGGAATAATTATAGTTACTCTTTTTGTATTAGTGCAAATTCAAAACGCTCAATCGGGGTTATATAAAATCCACGGTGAGACTAATGCATATAGTTCATATATGGAATTTGTCAGCGAAAATGTTGGATGGATAGTTACTGGAGATTATATTAAGAAAACGCAGAATGGTGGATTGTCATGGACTATTCAGTTAACTTTTGATAGAGATGGGGATTACTTCGACGACAACTTTACAAATGATGTAGATTTTTTAAATCAGAGCGTTGGTTACTTTACAAAGTATGATAACGCTCTTAAACACTATTTATACAAAACAATAAACGGCGGTGATTCTTGGGAAATGAGAGAGATTAAGATTGACGGAGTTACAATTAATGATGTTACTCATCTTACATTTCTTAATGAACAAGTTGGTTATGCAAGATTTAACTTCAGCGATATTGCAAAAACCTCTGATGGCGGAATTACCTGGGAAATTTTAAGTGAAGATCTTGGAAATATTTATAAAATTAGGTTTATCAATGAATCAATAGGATACTACTACACTACAGGAGGCATCTATAAATCAATTGATGGAGGAGTAACCTGGAATAAATTAAATACAGGGGTTACTTATCATTATGGTTTTGATTTAATTGGTGAAAATCTTTGGGTTGGTGCTGATGGTGTATATTTCTCTTCAAATAGTGGTGAGACCTGGTCTAAAATTTCTTCAGACATCGCTTTGGGAAATAATAGCAGAATTGAAATGATCGACAATCAATATGGTTTAGCAGTTAGTGGTGGTTTTGGTTTCTATACAAAGGACGGTGGAAACACATGGGAATCTATTTCTGGTTCAATAGGTTTATCTAGTTTTTATAATGCAGATAATGGTTGGTCTTTTCAAAATAGAGCTTTAACAAAAATTGAAAATAAAATGGATACTTCATTTACAGTTTTCCCAGATATGGAATTCTCGGATGTTACATTTGCTGACAATCTTAGAATTATAGCATCTTCTTATAATGGGGCAATTATGTATTCTAATGATGGTGGAAAAACATGGACGATAAATTTCGATTTGTACGGAAAATACAGAATTGAAGATCTTTGTTTCGGTGATGGTGGCGTAGGTATTGCAGTTGGTTGGTATTATCCAACTAATTCTCAATATACAAATGGTTATATAGCTAGAACAAGTGATTTTGGTGAAAATTGGGAAGTTGTTCTTGATGTTAATGAACCTTATGGAACTTTTATTGAATCAGCTGATTTTTCAGATGGTAAGTATTTTGTGAAAAGTACAGGAAGAATTATTACATCTGTTAATACAGGATTAAATTGGAGTATAGATTCAACTGATTATAGTGGAGCTTCTTTCACACAAACTGATTTTATAGGAAATACTGGTTTTGCAATTCCAAACTATGGCAACCAGACTTTAATGAAAACGACAAATGGTGGGGTGGGATGGAGCAGTACGGCTACTGAAAATGCTAGTTCAGTTTATTTTGTTGCTGAAGATTGTGTCTGGGCTGTTTTTGGGACTAAGGTAATGAAAAGTACTGATCAAGGTCAAACATGGATAGATTCAGAATTAGACTTTACACAGATTTACTTTAAAACAAAGAATTTAGGAGTTGGTTTTGGCTATTTAGATAATACCAATATATATACAGATGGTGTTTATTTAACTGAAGATGGTGGTGAAAATTGGGCTAGTTTAAGTAAAAGTTCTCTCCGATATACTGATTGGGCCATTGATTTTATTTCAAGTACTGAAGGACTTTTTTGTAGTCAAAGAAATATGTACACAATGCAAAACTATGGTTTGGTTGATACAATTGCAGTATCAGTAGATGATAATAATAATTCAATTCCTGTAGAGTATTCACTTTCTCAAAATTATCCAAATCCATTTAACCCAAGTACAGTAATTGAATTTGCATTACCAACAAATGGAAATGTTAAACTAAGTGTCTTTAACTCACTTGGACAGGAAGTTGCAGTATTAATAAACGAAGAAATGTCAGCAGGCAATTATAATTATCAATTTTCAAGTGCCAAATATCAATTATCAAGCGGAATTTATTTTTACAGAATAACAGCAGGTAGTTTTATAAAGACAGCTAAAATGATACTGATAAAATAGGTTGAATAAATATTAATTATGAGGATACTATGAAATTGAAAATTGTCTTATTCATTATAATTCTATCCACAAGTTTTTATGCGCAGGATGATGGTACTCTTAATACGTCTTTTGATACTGATGGTAAACTAACTACCAATTTTGTTTCAAATGCTGACGATTATGGTGTTGGAGTTAGCATCCAATCGGATGGGAAAATTATTGTGGCAGGGTATACTGATTATGACCAAGGTCAAATTTTAATTGCAAGATATAATTCTGATGGTTCTCTTGATAATACTTTTGGAACATCTGGCAAGGTTAGTATATTGAGACCAGATTTAACTGGAACCGCCTTATATAACATATACATTACCGATGTTGGAATTAAATCAGATGGTAAAATTGTTTTATGTGGTCACGGTTATAAATCTGGTGCAACTTATGAAGATTTTTATATTTTTCAGTTTACTAATACTGGCGCTTTGGATGTAATTGGTTTTGGTAATAATGGATATACAGTAACAGATGTCAGTGGGAAGACAGATTATGCTAATGCACTTGCTATTCAAGCTGATGATAAAATTATTGTAACGGGATATGGAGATGGTAATTTTGTTGCAGTAAGATATACTAGTGGAGGAATACTTGATACTGATTTCGCGACCTCAGGTATTTATATTGGCTCGGCTGGTACAGCGTATTGTATCGACATTACAGATAATGGAATTATTTTTCTTGGGGGAGCAAGTGGACATGATTTTGGCATTATAAAGTTGGATTCCCAAGGTACTATTGATAATTTATTTGCTACTGGTGGTCTGTTAGTTATCAATTTTGGTGCATCTAGTGAAATGTGTTATTCTCTTACTAATGATGGCACATCTGTCTATGCTGGAGGTGGAGCAATGCCTGGATGGAGTATTGCAAAGTTTTCCATTTCAAATGGAAGTATGGATAATTCTTTTGATACAGATGGAAAATTAACCACAAAGTTAAGTACAGGACAAACATCAGATTATATTAATTCTATCAGCATTCAGACTGATGGAAAAATTATTGCAGCTGGAACAGTTAGTCGCTATTATAGTAGCTTTTATAGCACAGTATTTGATTTTGCAGTTGCTAGATTTAACAATATCGGAACTTTTGACAATACTTTTAATTCAACTGGAAAAACGCAATTTAATTTCAATAGTGTAGAAAATTATATTTATGATAGTAAATGTAAAGATATGATTCAAGAACCAGGTGGTGATATTATTATGGCAGGTTACGGTATTCCATCAATATCTATTTCGTATAGAGATTTTTGTGTAGCAAAAATAAACAATGCTACCTCTCCAACACCAGTCGAACTGCAATCTTTTTCAGCTAAATTATCAGAAAATACAATTATTCTCAATTGGCAAACAGCAACAGAAATAAACAATTATGGCTTTGAGATTGAGCGCAAAGCAAATGACAATTGGGAAAATATTGGATTTATTGACGGACATGGAAACAGTAACTCACCAAAAGATTATTCATTTGTAGATGATAACCCTTTAGGAAATATAATATCCTATAGATTAAAGCAAATTGATACTGACGGTTCTTTTGAATATTCTGAAATAGTTACAGTTACAAGTGAATTACCACTAGAATATAAGCTATCTCAAAATTTCCCAAATCCATTTAACCCAAGTACAACAATAGAATTTGCATTACCTCAGAAGGCAAATGTTAGTCTAAAAGTATATAATAGCATTGGAGAAGAAGTTGTAGAATTAATAAATAATGAGTTGATAATGGGATATCATTCAGTTAATTTTAATGCAACAAATTTATCCAGCGGAATTTATTTTTATAGAATTACAACGGGTAATTTTACTCAAACTAATAAAATGCTTTTACTCAAATAATTATTATTCAACAACATGGAGTTAAAAATGAAAAAACTTGGACTAATTTTATTATTGCTTTTATTGGCTAGCGGAACCGCGTATTCACAATCAATTGGTGCATTTGCAGGCTATGGTTCTTCTGCATTTGGTGATGATGTTGACGAAGAATCAAATTATATACCTGTTGGTGCTCAACTTTTGTTTGGTTCTGGAGGTAACTTTGAATTTGGTGTTGAAGTGAACTATGCTGTTGTTCCTTTTATTTTTTCTAAGGGTGACATTGGCGATATGAAAATAAACCAACTTTATTATGGTGCTTTGGCAAAATTCAAATTTGGAACTGGTAGAGGAATATGGCCATATCTTCGTGCTGGAGCTGGAATGTATACTGGGACTATCGAATATGATTTTACAGACGAAATTAATGAATTTGGATTTGATGATGTAAAAATGGATTTCAAAAACGCATTTGGATTTAATGTTGGTGCTGGTGCAGAAATGAATATTAGTGGGAACAATGGTCTTTTTGTTGAATTTGTTTATCACATTGTGGATAGAGAGTTAGACGTAAATAATGAAGATATGGAAGAAGGTGACAGTAGTAAAATGACTGCTAATAACTGGGCAATTCATGTAGGATTTCGTTTTGGTCTAAATTAATAAGCTTATGGAAAGGAGCTACCAATAGGTAGCTCTTCTTATTTACCCTTTTTCAATATTATATTTTTTCATTTTGTTGTAGAGATGGCTTCTTTGAATATCCAATATTTCGGCTGTTTTACTAATATTCCAATCATTTAATTCCAATTGTTTTAATATAAACGCACGCTCGGTAACTTCTTTAAATTCTTGAAATGAATTTGAAATGTTTAACAAATCATCATTTTTAGTTTTAGAATTAGGAAGAAGATGAACAATGTCATTTGCTGAAATTTGATTTTTTGGAACCATTATTATAATGCGTTCAACAATATTTTTAAGTTCTCTTATATTCCCACTCCAATTATTTGCTTTAAGCAATTCAAGAGCATTTTTATCAAATTGGACTTGCGGAAATTTATTCTTTTCGCAAATGATTTTGGAAAAATGATTAGTTAATTCAACAATATCTTCCTTTCTTTCGCGAAGTGGGGGAATTGTAATTGGAATTACGTTTAATCTGTGATATAAATCCTCTCTAAAATTTCCATCTTCAATTTCTTTTTCAAGATTTTTATTAGTTGCTGAAATTATTCTCACATCAACATCAATTTTTTTATTCCCACCAACTCGCTCTATTTTTCCATCCTCAATTGCTCTTAAAACTTTTGCTTGAGCCTGAAGAGACATATCACCAATTTCATCCAAAAAGATTGTTCCCTTATTTGCAGCTTCAAATTTGCCAATTCGTTGTTGATTTGCTCCAGTAAATGATCCTCTTTCATGTCCAAATAATTCTGATTCAATCAACTCATTTGGAATTGCGGCACAATTAACTTCAACAAATGGTTTATCATTTCTATTGCTTTTGTTGTGAATTTCACGAGCTGCAAGTTCTTTTCCAGTACCATTTTCGCCGGTTATCAAAACTCGTGCATCAGAAGGAGCAACGCGGGCAATCGTATTTTGAACCAGAACTAATGCTGCGCTATTGCCAACCATTGAATATTCAACATCCAATTCCTTCCGTAATTTTTGGTTTTCTGAAAGAAGTTTTGCTCTTTCACCAGCATTACGAACGCTTATAAGCAGTTTGTCCCTATCAATTGGTTTTTCTATAAAATCAAACGCACCCAGTTTTGTAGCTTTAATTGCATTTTCAAGACTTCCGTGAGCTGAAATCATTATTACATTAGGTTTGAATTGAAAATGACTTATTGTATTAAGCACTTCAAATCCAGTAATTTGTGGCATTTGAATATCAAGGAGTAAAACGGAATAATTATTTTCTCTTAAATGCTCAACACCTTTTTTTGCATCTGTAAAAAAATCAACCTCATAATCCTCATATTCAAGAATCATTTTAATGCTTTCACAAATTTCAACTTCATCATCAATTATTATAACTTTGCTCATTTTTTCACTTCAAAATATTTTATAAATAGTGGATATTTCTTTAACACCTCTGAAGGTAGCAAGTCAGAATTCTTAAGCAAATCATTCCCAAACTCATAACCAAGATGGTTTGCAACAAAATCACGATTATCAATACCGCCTTCCACTTTGAATGCGTCTTCAAACAACTCTACAAAAATACTTAGAAATTTTGAAACATTGAATAAAGAAACTGAATAGGAAAAATATGCATTCCCAAAAAAATGGGCAGTTTTGTCTTTGTCGCCAAAATTTGTATTTGGTGAATCTTCAAAAAGTTGCTTTGGTAAGTTCTGTATTTTAAGATTGATTAAATTTGGATCGCCTGAAGGCAGTTTCACATTAAAAATTATTCCAGTATAAGGAATATTTAAAGGCATTTTTTGGAAGGGAAGCGTGGCAAAAGTTAATGTTAAAAGCGTTTCGGATATATCATCTTTTTGAAATTTCTTTGCACGCAAATAAATTGAATCGATAAGGGTCAAATCAGGTTCAGTCTTTTTTAGTTGAGCAAAATCATCTGAATTAATGTACTCAACAATATAATTTATACCGTCTTCTAAATTATTTTCCACAAAAATTTGCGCAGTCACAAAATTTGTAAAAATTAAAAGGATGATAAATGAATAAATAAATTTCATAATGATTATTAGGATTGCAAGCATTATATTTAACATAGTTAATATAAACTTTTCTAACAGGAAAAACGATGCTACATAGAGTAATAATTTTAGTATTTCTCTTCCTTTTAAATGTTCAAGCTCAAGAATACAATTTTGATACTCATTCTTCTATATTAAAAGGAGAGTTGACCAAAGATGATATCTTTGAAACTGATTTTGGCAGATTTGATGCTTATGAATTACAAATGGAAGAAGGTGATTTCTTAGTTATGAAATTGAAATCTTCATTTTTTCCCCTTCTAACAATTGTAGCTCCTTCAAATGAATACAAAGTTGCATTCCCCAATGATGAAAAGTCAGAAGTTGTATTTGAGCAGCAAATTGATGAATCTGGATTATGGCAGATTTATATTGCTGGTGATAGCACAGATATTGGCCCACATTCATTGCAACTGTTCTATGTTTCGCAAGATAGCCGCAAATTGCCTAAAAATGCTAATTATTGCTCGCTAGTCCAATTCTTTTTGTCTCATGCAAAAACTGGATTCTTTTATTTCAAGGATGATCATTTTAGCAAATCTGACGGAGAATGGGTACTTAGGTTAATGACACAAAATCTTTATAAAAGTGGCAGTGTTATAACAAAAAATGGTATTTCGAGAGTAACATTAATTTTGGATAATAAAGATGATATATTTAAAACCATTTCTGAACAACTTAAAGTTTGCCTCAAAAAACAATGGAATATAAGAGAAAATAAAAACGGGTTGGAAATTTTGGAAATTGAAGGTTTAAGAAAAATATTTTTGAAAAAAGAAAAATCCATTTTAAAACTTGAGATTTATTCAAAGTAGTACTTAAAATTTTCTCTTTTAATCTCTTTTACAAATACAATTTGATAATTGTTTAATGACAATTTAATTACCTAACTATTATAATTTAGATAATTAATCCGTAAAAACATTTCTTAAATTTAAAATTAATAAACTTTAGATTAGCAAGAATAAAAATGTTTTCTTGAAATTAAGAAATAAGATGTTCTATGTTTTTATTTAATGCCTATATAGTCCAATAATAGAATATTTTCACTTGGTATATTTATTGTTCAGAAAACTAAATCATGGAAAAATTATTAGAAATATTAAATAAATCAAAATTATCCAAAGAAGATATTACTTATCTTTTAAGCGAAAATGATGTAGAAAAAAGGGCAATAATCCAAAAAGCTTCAGCAAGCATTATTTCCATAATTCCTAAAGATTATCATAGTTTGGAACAAAGGATAGATATTTCTAATTATTGTAATGCGGATTGTCTTTTTTGTAAATCTAGAAATAGTAACAATAAAATTAATAGATTTAGATTAAATAGGGAAGAGATAATTAAAAAAGCAATAGAACTTCACAAAAATGGGTGTAATTCAATTTTGCTCCATTCAGGTTATGATAATTACTACAATACTGATAGAATTGCGTATATAATTTATTCAATAAAACAAATTGCCAAAATAAAAATTATTCTAAGTTTTGGCTTACGCGAGTTGGAAGAATATAAAGAATGGAAAATAGCTGGGGCTGATTCGTATTATTTAAATATTATTTCAAAGAACAATAATCTTTATAATGAGACAAATTCTTGGAACTCATTTGAAAATCGTGTTGAGCATATTGCAGAACTTAAAAAACTTGGATATAATGTTGGTTCAGGAAGTATAATTGGTCTTCCAAACCAGACTTGTAGTGATTTAGCAGAAGATATTTATTTTGTAAAAAAACTTAATTTAAATTATGTCGATTTTTGCCATTTCAATTCTGTTAGAAGTGTTCATGATGATATTGATAGTGAAGAATTTATTAGAAGGGGAATTGAAGTATCGCAAATAGTAAATGCTGATACAAATGTTAGACTTAATGATTTAATTAATTAAATATTTTGTAAAGTGCTAAAGCTAATAAGTTCGATTTTTTTGCAATTCTAAGTAAATCTAGAAATAACCACCTATTATTTGTACAAATAAAAATGTCATCCCAGCGTGTAACAAATTTATTCTTAAAATTGTATAGCCCTTTATAATTATATGCGAATTTTATTTTACTACCAATTAAGTTAAGAAAATTTGCTTTTGAAAAGAAAGATGTATTTTCACTTATGGTAAACGGAACTTCACCAAGTGAAAACTCTGCGTAACCTTCATTTTCCAAAATATGGCATATTGAATAGACCAATGTATCCATAACTCCATTCATTCCAATCTTTTTTCTAAAAAATTGTTCACCTTGCATTTTTGATTTTGAATTTTGCGAAACTAATATTGCACCTTCCCACTTATTAGGTGAAATTTCATAGACAAACAATCTTGTGCTTTCACTAAATCTATCAAGAAACAAATTCCTTAATTGAGGTTTACCCCAATGAAACGTTGTTTTTAGGAATTCATTAAAGATTTCTGTGTTTTCATCTGAAAAAACAATCTCTTTTACATTTCCTCTTTTTAAAAGACTAGATATTCTTCTCAATAACTTTTTTGTAATTGAAATATTTTTATCAAGTTCAATTATGGCTTCTTTTGCAAATAAAATTTCATTAAATCCATTTTTGTTTAATTTTTTTGAAGTGGATTTATTACATCCTCTAATTATAATTTTATTATTTCTTGAGATTGTTTTTATTGAGGATATAAAGTTATCAATGTTGGAAAAATTGCCACCATTTAACCATAAACTATTTCTTCCAATTTTAATTGCGGATACTTCATTTATCCCTGCCGTTAAAGTATAGCTAAGTGGTAAATTTGATTGTAGTAAATTTCTATTAGTATATTGTTTTTCTTGCAAGTTTATCTGAACAATTTTAAAAAATATTCTTATAAAGATATGTAAATTAGGAATACAAAAATTTCAATTGTTGATGACGCAAAATAAAATAAAAAAATATCTAACCATACTTTTCATTATTAGCTTTACTTCGCTATTTTCACAAAACCTATCTGACAACTGGCAACTTATTAAAACTGATGAATATTCAGATATTTTTATTGAGCCAACTAAGATTGTGCAGTATGGAAATGAAATATCTGTTTGGGCTTTAGAAAAGTTAAAAGAAGCACAAAAAGAAGATAATGGCGAAGAGGTTTATTCAATTAAAACACATTATCTTTTTAATAAAATGAAAAAGCGTTATGCAGAAATTGGAATTATTTATTACGATTTTAAAGGTGGTATTGTAAATAGATCTTCAAAATCGAATCTTAGTGGTGCACCCTCTGCATTTTTAACTCCAATTTCATCTAATCCTAATTGTGAAATAATATATAATGAAGTTATTTCATATCTAATAACAGGAAGTTTTTCTTTAATTAGTTCAACTGATATTAATAGCAGTTCTGATAGTACTAAAAATGATGGTAATGATTTATCACAAAATGTAGTTATAGAAAGTAATTTAGAATTACCTCGGAAAAGGATTGCTGATAAAAGTGCCTCCGAAAACGATGATACTAATAAAAACATCATAGAAGTAGAACTTCCCAAAGTAGAAGAAAAGAAAGATGAAAAAACTACAGTTGAAGAAAAACGCGAAGAAGATATAGAGCAAAATATAGTTGAGCCTTTAATATCAGAAATAATGGATCAATCAGGTATTGCTAAAAGCCAAACAAATGTAAAACAAATACAAAAAGTGGCAATTTCTGATTTCCCAAATATTAAAATTCCTAAAATTGAATATAATCAAGATAGTGAAAGCGAAGTTGATAAATCAATATTCTCCGATGGCAAATTATATTGCTTCCAAGTTTCATCTTGGAAAACTAAAGCTTATGCAGATAAAGAGCTAAATAAACTTAAAAGTAATGGTTTTAATGCAATTATTGTTTCAGTAAAACCCAAAAATAAAAATAGTATTTGGCACAGAGTTAGAGTTGGTTATTTTAAATCCCTTCAAGAAGCAAAAAACGTACAAAGAGAAATAAGTAAAAAATAATTTCATTTCGTTTAATATTGCCCCATTTATGAATAAAATATTTGATAAATAAAACTATTTATTAAATAATACGTCTTACACAGCAAAACAATTGGATTTAGAGATAATGAAGAACTTGAAATATAATTTGCTTTTATTGCTGCTAATTTCTTCAACTTTAACTTTTGCACAAAAGACAATTAAAGTTGGAAATGTATATCCTGGCGAGGTTGAACTGGGAGGATTCAATCTTAGTAAGGATGTTACAATTAAAATTAGTGGTGAAGGAGCTTCATTTGATGAGTGGGACAATTATTTAAATTATTATGCTTGGATTTTGGACACAGAAACTAGAAATGTTGTTTGGCGAAGTGAAGAGTGTGATGATTATTCCAAAAATGATGGTGAATATGATTTTGACTCAGAAGTGAAATTAAAAGCTGGCAATTATGAAGTTTATTTCGCTGCAGGATATGAGCGAGATAAATTTATTGTAAGAGGATTGGGAATGATTGAGGGACTTTTTGATTCTAGAAAGTCGGATATTAAAAAATTTAAGAAAAGTTTTTTTGTTACAATTTCTGATGAGAAAAATTTATTAAAGTCTGTGGACGCTTTTCTTTTAGTTAATGATAGAAACAAAAATGCATTAGCTTCATTTAGCAGAGTTGGTGATTCAGAAAATCTCAAAAAAGAATTTTCTCTTAAAGGGGATACAAAAATTAGCATTTATGGAATTGGAGAAGGTATAAATAATGAATTCTATGATTTTGGGTACATATATGATTTAACTAAAAATAAAAGAGTCTGGATGTTCAATAGCTCCGATGGCAAATATGCTGGCGGTGGTAAAAAAAATGTTCAAGAAAGGGCAGAAATAACTTTACCAAAAGGCAGTTACGAAGTTAGATATAGATCTGACGACTCTCACTCGTTTGATGAATGGAATGTTTTACCTCCAGATGATCCACAATACTGGGGAATTGTTATTTCATTTTTAGATCAGAATGAGAAAAAAAATATTATTCCTTTTAATAAAAAAGACATTGTAAGTCCAGTTATTGAACTTACTAAAGTTGAAGATGATGCATTTGTGTCGCAAGGATTTACGTTGTCAAAAAATCTTGAATTAAGAATATTAGCAGTTGGAGAAGGGTACAAAGAATTAGTTGATTATGGTTGGATAGAAAATGCTAATACAAAAGAAATTGTTTGGAAAATGAATTATAGAAATACTAGTTATGCTGGCGGTGCTAAAAAAAATAGAATAGTAGATGAAATAATAACGTTTGAACCAGGAAATTATATTGCTTACTATGTTACAGATGATTCGCATAATTTTAGGGATTGGAATGAAAAACCTCCTTTTGAAGAGGATAAGTGGGGAATCAGTATTTATACAATGAATAATGATGACAAAGATTTAGTGAAGCTATTTGATGCTAAAAAATTTGTAAATAAAAATACTATTACCGAAATTACAAAAGTATATGATGATCAGGAATTAGAAAAAACATTTTTAATCAGTGGCAGCGCTAAAATCCGTATTATTGCTATTGGTGAAAGTGACGGCACCGACTTAGCGGATTACGCTTGGATTACAGACAATAATGGAAAAACAGTTTGGAAAATGAAATATAGAGAAACAACGCATGCTGGCGGATCGCAGAAAAATAGATTATATAATGATGTAATAAATCTTGATTCTGGTAAATATAAACTTCATTATAAAACGGATGATTCTCACTCCTTTGAAGACTGGAATTCACCTGCTCCAGATAATCCACAGATGTATGGTGTAACTCTGCTTTACGAAAAGTAAAGCAATTGAATGTCTTAAAAGCTTATTTAACTAAATTGTTTCAAAGCGATTCTTGCCGAACTTCAGCTTTTTAAGAACATTGTTGTAATTTAGCCTATTTCTAATACATTTTTACAAGTTTATCAGTATCGGGACTTTGCGATTCAGCGAATCGCACTACATTGTAGCTCGAATCTCTGATTCGAGAGCTTTGACATTTACTAGTATGCGTTCACACTTAAAAATTAACTTGGGACACCCATTTTTTGAAATATCTTTGCAAATTAAACTATTTTCTGCCTTTTTAAAAATTGTGCGGAAAACAGGAGAGAGCTTCTTTTACAAACTCAATTTAGCAAGAAATCGGATAAATCTTTTACAGATTCAAAATAGTAATCACTGCCCATTGATAAAACTTCTTCTTTTGCATAAGAGTCCCAAAGTACTGATGCAATTTTAATTCCAGTAGCTTTTGCAGCTTTAACATCAGGAGGTGCGTCGCCTATCATTAAAACTCTATCGCGATTAAGATTGTACTTATTTACAAAAACATCAACTCCTTCGGGTGATGGTTTATGATCCTCAATATCATCTCCAGTTACAATCATGTCAAATTTATCTCTAATACCTAATTCTTCCAAAGTAATTTCAGTGGAACCTTTTCCTTTGCCTGTATAAATTGATAACAGAATATTCCTACTTTTTAGTTCATCAATTAATGTAGTAATTCCATCAAAAACTTTAGCCATTTTATTGTGATTCTGTCTATAGAATTGATAATAATCATTCATCACATTTTCGAAATTATCACTAAATAATTGCTTAATTATAACAGCTTCAGTAGGACCAAATAATGCAATAATCTCATCAGGTGAAGTAGTTTTCCCTAAAAATTTTTCAGTTACATGATTAAATGTAGCAAAAATCAGTTCATTGGATTGAACAATTGTTCCATCAATGTCGAAAATAATACCATCAAATTTGTTCAAATAGTTCCTCAAAATTAAAATATTCTTTGTTTTTAACTGTTCTAAATGTTAATAAGAACATGAATGAATTTACGTATATATTTATCAATCGCTAACAATATTAAATATTACAATATTGCCATCCATATTAGATGCCATTAGTCTTTTATCATCAATTATTTGAACAGAATGTACTCTTGCATTGCCAAGAAAAAGTACTGATTTGTACTTTAGCTTCTCATTAATTCTATAAATATTTCCATTTTGTGAAGAGAAAACAATTTTATTATTCCATTCAATAGGCTCAGTTGGCATAGTATCTAATCCAAATCCAACATTTATGGTTTTAATTTGACTTCCATTTTTTGCAGAAATAACAAATAATTTATCTTCAACACTTTTAATATAAAGCTCTTTCTTGTTTTTGGATATTCCAATAGATTCCCAAGCATTATAATCTTTTTTCTCCCATTTAGTAGTTCCGAGACGTAAATCAATAGCGTGAACTAATTTATCTGGTGACGTGAAATATAAAAACTGTCCATCAGTAAGTAATTGACAAGCAGCTGGAGAATAATAGAAAGATTTATTTCCTTTCCATTTCCAAATTGTTGAACCATTATTTGCATCAATTGAGTAAATATTTGTATCCCAACTTCCAAAAATTATTTGATTTCCAATAACTAAAGGAGCAGTTTCAATCATGTCTTTGGCTTCTTTATTTGTCCATATTTCTTGTAATGTTTCAAAATCGTAACAATAAATTTTACCAGATGCAGTTGCAATAATAATTGCAGTGCTTGAGCTTGTCTGTTTCGGAAGAATTAAATTTTTAACACCTGTGTGATTAAAAAATACTGGTGGTGCAACTATGTAATCATCAAATCCTATTGTTTCTATTTGTTCTCCAGAAACTGCGTCAAAGATAGTTAGTTCACCTTGAACTGTTGTAACAACTAATTTATCCTCAATTATTATTGGTTTTGCAGTTATATCTCCAAATGTGTCATAATCCCAAATAAGTTTCCCTTTTAAATTAAAGCAGCTTACAAGTCCAGTATAATCAGCTACATAAACTTTATCATTCCAAAATAAAGGGGGCGCGACCAAAGTTGTTTTTATATTTTTTTGAAATAATATTTCCGTATTGTAATTAATAAATTGGGTTGAATCAATTAAAGGAATTTTAAGCAGTTCATTTTTATTTATTTCACCCCAAAATTGAGGAATATTTGTGTCATCAACTTCAAAAAAATTGATTTTATCTTTTAGATTTTCAACCAACATAAAACCGTAGCTTTTTTGATTTTTACTAATAGTTGCTCGCGCCATCACAGCTGGAATTCCATTGAAATTATTTTTTTCAGTTTTATGACCGTGCCCATATAAAATTGCTTTTATTTTATAATTTCTTAAAATGTTAGTTACCTCAAACCAGTTATCAATTTCACTATTTAAAGGATGGTGAGTTGCAAAAATTATCTCATATGATGAATCAATTCTGGCAAGTTCTTCATTTAACCATTTAATATCGCCTGGTTTAATATGACCGCCACCGCCAACTAATGGAATTGCACTGCTAATACCAATAAAAACAGTCTTATTTTTTTTGTAAATAAATTTATCATCATCCCAAATTTCAGTGAATTTTGAACCGCCACTGTTACTCCATTTAGTATCGTGATTACCTGGAATAATTAATAATGGTTTTTCAAGATTATCCAAAATTTGCTTTGCTTGGTCAAACTCTGAGTTTTTTGATTTTTCAGTTATATCACCAGTTGCAAGTATAAAATCAACATCTTTAATTGAATTAATTTGTTCAACAATTTTTTTAAGTTCAACATCCGCACTATCAAAACCAATGTGAGTGTCGGTAATCCAAGCAAATTTTTGTTGTGCAAAAAATGTGGTTGTAATTAGTAAAAACCAAAAAAATATTTTTTTCATCAATTCTCCAATATTTAATATGCAATTTAATGAAATGGGAATTAAAAATTATTAATTAGTCTTCGTGTAAGTTAGCACCAAATGTTGAAAACCTGTTGGCAAAATAAATTGGAAGAAAAATCAACTTTTGTTCTGCCAATATGGAATACTCGGCTGTAGATAAAACATATCCTAATTTTATATTGTTATACTTTTCTAAAAGTAAGTGCATACTTTTCAATCGACCAGAAGGACCACTTTTAACTTCAATAGGGAATATTTTCCCATTTTTAGAAAAGACATAGTCAACTTCCGCAGTGCTACTTTTTGATTCCCTTGCCCAATAGTAGAGTGAATCAATATTTGAAGAAATAAATTCCTGTCCAACAAACTGTTCGGCAAGAGCACCTTTATAAATATTCATAATATTATAGTTCAACAATTCGTTACTTTGGTTTAATTCGCAAGCAACATTCATTAAGCCAATATCAATAAAAATTGTCTTAAATTTTTTATTTTTGGCGGAAGCTCCTAACGGTGTTCCAGATGGATCTATTGATTGTATTTTGCTAATTATTTTTGCAGATAATAATAAATTGTATGCATTTTTTATTGTTTGGTTAGAAAAGCCATCTGCTAATTTTGAGTATTGTGTTTGATTTCCAACATTTTTTGCGGTTGAAAAAAGTACCTCTAACAAACAGTTTTTATCCGATTTACCTGCATATTTAGAAAAATCTTGAACATAAGTATTCAGTAAATTTTTCTGAATTTTAATAACATCAATAAAGCTATTAGTTTTTATATATGTGTTAACAGCTTCAGGCATTCCTCCAACAATAAAGTACTTTTTAAGTTCCTCAAGGATTATTGAATGAAAGTTATTTGGAATTTCATCAAAAGGCTTAAACAGATTGTTAGACAAAAATGAGCTATTCGTTGCATTAAGAAATTCAAAAAAATTCATTGGGTGAATTGTTAAAGTTTCAACTCTACCAACTGGAAAGGAAATATCTTTTAATGCAAATTCTATTAGAGAACCTGCAACTATTAAATTAAGCTTTGGAATTTCTTCAAAAAAATAACGTAGTGAAGCCAATGCCTCTGGTGAGTTTTGTACTTCATCAAAAAATAATAAATCACTTTCAATAGAAATATTGTCATTAAGAAATAATTCTAACTCAGAAATAATTCTTTTAGGATTTTTATCTTGCTTGAAAATATTATTTAATTCTGGATTTCGCTCTAAATCTAATAAGTGAAATTTATTATAATATTTTTGCCCAAATTCTTTTATTGAATAAGTTTTTCCAACTTGGCGCGCACCACTAACAATTAATGGTTTTCTGAATTGATCATTTTTCCATTCAACTAGCTTTTCTTCAATTATCCTTTGCATGACAATAACCTTTAAAAATACAAGGTTAAAATACCTAGCATAATTAAAAATAACAAGGTTAAAAATAATGTTTACTTTAAAAAGGAAAGGATAGGAGGTCATTAGAAAACCACTTTTACGTAATTGTGTGAAGTTCTGCTTTTTTTCAGTCTTTGCGAGGGGAATCTACCACGAAACAATCTGCTAAAATCGCAAAAGCCTAATATTTTGAAAAATTGTTCCATAGGCATTCTTGCAGAACTTCATCCAACAAAAACCTGTTGGATTCGCAATGACATGTAAAAAAGTTTCAATCAGTCAGAGAAATTTACTTTTTAATACCGAGGCTTTGAACATCAAAAGATAGTTGATATAATTTCTTATATTTGCACCTCACAAAAATTATTTGGTTATATGAAAAATAAAAATGCTTTATTTATAATATTTATTACCGTTTTTATAGATTTACTTGGTTTTGGAATCCTAATCCCAATTTTGCCAACATTTGCCAGCTCACAAATTGGTATTTCCGATTTTGGAATAGGTTTTGTAGTAGGAGTTTACTCATTAATGCAATTTCTTCTTAATCCTATTGTGGGTAAAATATCTGATAGGATTGGCAGAAGACCTGTTATTTTAACTTCGCTTTTAATAACTAGTATTTCGTACATAGTTTTTTCTTTTTCAACTACATTTTTTCTACTTCTTTTTTCAAGAATTTTAGCTGGGGTTGGCGGTAGTAACATTGGCACAGCACAAGCTTACATAGCGGATATTACATCACGAGAAAATAGAGCAAAAGGAATGGGAATGATTGGGGCTGCTTTTGGTTTAGGGTTTGTTTTTGGACCAATTATGGGTGGTTTTCTTGCGCATTATGGATATGAATATGTTGGATTTGCAAGTGCATCTTTTTCATTTTTAGCATTTTTGTTTGCATTTTTTATGCTACCAGAATCAGTTAAACAGAAAAAAACTATGTCGGGTTTTTCAGTAAAACTATTTAATTTTCAAGATGTGAAGAAAATTGTAAAAATTCCAAATATTGGAATTTTTGTGTTTCTCTTTTTCATTATTATTTTTTCGGTTGCAAATATTTATGGCACTTTTGCACTTTTGGGCCATAAATTTTATGGATTTAGTGACCGTGAAAATGGTTACCTTTTTGGGATAATGGGTATTGTAGGTGCAATTATACAAGGTGGATTAATGAAAAGATTATCCGTTAAATTGAGTGAAAGAGCGTTGCTTTTTACCGGACTTATTCCAATGATTGTTGGACTAGCACTAATTCCATATGGTATTAACTTTTGGGGAGTAGCAATTATCTCGGCAGTTTTGTCTGTTGGAACAGGAATTCTTCAACCAACAATTATTAGCTTTGTTTCAAAGTATTCGCCAGAAGATAGTCAAGGTACAATTTTAGGCTTTAATTCCTCTATGGGTTCGCTTGCACGCGTTTTAGGTCCACTTTGGGGTGGATTTGCATTTCAGTTTTTAGGTTATGAAGCACCATTTATTACGGGTGCTGTTTTCACATTTTTTACTTTACTAGGAACTTGGTATTTAATTAAAACAAAAAAATTGAATATAAATTAGATAATAGACAAAAGACAATAGATATTAGACAATAGACCAAAGATAAAAGATAAAAGATCAAAGATAAAAGATAAAAAGCAAAAGACAATTGATAAAAGATAAACAGATTGTCCAAAAGAAATTTTGTCATTGCGAGGTGTTTCATCCAGAAGCAATCTGTCATAGTTGTAGTATTTTTGGATTTGCGCCGATTTTCGTAATGGCGAACGAAAAAATGCTGGTTCTAGAAAGAAAAAAGTAGAGTTGATAAATTCAATTAATTCTGCTTGGAATGATTTAGCTAATGAGATATTTTAGTAATGTGTTAGATTGATTCGTAAAAAAGCACTCGCAATGACAATCAAAAAATAAGTCATTGCGCGAAGTTATTTTTTTTATGGGTTGCAATCTTTCAATGAAATTATGATGACAGGAAATATTAATGTTCAAAATAGATAAAATAGAATTTGAAAAACCACTTCTTTTAGCTCCAATGGAAGATGTAACTGGACTTGGTTTCAGAAAACTTTGCAAAGAACTTGGCGCTGATATTGTTTATACAGAATTTGTTAATTCAGATGGTTTGATAAGGAAGAATTTAAAAACAGCAAAAAAAATGGAAATCCGTGAAGAAGAACGTCCAGTTGGAATTCAGATTTATGGTGCCGATATAGATTCAATGGTAGAAGCCGCTAAAATGGCTGAGGAGTTAAATCCAGATATAATTGATATAAATGCTGGTTGCTGGGTAAAAAAGGTAGTAAAACGCGGTGCAGGCTCTGGTTTGCTAAAAGATCCAGATTATATGCAAGAAATGGTTAAAGCAATTGTTGATGCGGTTAAAATTCCAGTTACAGTAAAAACTCGTATTGGTTGGGATGCAGAATCAATCATGATTTGTGAAATTGCAAAACGTTTGGAAGATGTTGGCGCAAGACAATTAACAATCCATTGTCGTCATAGCCGACAAGGACATGCAGGTGAGCCAGATTGGTCATATATTTCTAAAATTAAAGATGTTGTTGATATTCCAGTTGTGCTAAATGGAGGAGTTTTTACAGCAGAAGATACAAAGCGAGCATT
The DNA here is from genome assembly GCA_018818165.1 of Bacteroidota bacterium. Classification (GTDB taxonomy): domain Bacteria; phylum Bacteroidota; class Ignavibacteria; order Ignavibacteriales; family Melioribacteraceae; genus 1-14-2-50-31-20. The sequence continues at coordinate 39,375 of JAHISP010000068.1, read as the reverse complement.
CGATGAAACTGGTGCAGATGGAGTTATGATTGCACGAGGTGCTATTAATCATCCTTGGATTTTTAAAGAATCAAAACATTTAATTACAACTGGTGAATTGCTTCCAGAAGTAAATGCAGATGACCGAATTCAAACAGCTTTGAAGCATCTGAAATACGAAATAGAATATAAAGATGAACCTCGCCAGGCAATCATTCCATTTAGAAAATACTATACTGGTTATTTAAAAGGTCTGCATCATTCATCAAAGATTAGGCAAGAATTAATGAAATATATTGATTATGAACCAATAGAAGAACTTCTATTAAATTATTTAGAAGAATTAAATAATATTGAAGATGAATAAATTTTGTTTTTATTATTTTAGAAAAGTAAAAATTAAAGGGAAAAATGAAAATATATTTGGCAAAATTAATATCGTATGCATTTATTCCACCAATTAGTCTTATAATTATTTTTATTATTCTTGCTAATCAAATTTATGCCGATTATTCATATACAACAAAAACCCTACTAATTGCATCAACTTTTGGTACAATTTTACCGATAATTGTTTTTCTAATATTTCGAAAAATGGGTAAAATTATAAACGACGATGCAACACGAAAAGAAGAAAGAACAGTTCCGTTTTTGATTGGAATTGGATTAGCTTTTACTGCATTAATATTATCCTACTTTTATGAATTGCATCCATTAATTTTAGGTTTATGGATTGCTTATATCCTTATTCAAATTGTGGTAATTTTAACAAATTTATCATGGAAAATTAGTGCACATATGGTTGGAATTGGTATTTCTTATGCTACATTTATTTTCCTTTTTCAAACTGACTACTTTTATGTTTTAATTATTCCAATAATTATTGGATGGGCAAGATTAACATTAAAAGTTCACACTTCAATGCAAGTTATTGTAGGATTTTTACTAGGAACAATTCCAACTTATTTCATCTTGCTAAAAGCAATTAAATTATTTTAAATTATGTCATTTAGAAAAGAAGCCATAGAAAAATTAAATCTTTATGCCGGTTTGTTAGAATTTGTGGGAGCAAATAAGTTTAAAATAAATGCATTTAAGGGAGCATCAAATACACTTAGAGGAATTGAAGGTGATTTAGAACAAATGCTCCAAGAGGGGAGCATAACACAGGAAAAAGGAATTGGAAAGGGAATACAATCATTTCTTTATGAGTTATTAGATAATGGAGTTGTAAAAGAATTTGAAGATTTAATTGGGAGCATACCAAAAGGAATTATTGATATTCTACAGATTAGAGGTTTAGGAGTTAAAAAAGTTAAGCTAATTCATGAGTCACTCGGAGTAAATGATATTAAAGATTTAGCCGAAGTATGTCTAAATAATCAACTTTCAAGCATAAAAGGATTTACAATAAAATCAGAATATGATATTCTAGAAGAAATTGAAAAACAACGTAAAAACAAACCATTTATGCTGTTTCATCATGCGGAGCATACGGGAGCACAATTAATTGAAAGACTTTTAGAGTTAAAATCATGCACAAAAGTTGATTTTACTGGTGAAATTAGGCGCAAAATGGAAATTATTTCTAAAATTGAAATAATTTGCTCTGTAAGTGATATGGAAAACTTTAAGTCAGAACTTGTTAAACTATATAAATATAATGAGTTAGAGGAATGTGCCTCATATAAAATAATGCAATTAGAACTTGGATTAAACATTCCAGCTCAAATTTTTGTAACAGATGATAAAAACTACTATTCAATATTGTTTAATAGTACGGGATCACATAAATATTTAGAGAAATTAGAGATTGCTGAGGGTAAATATTTTGAGAATGAGGAGAAAATATTTGAAATAAAAGGATTTCCATTTATGCTCCCAGAAGTTAGAGAAATTGAATTCTTGTATGCTCCTGAGCATCTTAGAACTAATTCAAATTTATTTAAAACTGATTTTAATGGCATGCTCCATTTCCACACAACTCAATCCGATGGAGCAAATACACTTCTTGAAATGGCAGTTGGAGCATTGGATTTTGGTTACAAATATCTTGCAGTTTGTGATCACAGTAAATCAGCTTTTTATGCAAATGGATTAATTGAAGAGAGAGTGATTAAACAAAAAGGTGAAATAAATTCCGTTTCAAATAAACTTGGAATTAGAATATTTCATGGTATTGAATCGGATATTTTGAAAGATGGAAGTCTGGATTATTCTGATGAATTTATGAAAAATTTTGATTTTGTTGTTGCTTCAATTCATTCCATTTTTTCACTTTCAGAAGATGAAATGACAAGTAGAATAATTAAAGCAATTGAAAATCCTTATACAGACGTTTTAGGACATCCAACTGGAAGATTATTGCTTGCTCGCGATTCGTATAAATTAAACATTAAAAAAGTAATAGAAGCATGTTCCGCAAATGATGTTACAATCGAGATTAATGCTTCACCGCATCGCTTGGATTTGGATTGGCGAAATATTTATTATGCTAGAGAACTTGGATGCAAGTTTGCTATTAATCCAGATGCACATTCTGTTAATGGAATTATGGATACAATATATGGGATCAATATTGCTAGAAAAGGTGGAATCCAAAAGGAAGAAGTTATAAATTGTTATTCGGAAAATGAATTTGAAATGTATTTAAAAAGAAAAATAGTAAGAGATATTTAGTAATTTAACTGAAGTAATGCGTGGCATTATCTTTCACATAAGTTTAAAAGATAATATTGAGGTAAAAATGGACTTAAAAAAACTGATACGAGATGTACCAAACTTTCCAATTGAGGGAATTATTTTCAAAGATATTACAACACTTTTGAAAGATCCTAAAGGCTATTCCGAAACTTTAGATAAACTTTATAACTTATCTAAAAACAAGGGGATAACTAAGGTTGTTGGAATTGAATCTAGAGGATTTATATTTGGTGGAGCATTAGCAGAAAAGCTGGGAGCAGGATTTATTCCAATAAGAAAACCTGGTAAATTACCTGCGGAGACTGTTAAAGAAAGTTATGAATTGGAATATGGAACTGATGTTATAGAAATTCATAAGGATGCTTTGGAGCACGGGGACAAAATTTTACTTCACGATGATTTACTTGCCACCGGTGGCACAATGGAAGCAGCTTGTAAGTTAGTTGAAAAATTGGGAGCAGAAATTGTTCAAATTTCTTTTTTAATAGATTTAACATTTTTGAACGGAAAAGAAAAGTTAAAGGGATACGAAGTTCATTCTTTGATGGAATTTGATGCTGAATAATTTTTATTCAATATTTAACAGTATAAGAGAAATTATGTAATATGGATTACAGAGACGAAGTATTTTTATCAGTAGCAGAAAATTTGAGCTTCTCTAAAGCTGCAAAGGATTTGTTTATTAGTCAACCTGCTGTAACAAAACACATCAAGGAGTTGGAAAGTAGACTAAATATTGCAATTTTTGAAAGAAAAGGTAATAAAATATATTTAACTAAAGCTGGTGAACTGACTTATGAACATTTAAAGAAAATTAAGAAACAATACAGAGAGCTTGAATATGAGCTTGGAAGATTAAATGATACATTTAAGGGAACGCTTCGTATTGGTGCAAGTTCAACTATATCTCAGTATTTAATCCCCTCGGTTATTGCTAAATTTCATAAACGATATCCAGAAATAAAATTTTATCTATTTAACGGAAATTCCTTTGAAATGGAACAAAAATTATTGAAAAATGAAATTGACTTGGCTTTGGTTGAGAATGAATCTTCACAATCAAATATCAAATACATTGATTTTCTTGATGATGAAATTATTGCTTGTACGGGAAATAACAGTATATATGCAAAACTTAATTTTTTGTCCATTTCAGACTTACTAAATATTCCTATTGTACTCCGAGAAAAAGGATCAGGCACATTGGATGTGATTAGGAAATCTCTATTAATACAAAAAATAAATATTGATAAACTTAATATTTTAATACATCTTGGGAGTACAGAGGCAATTAAAAATTTCTTATCTGATTTTGATGGAATTGCTATGGTGTCAGAAAAATCAGTTGCAAAAGAGATAATCTTAAAAGAAATTGTAAAATTATCAATTAAGAATTTATCTATTAAACGTAAATTTAGAATTGCACTTCAACAAGGTCCCGATATTTTATTACCTAAATTATTTATAGATTTTTTATGTCATTATAATTTATAGTTATAATTAAGAACAATATACTATTTGTTTCAATTATAGCTGATACATAATTTTGTTCCAAAGTTATTTCAAATTATAATGGAAAATAGATAATGGTTTTAGTTCAAAAGAAAGTTAGTTTAATATATGCGGCAGTAATATTTCTAGCATTTATGCCTTTCCTATCTCCTGTATTAGCACTTTTAATTGGTTTGTTTTTTTCTCTAATAGGAATTAAACATGAAAATATTGCAAAGTATACTTCAATTGCCTTACAAGCATCCATTGTACTAATGGGATTTGGGATGAATCTAACTCAAGTAATTAGTGCATCTAAAACTGGATTTTTTGCTACTGCAATATCTGTTTTCTTTGTATTATTATCAGGAATTCTAATAGGACGAGTACTTAAAGTTGATTCAAAAATTAGTTTGCTTATTGCTTCTGGAACTGCCATCTGTGGAGGTAGTGCAATTGCAGCCGTTGCACCTGTAATTAATGCTAAGAATTTTCAGATATCATTTTCATTAGTTGTTATATTTATTTTGAATGCAATAGCTCTAATTATTTTTCCATCAATAGGGCATTATTTCAATCTTAGCCAGGAAACTTTTGGATATTGGTCTGCAATTGCTATTCACGATACTAGTTCGGTTGTTGGAGCAGGAGCAACATATGGAGCAAAAGCACTTGAAATAGCTACAACAGTTAAGTTAATTCGTGCTCTGTGGATTATTCCTCTATCAATTAGTATTGCAATTTTTCAAAAAGACAAAATAAGTAGTAAAATAAAAATTCCATGGTTTATTGGTATTTTTATAATTGCTATTATTGTTGCTTATTTATTACCACAATGGCAGGATACATATAATCATCTTCATTGGTTAGGAAATAAAGGAATGGTGATTGCACTGTTTTTAATTGGTTCAAATATTTCTATTTTTGAAGTAAAAGAAGCGGGAGTAAAAAGTTTTATTCTTGGCGTATTACTCTGGATATTAATTGGTATTTCGTCATTTTTAGTACTTACTTACAAATTCTAATAATTGGACAATTCATATTGCAAAAATAACAAATATTAAATTACATCTTTCCAATTTATTGGCGCAATTATTACCACAAATTCTCCTTTAAGTGTATGTTCTGATAATGATTCCAATATTTCACTTGGGAGACCGCGCCAAATTTCTTCAAATTTTTTTGTTAATTCACGTCCAATTGCAATAATTCTATTTGGCATAAATTCATTTAATTCATTTATTAATTTTTCAATTCTATACATAGATTCATAAAGCACAATTGTTCTATCTTCTTCAGCTAATTTTTTAAGTAGTTTTTGTCTTCCTTTTTTTTGTGGCAGAAATCCTTCAAAAATGAAAGAGTCGGTTGGCAATCCTGCAATACTTAATGCCAAAATTGCTGCGTTTGCACCAGGAATTCCTACTACTTCAATTCCATTTTTTTGCGCAGCATTTACTAAGCGAACTCCAGGATCTGAAATAGCTGGTGTTCCGGCATCAGAAATGAGAGCACATGTTTCACCGGCACGGAGTCTTTTAATTACAGTATCAATTTTTTTTTCTTCCATTCTGGCATTAAATGAGACTAATTCTTTATGTAAATCAAAATGTTTTAGCAAATTCCCAGATGTTCTTGTGTCCTCGCAAAGAATAAAACTAACATCTTTTAATACTTCCAAAGCTCTAATTGTAATATCATTAAAATTACCAATTGGTGTTGCAACAACGTATAGCATTAGTTATCTCATTAAAAATTGAAATCAAAAAATAGGGAATTATAAATACAATTGTGATATAGAGTTTTGATAAAATGTTTTTGCTCTTTAAAAATAATTAATAATTACCTTTTTGAAAATTCAGTTTCTTATAAATTTATTTTATAATATTTTAACGACGTATTATTCAATGTAATTTACTAATAAAAATATTTTGCCATTAAATTGAAAAAATGTTACACTTACTATAACAATTAAAGAGTTTTATGTCAGCATCAACAAAATTATCATCATCTGTTAAGGCAATCTGTTTTCTTGCCGAAAGTTATCCAACAGCTAAAACAAGCAAAGAAATTGCCGAGAATACAGGCATTAATGCTTCAAAGCTTCGAAAACTACTTTCCTTACTTTGCAAAAGCAAAATTGTGGTAAGTAATCAAGGGACAAAAGGCGGATTTCAGTTATTGAAATCACCAAAGGATATAAATCTTCAGGAAATTTATTGTTCAATTGAAGATAGAAAAGCTTTCCATTTGGATGTTTCAGATATAATTGGAAAAGATGAATACGATTATTTAGGATATTTTAATAATTTATTTTCCAGTATTCAGGTAGATATTGAAAATAAGATGACAAAAATTTCAATACAATCAATAATGAATTACTTAAAAATGAAATCAAATTTTTAATAAAGTATTATTAAAAGATTGCCTCTGTAAAAATGGAGTAAAATGTCGTTCATAGAGCGGAATAATTGCAATGACGCAAATTAATGCTGTCATTGTGAAATTTGGAATCTTATTGAGTTAAAGCGATCTTTAAAGTTATTAGGTAAAATTAGTTTAAATAAAAACGGAGTACAAAATGGAATTCTTAAAAAAACTAGGAATCAAAAAGAAAAACCTTGGCGCTTCTACTGGACTTAAATGGTACGGTTCAGAAAGTAATGATGAACTAAAAATATATTCTCCAATTAATGGAAAATATTTAGCTTCAGTTTATCAAGCAAATGAAAAAGATTACGAAAAAGTAATTGCAAAATCGCACGAAGCTTTTATGGCATGGAAAAAAATTCCAGCACCATTGCGTGGTAATATTGTTAGAGAAATAGGCAATAAATTACGCGAATATAAAGATCCACTAGGTAAATTGGTTACTTATGAAATGGGAAAATCACTTCAAGAAGGTTGGGGCGAAGTTCAAGAAATGATAGATATTTGCGATTTTGCTGTTGGACAGTCGCGCATGCTTTATGGTTCAACCATGCATTCAGAAAGACCTAATCACAGAATGTATGATCAATATCATCCACTTGGTGTAGTGGGAACAATTTCAGCATTTAACTTTCCTGTTGCTGTTTGGTCTTGGAATGCAATGTTAGCAACGGTTTGCGGTGACACAAATTTATGGAAACCTTCATCTAAAGTTCCTTTAACCGCCATTGCTGTTCAAAATATTGTTGGACAAGTAATTAAAAAACACAAATTACCAGAAGGTTTATTTTCTCTTGTAATTGGTAAAGGTTCTTCCGTTGGTGAAAAACTAATAAATGATAAACGAATTCCTCTTGTATCAATTACTGGCTCAACTGGTGTTGGTAGAAAAGCAGCACAAAAAATTGCAGCACGTTTTGGCAGATCAATTTTGGAACTTGGTGGAAACAATGCAATAATTTTAACTCCAGATGCAAATCTTAAATTAGCTTTGCCAGCAATTGTATTTGGTGCTGTTGGTACTGCTGGACAAAGATGTACATCAACTCGTCGTTTAATTATTCACGAATCAATTTATGATAACGTAAAAGAAATTTTAGTTAAAGCATATAAAGGCTTAAAAATTGGTTCTCCAATGGATTTGAAAAACCATGTTGGACCATTAATTGATAAATCGTCGGTTGAAGATTTCAAATTAGCAATTGAATTGGCTAAAAAAGAAGGTGGAAATGTTTTATTTGGTGGAAATGTTCTTTCTGGAAAAGGCTATGAATCTGGATGTTACGTTCAGCCTGCAATTATAGAAGCTGAAAATCATTATTCAATTGTTCAAGAAGAAACATTTGCTCCAATACTTTATATTCTTAAGTACAAAGGAAATGTTGAGGATGCAATTGAAATTCAAAATGATGTAGTTCAAGGTCTTTCTTCGTCAATATTTACTGATAATATGCAAGAAGCTGAAACATTTCTTTCTCATTGGGGAAGTGATTGCGGAATTGCAAATGTTAATATTGGTACATCTGGTGCTGAAATTGGCGGTGCTTTTGGTGGTGAAAAAGAAACTGGCGGTGGACGTGAATCTGGTTCCGATTCTTGGAAAGCATACATGAGAAGACAAACTAATACAATTAATTTTGGAAAAGATCTTCCACTTGCTCAAGGAATTAAATTCGACATTTAATTTAATTGTAAGTGTCATTCGAACCCAATTTTTCGGACTCTTTCGCAATGACTCTTACTTAGCAGAATTCAAAATTATAGAGACGATGCGGTGCATCGTCTTTTTTGAATTGATTAAGTTTTATGTATAGAATCTAAATTAAGGAAGAATATGAAAAAATTGATTGGAATTAGAAGAGAAGATAAAAATATTTGGGAACGCCGTGTTCCACTAATTCCAGAACATTTAGAGAAATTGAAAAATGATTTTGGAATTGACACGATAATTCAGCCTTTTGAAAGACGAGCATTTTTAGATAATGAGTTTACAAATGCTGGAATTACTGTAAAAGAGGATTTATCCGAAGCCCCTGTTGTTTTTGCAGTTAAAGAAATTCCAATAAACCTTTTGCAAAATGATAAGACCTATATTTTCTTTTCTCATACACTAAAAGGGCAAAAATATAACATGCCATTACTTCAAAAGTTAATGAATTTAAATTGTACTCTTATAGATTACGAAGCTATTATTAATGAAAAGGGCAAGCGATTAGTTTTCTTCGGAAAATATGCTGGTCTTGCTGGAATGATTGACGCACTTCACGGTTATGGAATTAGATTAAAAAATCTTGGTTACGAAACTCCTTTTCTAAATTTAAAACCAGCTTATGAATATACATCAGTAGAAGAAGCAAAAATTGAAATTGTTAAAATTGGTAAAGAAATTAACGAAAATGGAATTAATTTTAATAAAGCTCCTTTTGTTTTTGGATTTATGGGTTATGGAAATGTTTCTCATGGTGCTCAAGAAATATTTGATTTGCTTCCACATAAGACTATAGAACCTGATGAATTAAAGAACTTGAATGATAAGAACAATTACTTAATTTACAAAGTTGTCTTTAAAGAAGAACATTTAGTAAAGCCAGTAAACAAAGATGATAAATTTGAATTGATGGATTATTTTGCACATCCTGAAAAATACAAATCAAAATTTGATGAATATATACCTTATTTAAGTCTAATTGTAAATGCAATTTACTGGACTAAACAGTCGCCAGTATTTTTAACCAAAGAATATTTTAAGTCAAAAGATGAGCATAAACTTGATGTAATTTGCGACATAACTTGTGATATAGAAGGTGCTGTTGAGTTTACGGTTAAATCAACTCCTTCCGATAATCCAGCTTATGTTTATAACCCTAAAGATGATTCAATAACTGACGGTTATAGTGGTAATGGAATAGTTGATATAGCCGTGGATAATCTTCCAACAGAATTACCTCGAAATTCATCAATTGAATTTTCAGAATCATTAAATCAATTTATTCCGGGAATTGTAAATGCTGATAAGACAAAATTATTTGAAGAAGCGGGATATCCTCCAGAAATTGCAAGTGCCGTAATTGTTTATAACGGAAAATTAACTCCTAAATATAAATATTTAGAAAAGTCACTTAATAGTAATATTTAACATTTATTGGACTTCTAATTTTCAGAAGTCCAGTTACTTTGCCCCAAATAATCTTACATTTTAAAAATTACAAATCTTAAAATCATCTTAACACTAAACTAAAAACAATCTTTACATTATTATTGTGAAAGTTTATAACTAAGAATTTTTAGTTATAAGTTATTTTTATTGATAATCTTTTGCAGTTAATCTGATTTCTTATATAGAAATTGCTATATTTGGCTTATGTTCTTAGTAAGAATTACCATCGAATGAAAGAATATATTTTAAGTATTTCTTTAAAAATAATAAGTTAATTTGAATTATTTTTTAATAAAATTGGATTGATATGAAAAGGGTTTTGTTTTTATTTTTGTTCATTACCAGTCAAGCATTTCCAACCTACAACATAAAATTTAATATTACTATACCATCTAGTGGTGAGACAATTAAATTTGATAACCTTGTTGATTTTACTGTGGATAGCGAAGGAAATATTTATTTCTTAGATGATGGTTTAGCAAAAATCTTTTGTTTTGATAAAGAAGGAAAATTACAAGCAAATAAAGCACAATTAAAAGGAAATTATTTAAAAGAACCAATTTCAATTGAAATAGCAAAAAATAATAATATTTACGTTTTAGATCAGAGCATTAAAAAGGTTTTAATTTACGATGCCGAAGGTAATTTTATTAAATTTTTTGGAAATTCTGATGGGTATTTAGGGAGTTTTAAATCTCCAATTGATATGGCTTTGGGCAATAATTCTAATATTTATATAGTTGATGAAGGAAACGATTATCTACTAAGATTTAGTTCGGAAGGACTTTTTAGAGGCGGAATTAAGATAAAAAATCCAATTTCTGTTGATGTTGATTTACGCGGAAATGTTCATGTTTTAACAAAAACAGATTACAATTATGTAATTGAAGTTTATAGTGAAAATTTTGAAAAGAAAAAAAATATTAATCTAGCAAAAATGGAAAAAGCAAACCACTTTTCTATTAACTCATTTAATGAATACTATATTATTGATGTTGAAAGTGGAAATGCTGCTTATCTTGATAGTACTGGAAAAGCATTAACAAATACCATTGGTGTAAAAAGTTCAAATAAAGGTAGACAACAATTTAGTAAACCAACTCGAATTATTTCCAAATCGCAAAATGCCACCGAAGATGTAATTTATATAATGGATAATGATTTTGGGGAATTACAGAGTTTTACAGTAACTAGTGATAAACCAAGAAATGAAATAAAACCAGTACTTCCAAAATATGATTTGAAAATAGTAAAAGATGTAAAACGTATTCCGGCAGTTGATATTTATTTTGATAAATCTGCCGAATTTACAATTTCAACAAATAATAGCATTATTTGCACTGAAAATGGTGAACCAAAATATACCATTACACCGCAAAGCGCTTCCCAAAGCAGTATTAAACTTTCGGAACCTGTTGCTTTAACAATGTTTAATGGCATGTTATACGTTCTTGATAAAGACGAAAATAAAATTTTTGTCTTTGATGCAAGTAATGGAAGTTATTCATTTGCGTTTGGAGAATCGGGGAGTACACCAGGCAAATTTGATTCACCAACAGACTTAGTCTCCGATTCAGAAGGAAATATTTACATTGCTGATGCAGATAATGAAAGAGTTAATGTTTACACACATGATGGCATTTTTAAAAATGAAATAAAATTAACAAATATCAAACCTTTTAAACTATCATTTAGCGATAGCAAACTCTATATATTATCCGAAAACAAAGAGCAAATATTTGTAAATAATACAACTGATAATAAGTTTATTGCATATCCACTTTCGCAAATAGTTCCAGAACCGAAGCTTTTATCAATTGAATCGTTTAATGGTGGATTTCTGTTATTTTTTAACGAAAATGATGGAAGTGCATATTTACTTAAAAATGAAAAATTATTTGCTCAATTTATTTCCAAAGGGAATGATTCTGAAACAATTATGAATGTATCCAATTTGGAATTTGACAAAAATAAAAACAAAATTGTTTTTTATGATAATAAAACACAGCAACAGCAAACAATAAAATTTTCAATTGCTCCTAAAATTCCAACAAATATTAAAATGATAGTTAACGATGCTGGGCAAGGCGTTTTAACTTGGAGTAACGACGATGTTAATAGTGCATCGTATATTATTTCTCGAAAAAAGCCTAATGATGAAAAATTTATTCCCCTAAGTGAAACAAACAATAATAGCTACAATATTAATTACAAAAATTCAAATTTCATTTTCGAATATGTGGTTCAATCAGTTTCCGCAGATAGTTTTAAAAGTGATTTCTCAAAAAGTGTTGTTGATGAATATTCATATTATTTAAAATTGAAAGAAACAGATGCAAAGCAGAGTATTGAGAAATTGCTTTCGGTAAAAGCTCTTAATGAAAAAGCTATTAATAATGAGATAATAAATATATATTCCACAGTAATAAGGGTAGCAAATAATGAAAATAATTATGACTTAGTTTTAAAGTATTACGATGAAATGAAAAAAATTAGTCCGTTAGAACCAACTATTTATTTGGAGGAAAGTAATCAATATAAAAAATTAATGAAATTTAGTGAGGGTGTTCAAAAATTGGAAGAATGCGTAGCTCTTATTCCTGATAAACTTAAAATATGGTCGCAGCTTATACGCTTAAAATTATTGGCAAAAGATTATCAAGGTGCTGAAATATCGTGCAAATCCGCACTTAGTTTATTTCCCGATGATGAAAAATTGCTTGTAAGCTTGGCAGAAAGTTATTCAAAACTAAACAAGTATTTTGAGGCAAGCAGCATATATAAAAATCTTGCAATTAAATATAGCAATGAGGATTATTACATAAAAGCTGGTAATTTACTTGTTGAAAGCAATTTAATTGAGGATGCAATTAATTTTTATCAACTTGCAGAAAATAATGGAATTGAAGGAGCTAAACTTTTTGCAGCAAGAGGAAAAGCATTAATTGAAAAAGGAGATTTTGCAAATGCTGAATTTCAAATAGAAAAATCTATTAAACTTGACAATACAAATGCAGAGACTTACTATTATCTTGCTCTGGCAAATTCGAAAAAAAGAAATATGAAAGCAGCTATAGAAGCATATGATAGATCAATTAAATTAGATAATACTAATTATAAGGTACTTTTAGATTATGGGGCTGATTTAGTAAAACTTAATAATTATGAAGATGCAATTACTGCTTATGAAAGGGCGCTTGAATTAAATACAACAAGTGTGGAAGCTGCATTTAATCTTGGAAGAATTTATGCGCGATTAAAGAATTTGGATTTAGCAGTTAAACATTTAACTACAGCAAATAAATTATTTCCTGATAGCAAGGAGATTGAATCAGAGTTGGGAAATGCTCTATTAGCTAGAGAAAAATATAATAAAAGCCGTCCTCCAATTGAAATTACGGTTATAGATTTTGATGATATATTTCCATCTTATTTAGGTTATTATTCTTCACAACCAATTGGTTCGGTTACAATTTTTAATACTAAAAATGAAGTCTTTGATGATATTTCAATTGAGATAAATGCTCCAGGTTTAGTTACATCACCAGCTACAATTATAGTCCCAATAATTTATCCAAATGAAGTAAGCGAAAACTTGGTTTATCTGCAATTGGATAATTCTCTTATTACTAATTCTCTTGTGGAAGATAAATCTTATGATGTTACTGTAACGGCTTCGTATATTAAAGAAAGCAAAGTGGAAAAAATTGAAAAGAAAACAGTAATAAAAGTATATCAACTAAATTCAATTTCTTGGGAAGATAAAAAACATTTAGCTAGTTTTATTAATTCGAGAGATGAGAAATTAAGAAGTTTTGTTACTTCAGAAATAATTGCAAAAACAAGTTTTAATGATAATCGGTTTAATAAAATTCCTAAACCAATTTTGCAAGCTGCACAAATTTGGGAATATTTACGCCAAATGAATTTAAATTATGTTCAAGACCCCACTACATCTTATGAGATAGTTTCAAAGTTAAACTCAATTGATTATGTTCAGTTTCCGAACCAAACTTTAATTAAAAAAGTTGGAGATTGTGATGATTTGGTCTCACTTCTTTCAAATTTATTTGAAGTGCTTGGAATTGAAACAGCATATATTGATGTACCAGGGCATGTCTTCCTGGCATTAAATACCGGAATTATTCCCAGTGAGATTGAGGAGAATGGACTTTCGGATGCTCAAGTAATAATCAAATACAATAAAGTTTGGCTGCCTCTTGAATCTACAGTTATTGGAAAAAACTCTTTTGTTGAAAGTTGGAAATATGCCACTGACAGATATACAAAAGAAAGAGAATCAAACAGCCCAATTGAATTAGTTGAAATTCAAAATGCAGCAATCACTTATCCGCCAATTACATTTCCAAACCCAGCACCAATTGTTAACAACGTGGATGTTCAAGTTGTAAAAGCAGAACTTGAAAAGGATTTGAAGAGCTTTAAATTAACAAGTGATAAAACTTATGAAGATGAATTATTAAAGGTACTAAATTCATATCCAAATAATATTTTTACTTTTAATAAACTTGGTGTTTATTATGCAAAAAAAAGGAATTATGAAAGTGCAGAAGTTTACTTTACGCGAACATTACAATATGAAAAAGAAAATGTTGTTGCACTAACTAATCTTGGAAATTTAGGATTTTTGAGAAAAGATTATGACTATGCTGAACGCAAGTATTTAAGTGCTTTAAAATATGACCAACAAAATGTAGGTATTTTGGGTAATCTTGTTAGATGCAATTTAAAACAAAATAAAACACAAGCTGCAATTGATTACTATCAGAAGATTGAACAAATTAATCCCGATTATGCAAAAAAGATTAAAGAAATTAAAAAAAATTAGTGAGGCAACAATGAAAATTAAATTATTTGTTTTCTTAATAATGTTAAGTTGTACACTTTTAGCTCAAACTAAAGTTGGGCAAATTAGTTTCTTATTAGGAGCAGTGGAATATAGTGTTGAGGGAGTTGCTGAATGGAAACCATTGGATGTTGGAATGAATGTTCTTTCAAATTGGGTTATACGTGGAACAAAAGATGCCGAAATTGAAATTACATGGGATAATGGTATTATTAGTGAAATAAGCGAATTAAATTCTGTAAAAGTGATAGACTTAATGAAAAAAGCTAATCTGGAAACCGATTGGTTAGATAAAATGAAAAATAAAATTGATGTTATGTTCACTCAAAACGAGGCGTCAAAAGTTCAAGGTGTTGCTGGAATTAGACGTACAGAAGTAACAATTGAAAAAGAAGATTCAATCTATTGGGCTGAGCCAATAGTTAGTAATTTTAATGATGGATATAGTGCTTTTCAAAACGGTGATTACGATAAAGCAATTACAATTTTTGAGCAAGTTGTATTACAAGAGCCATTAACAAAAAAAGGTGAAATAGCTCGCAGTTCTTTAATTGCTATTTACAGCCAAAAAAATAATAAAGAAAAAGCTGATGAACATTTGAAAATATTTTTAAGGGATTTTCCAAATAGTGATTTGTTAAATGTGCTTAATGAGAACAAGTAATCTATGTCTCATAAATTTATAACATTATAAGTTAAAATATGAAAGGGAAATATCTTTTAGTCTACGGATTGATAATTATCTATACAGTAGTTTCAGTTCTATTTCTCCAATTGGCTCCAGTTAGCGGTTCCATTAATAGAATTAATAAATTTATTTATGATTTAAAATTCAACATTAGTATAGCTGGTAGAGAAAAAAAGAAAATAAATGATATTGTAATTATTGATCTAGATGAAAAAAGCATACAAAAACTTGGAAGATATTCAAGTTGGCCTATTGCATATTATGGAGAAGTTGTAAATTATATTTCAGAAGGTGGAGCCAAAGCAATTGCTTTTGATATGTTCTTCACAGAAGCTGATAGTTTAAGTGCAGAAATTGTTAGCTATTACACTGATGATGTTTCAAAAAAGATAAATCTAGATAAAGAAAAAATATTTTCAGTAATTAAATCTCTAAATACTGAAAAGATATTTGCTGACGCTTTACACAACTCAAAAATTACTACTCTCGGAGCATTTGATAATTATTTTAGAGATGAATTAAATTTAATAACACTTCCTAAAAATATGCTGCAAATACCTATTAATTCTTTTCCGTATTTGCCTAAAATAAAAAAAATTACAAACCCAAATCTGCCAATTAAATCTCTTAGTGATAATGCAAACAGCATAGGTTTCGGGCATATTTCTCCAGATGATGATGGAACAACAAGGCATTATGAGCCAATGTTTATCTACGATTCTTTGTTAGTTGCAAATTTCAGTTTTCAATTAGTGCTTGATGCTTTGGAAATTGATTCAATTTCGTTTACTGAAAGTTATTGTAAACTTTATTCCAAAAGTGATGAAAAAATTAATATTCCAATTGATGAAGAGGGACGAACATATCTAAATTTTTATGGTGTAAAAAAGACTTTCAGATATATTTCGTTCTCGGATATTATACAGAAGAGAATTCCTCAAAAATATTTTAAGGATAAAATTGTATTTGTCGGCTCTTCTGCAATAGGTTTGCACGATTTAAAAACTATTCCAATAGATCAAAATTATCCTGGTGTTGAACTTCATGCAACTTTTGTCCATAATGCCTTGCATAACGAGTTTATTAGACCAATTAATACAGAATTACAAATTATAGTACTTGTCATTTTGGTGTTAATATCGTTCTATCTCTTTAGTCGCTTTAATATAACTTGGACTGTGCTTCTCTATCCAATAATTTTATTTGTTGCGTTCATTGGTGATTATTTGATATTTTCATCATTTCATTTACTCATAAATTTTGGATTAGTAATATATTTTTCAACTACCTCTTTTATTGCAATAGTTTTATATCGCTACAAAACAGAATTGCAAGAAAAAATGAAAATAAAAAAGACATTTGGGCATTATCTTCCTTCATCAATTATGAATGAGATGTTAAACAATCCCGAAAAATTAAAACTCGGTGGTGAATATAAAAATGTAACAGCTCTTTTTACTGATATTAAAGGGTTTACCAGCATTTCTGAAAATGTTGAACCGAGCGAGCTTACTAAATTTCTGAAAGAATATATGACTGAGTTAACATCTTCTGTTTTCAAAAATGAAGGAATGCTTGATAAATATATTGGTGATGCAATAGTTGCATTATTTGGCGTTCCATTGGATTTGGAAAACCATGCTCAAAAAGCTTGTATTGCCGCAATTGAAATGAGAAAACTGTCGCACAAAATATCTGATAAATTTTCAAATATTGAACACTTCAAAAATTTGATTACAAGAATTGGAATAAATACTGGCGATATGATTACTGGGAATATGGGCTCTGAGCAGTTATTTGACTATACTGGTATTGGTGACAATATGAATCTAGCTGCCAGACTTGAAGCTCTAAATAAATACTATAATTCAGAAATATTAATCTCGGAAGCTACTAGGAATGAACTTAGTGATGAATTTATTTATCGTGAAATAGATAATGTGGCTGTTAAAGGGAAGGAAAAGGGCGTAAGAATTTTTGAGTTAATTGATTTGGTTTTTAATTTAAAAGAAAATGAGCTTGCTAATATTAAAATCCAATTTAATCAGTTTAATATTATTTTACAGAATTACTATTCTGGTAATTGGAAATTGGCAAATGAAAATCTTGGAAATTATTTAGAAATTTATAGTTCGGATTTAGTGGCAATTTCTTTAAATCAAAAGATTGAAAGTTTTAATTTAATTCCACCTATAAATTGGAGTGGTGTTTTTAAAATGGAAAGTAAGTAAGTTATTTGGTTTGTACAGTAAAACCTGAGATGGAAATGGACTTTTTGTGTGAATTAAAATTGCAGAAAGCGCTACAGAATTAGTTTAATTCTTAATAATCTTATAGTTTAAACCTTATTTGTTTTCAAAACGTCTAAGACATAAAATTGCTATTTTTATTAATTGTATATCATTAACCAAAAACTTTATGAATATAAAAATATCTGACTTATCCAAAGTATACAGTAATGGCAACAAGGCACTAAATAACATTAATCTTGAAATTGAAAGCGGAATGCTTGGACTTTTAGGGCCAAACGGGGCTGGAAAATCGACGTTGATGAGAA
Organism: Bacteroidota bacterium; assembly: GCA_018818165.1. GTDB lineage: Bacteria > Bacteroidota > Ignavibacteria > Ignavibacteriales > Melioribacteraceae > 1-14-2-50-31-20. The sequence continues at coordinate 21,503 of JAHISP010000068.1, read as the reverse complement.
TTATGGCTACACTTATGCTTCCTAGTTCTGGCAAAGTAACAGTAAATGATTTTGATTTAGTTAAACACAGAAAAGAAATTAGAACTATGCTTGGCTACCTTCCACAAGATTTTGGAAGTTTCTCAAAATTAACTACTTGGGAATTTTTAGACTATTCTGCAAGTCTTGCCGGATTAAAAAAGAAAAGTAAGCGCAGTGATGAAGTAGAAAAAATGCTTCAAAGTGTTGGTCTTTTTAAATTCCGTGATAGATTAGCAAATAAATTATCTGGTGGAATGAAGAGACGACTTGGAATTGCACAAGCATTAATTGGTGATCCAAAAATTGTAATAGTGGATGAACCAACAACCGGGCTTGATCCGGAAGAGAGAATCAGATTTAGAAATTTGCTTTCAGACATGAGCAGGGAAGAGATAATAATTATTCTTTCAACTCACATTGTTGGTGATATTTCAAGCACATGCAGCAAAATGGCATTACTCCAAAATGGAGAATTAATGTTTCAGGGAACGCCAAATTCTCTTGTTGAAAAAGCAAAAGGACATGTTTTCCGAATAATGGCTTATGATTCCGATTTAAATCTTTTAAAGGAGAAATATCCAGTAATATCAACAATTCCAGTTGACGATTCTTGGGAAGTTGAGTTAGTTGCAGATAATCTTAATGGATACGAAGGTAAGGAAATAGCTCCAAATCTTGAACATGCATATATATATTTTGTTGAATATCTTTTGCCTGAAATGACTAGTGAAAGAAATAATTCTAATTGGTAATCTAATCTTGAGGGAAACAATGTTATCTCTTTATAATATTTTAACTATCGTTAAGTATGAAGTAAAAACACTTTTAAGAAGTTGGTTTTTTAGAATATTTTCCGGAATTATTCTTGTAATTTTATTTCTTTACAATCTTACAGCTTTTACTGAAACTTTCCAATCATTTATACCGCGAGATATGTACGGAATGACATCTTCTATTCCGTATACTAATATTTTGCTGTTTAACATTGGTGCTGCTGTAATTGCTGTTTTTTTAGCTTCCGATTTTCTTAAACGCGATAAAAAACTTGATACTAGCGAAGTGATCTACATTAGATCAATGACAAATGTCGAGTATGTTTTCGGTAAAGCGCTTGCACTATTCCTAGTATTTTTAATACTAAATCTTATTGTAATTTTAATTTCATTTGGATTTAATTTATTTGCTCAAAATAATAATATTTTGCCTTCAGCTTATCTCTATTACTTTTTTCTGATAAGCGTTCCAACAATTATATTTATTACGGGATTGTCATTCTTAATAATGACAATAATCAAAAATCAAGCTATTACTTTTATTCTACTTCTAGGATATATTGCAGTAACATTGTTTTATATTGGGAGTAAATTCTACAACCTTTTTGATTATACCGGAATTTACTTACCATTTTTATACTCCGATTTTATTGGGTTTGGAAATTTTACTAGTCTTTTACTCTTGCGAACTCTTTATTTTTCACTTGGAATCTCGTTTATTTTCTTCACAACAGTTCTTTTCAAAAGATTACCTCAATCTCCTTTGTTGCAAAAGGTTACTATTGTTCTTGCATTTGTTTTTCTTGGAATTGGCTTGGTTACAGGATTTAGCTACGTAAATAGTTTTGTAAGCTCAGCCGATATTCGTGTTTCGATGAAAAAGTTGAACAATGAATATGCTTTGCTTCCACGCCTTACATTTACCGAGAATAAAATAAATCTTGTGCACAACGGAAATTCTATTTCAGTTGTTTCAGAAATAGATGCTGTAAATAATAATACTCAATCTCTAAAACAAGCAACATTAAAATTGAATCCAGGTTTGGAAATAACAAAAATAACATCAAATAACGCTGAAATAGATTTTACCAGAAAAGAACATTTAGTAATCTTGTCTTTTAAGAATTCAATAATTACAAATGGAAAAATCAATTTGAAATTTGAGTATTCTGGTGAAATCTATGATTTTGCATGTTATTTAGATCAGACAGATGAAATGCTTAATAAACCCAAAAGGATTTGGCTGTTTGCTGCTACAAATCAATTTTCTTTTATTACTCCAAGCTTCGTACTCTTAACTCAAGAATGTATGTGGTATCCAACTTCTGGAATATCTTATTCTTTTGAAAATCAGTTAAGTCAACCATTCGATTTTACAAAATTTCAACTTACTATTAATAAAGAGAATAACTTAACAGCAATTTCTCAAGGAATTAAATTAGAAACAAACGAGGCTAATTTTGTTTTTGTAAATGATAATCCACTTCCACAGATTTCATTGACAATTGGTAATTACGTAGAAAAAACTTTGAGCGTAGATTCTGTTAACTATTCGCTTTACACATTAGCAAACCACAATTATTATGAAGAATATTCAAATGAACTTGGTGACACATTAAAACCATTGATAAGAGAATTAAAACAAGACTATGAAAGAGAGCTGAACATTAGCTATCCATATAATAAACTAAATCTCGTTGAAGTTCCAATTCAATTTACTTCATATAGACGATTTTGGAAAACTGGTTATGAGTATGTTCAACCTCAAATTGTATTTTTGCCAGAAAATGCTATACAACTTTCGGAAGCAGATTTCAAATTGCGAGAAAGAATGCAATCCAGATTTGGGAATAGAAGTAATCAGGTTGTATTGCCAATTGAAAACCAATCAAATAATTTCAAAAATTTTGTGAATGGAACTCTGCTGGATAAAAGTTCAAGAATTAGATTCAGATTTAATGCTAATCCAAACGAGATTGATGAAAAACCATATTCTATATTCTCAAATTTTTATTATTTCACAAATCATATAAATTCAAAAAAATATCCAGCAATTAATATTGCTATTGAAAATTATTTGAGCATTGCCGAAGATAATAGCAGTGTAGGGTTTGCTAGAAATATTTTAGGTGTTACACCTGATGAAAGTGCTGCAATGAAATTATCATCCAAAAGTCTTGCAGAAATAGTTAGTGATACAACATTTAACCGTTATTTAAATAGTATAGTAAAACTAAAATCGAAATATTTTTTTGTAGCTCTTGCAAATGAAATTGGCAAGGAAAATCTTTCTGAAATAATTATACAATTTCTTAATGAGAGTAAATTTAGTTCAATTGATATGCAAGACTTTGAGAATTATTTTAGAAAATATGAATTAGATATTAAAAATCAAGTAGATAGTTGGAGCAATAATAAAAAATTACCTGGATTTTATTTTACAAACATCCAAAATTATAAAATTGTTGATAACGAACGGGAAAGATATCAGATTAAAATGAATATATCTAATCCAAGCGAAACTGATGGATTTATTAAATTAACATTTAATCCACGCCGTGAAAGAGGTGGTGGATTCTTTGGTCGCGACAATTCTGAAGAAGAAACAATTTTTGAAGAATTTGTAAAAATTCCTCTCGGTAAAACACTGTCATACTCAACCGTGCTAGATGAAGAGCCAGGCAGTTTAATAATGAACACTTTTCTTTCTCAAAATTTACCACTACAACAGCAAGTTAATTTTCAAGAATTCGGTGAAAATAAAAAGGCAAAACCAATTGTTGAAAAGGTTGTATTAAATGAACTTGATAAATTTTCATCACCTTATGAATATATTGTGGATAATGAGGATTCCGGTTTTGTAGCTAATAATCCTCAACAAAGTAGCTGGTTAAAGAAATTTCTAAATATGGAAGATTCGGATACAACCAAATATATTGGAGTTAGACCGTGGAGTTTACCTGAAGCTTGGCGTGCGACTATTAATTCTGACACATATGGAAAATTTATTCATTCAGCTCATTTTGCTAAATCTGGTGAAGGAAAAGCTGTTGTTAATTGGAAAGTGAATATAGAGAAAAGCGGGTATTACGATATTTATACACATATAATAAAACCAAACGCAGGATTTAGAAGGCGAGATGAAGAATCAGATAGTAAAAAAAGGGAATATCACTACATCGTTAGTCATGATGATGGCGACGAAGAAATAAATCTTGATTTTAATAATTCTGAAGTTGGTTGGAATTTGCTAGGAAGTTTTTATCTTTCTGCAGGTGAGGCAAAGGTTTCGCTGAATAATGAGTCGGAAAATAGTGTTGTTTTTGCAGACGCAATAAAGTGGGTTGAAAGAAATTAGTTTAAAAATGATTTTAATTTAGGAATTTCATGATGCTAAAAAGCAGAACAAAAATTTTATTTATTATGTTAACTTGTTTTGTGTCTCTAAAAGCGCAAACAGTTTTAACAATTGATGAAGCAATTAAAACCGCTTTTGAAAATAGTCCAGATATAAGACGTTCTATTCTAAATTTAGAGAGAAGTCAAGAATCGTTAAACGCTCAGAACGCAGCGCTAAAATCAAAATTCCAACTTGATTTGGCTCCATTTGAATATTCCAAGAACAGACAATTTTTTGATTTCACATCTTCTTGGTACACTTCTGAAAATAAAACATCTGGTGGAACATTTAGTATTGTTCAGCCAATTGTTTGGACAGATGGAACTCTTTCTATAAATAATAATTTTGAATATCGTGATTCGTACAGCGATAATAATAGCGACAATTCAAAATCATTTTCCAACAATCTCTATTTACGCTTTGATCAACCCTTGTTTACGTATAACAGAACAAAAATTGCACTTAGTGAACTAGAACTTGATCTAGAGAATTCCTCATTAAGTTATGCCATTCAAAAATTGAATATTGAAAAAAATGTATCTGAAAGTTTTTACTCACTTTTTCGTCAAAGACTTAGTTTACAAATTGCAAACGAAGAATATGAAAGCCAAAAATCAAATTATGCACTTACTCAAAACAAAGTTGATGCAGGAATCCTTTCACAGGACGAACGTTACCAAGCTGAATTAAATATGCTAAACAGTGAAATGAGTTTGAAAAATGCTGAAGTAACATTGCAAAATCAGTATGATCAATTTAAGCAATTAGTTGGAATTCCTATTGATGAAGAAATTGATATTATTGCTGATATTTCATATCGCCATTACGATGTTGATTTAACAAAAGCAATCCAAAGTGGAATTACTAAAAGAATGGAACTACGTCAACGAGAAATTGATGTTGAAAATTCTCAGTTCAATCTTATAAAGACTTCTGCCACAAATGAATTTTATGGCAATTTAAGATTAGCAGTTGGTCTTATAGGAACAGATTCGGATTTAGCGAACATTTATGATACACCAACAAATAATCAAGATTTTTCAATGACATTCAGCATTCCATTGTTCGATTGGGGAGAGCGCAGTTCAAGAATAAAAGCTTCAGAAAAGACAATAGAATCATCAAAGATAAATTTTGATGATCAAAAAAACTCAATACTGGTAAGCATTAGAAGTGTTTATCGTAATATTCAAAACATGGAAAATCAAATAAAAATATCTGAAATAAGTCAGCGTAATGCACAGCTTTCATACGATATTAATTTGGAAAGATACTCCAATGGTGATTTAACCAGCATTGATTTACAAGGATTTCAGCAACAACTATCCGAAGCCAAAATGACAAAAGTACAATCTTTAATAAATTATAAATTAGAATTGTTGAATATGAAAATTCAATCACTTTATGATTTTGAAAAAAATAGTCCGGTTGTCTCAGATATTAAATATATAAAAGAGTAATTTTTTAAGTGGAGTTAAAATTGAAAAAATATTTATTTTTATTACTAAGTGGCGTTCTTCTTTATTCATGCGGGAACAACGATTTCAACAATGATAACGAAATTACTATTCCCGTTTCTGTTGAAGATGTAAAACTTAAACCGATAGAAGAATTTGTTGATGCCACAGGAACTGTTTATGCCTCAATGGATGCAACGTTACGAGCAGAAATATCTGGTAAATATCATCTAAAAATAAATCCAATTACTAGTAAATTATACAAGCTTGGAGATAAGGTAAAAAAAGGCGAAGTAATTATCCATATTGAAGATGCGGAATATGAAAACAATATCCGTATCGATTATCAAAAACTACAACTTGAGCAAAAAAAGAGCACGTTTGAAAAACAAAAATCACTTTATGATAAAGGTGGAGTTACGCAGACCGAATTAAAATCAGCTGAGCTGGATTTTATCAATCAGGAATATTCTTATAAAGCTGCACAAATTGAACTTAACAAAATGAAAGTAGTAGCTCCTTTTGAAGGAGTGATAGTAAGTTTGCCATACTTTACCGATGGAACAAAAATATCTGCAAATACTGCTTTAGTTGGAATAATGAATTATAGTAAATTGTTTTTGGAAATAAATTTACCCGAAAAACAATTGAATGTTTTGAAATTGAACACCGTAGCCAGAATAATGAATTACTCGTTGCCTGATGATACGTTAAAAGGGTTGGTCACTCAAATATCCCCGGCAATTGATGAAGGAACAAGAACATTCAAAGCGGTACTACAAATAGATAACCCAAAATGGAAGCTACGTCCTGGAATGTTTGTGAAAGCAGAACTTGTAACGGCTAGTAAAGACAAGGCTGTTGTAATTGCAAAAAATATTATTCTATCTAGGAAGCGCGGAAAAACAGTTTTTGTTGTGGTAAAAGGTGCTTCGGAAGAAAGAGTAATTACTACAGGATTAGAAAATCCAGAATCGATAGAAGTTATAAATGGGCTAGAAGTTAATGATCGCCTTGTAACCAAAGGCTTTGAGACATTAAGAAATAGACAAAAAGTTAAAATCATCAAGTAAATATTAAAGATTGTTTATGAAAAAATTAGCAGAATTTTCTGTAAAATATCCTGTTACAATATTGATGATTGTTTTAGCAATTTTGTTAATGGGATATATTTCGTTTGAAAGACTGGGTGTTGATTTATTCCCAGATTTAAATAATCCTAAACTATATATCCTTTTAGAGGCTGGAGAAAAACCACCGGAAGAAATTGAGAAAAATTTCACTGATAATCTTGAATCACTTTCTATGCGTCAAAGTGGAGTAGTTCAAATATCTTCAATTTCAAAAGTTGGTGCAGCTCAAATTACGGTTGAATATGCTTGGGACAAAGATATGGATGCCGCATTTTTGGATTTGCAAAAATCTATAAATTCGGCGTCTCAAAATTGGGATATTGATGATTTAACTATTTCACAATACGACCCAAATTCAAGTCCAGTAATGATTGTGGCAATGTTTAATAGCTCAATTACTGACATGAATAGTTTGCGCAAAACTGCAGAAAACTATATTAGGAATGAGCTAATAAGGCTTGAAGGCGTTGCAGATGTTGAAATTAGCGGCTCAGAAGAAAAAGAAGTTTTAATAAAATCAACATCTTATATTCTTGAAGCATATGGTTTAACTCTGGATGATTTGAATACACAGATTAACAAATTTAATCGCAATTTATCTGGTGGTTCCATTGTTGAATTGGGAACTAACTATACAATTAAAGGCTTTAGTACATTTCAAGAGTTAAATGATTTTAAGAACACTATTGTTAAGTACACACAAACAGTTGAAAATGATTCAATTGTTAAAGCGCCAGTTTACCTTAGTGACGTTGCGGAGGTTTCTTTTTCTAATGCTGAACCCAAAAATATTGTTCATATAAATGGGAAAAGGTGTATTGGACTTTCAATTTATAAAGAGAACAAATTCAACACAATAAAAACAGTTGAAGAATTAAACGAAGATTTAATTAAGATTGGTAAAGCTTTGCCAGGTTATGAATTTACTGTTGTTCAAAATCAAGGAAAGTTTATTTCTACTTCCATTGATGAAGTTGAAGAAACTGCAATGATGGGTATAGTGCTTGCAGTTATTGTGCTTTTTGTATTTTTACGTCGCTTTGGAGTTACGGCAATAATTAGTGCTGCAATTCCAATTTCAATTGTAGCCACTTTTAACTTAATGTACTTCAATAATTTGTCGCTAAATATTATGACACTTGGAGGACTTGCGTTAGGTGCTGGTATGCTTGTGGATAATTCAATAGTTGTTGTTGAAAATATATTTCGATTATTAGAAGAAGGTATGCCGCTTAAGCAAGCTGCAATTGAGGGTACAGCACAGGTTGGTGGTGCTATTACGGCTTCAACAATAACAACAATTATTGTATTTCTGCCAATAGTTTATCTTCAAGGTGCATCGGGTGAATTGTTTAAGGACCAAGCTTGGACTGTTGCATTTTCATTAATATCATCACTTTTTGTTGCAATATTTTTAATTCCAATGTTGAGTACAAAATTTCTCAAGAATATAAAATCAACAAGTAAACATACATTCAAATTCATGAAGGCTTATCCAAAGTTTTTAGGCAGAGTAATTGATAATCGTTGGAAAGTGATTTTATTTAGTGTTTTTCTTTTAGTAGCTACAGTTTTTATTTTTCCTTTTGTTGGCAGCGAATTTATGCCACAAACAAATACATCTGAAATTACTATTGGAATTAAATTACCAGTTGGAACAGAATTGGAAAGAACTTCGGGAACAATTATTTCAATTGAGAAAATCCTTATGGAGCAAATGGGAAATCTAATTGAAACAATATATTCTCAAGCAGGTCCTAGCACTGGCATAAGTAATTCGGAGGAATCTTTTGATGAGGATAATAACACAGGCTCAATTCGCATTCAGTTAAAGGAACATTCTACTAATTCATCTCTACAAGCCCATTCACAAATTGAAAATATTCTTGGAAATATTCCAGAGCTAGAATATAAATTTACTCAGAGTGAAACACCTCTTGCACAAATATTGGGAACTGAGGATTTTCCAATTATTGTGGAAATTTCTGGTGAAGAACTGGATGTAATAGAAAGTTTAACAAATGAAGTTCACAAAAATATTTCAAACATAAGTTCTTTAGTAAATATTGAATCCAGTTTCTCAGAAGGAACTCCAGTAATTGAGATAGAAATTAATAGACTTACAACTGGTCTTTATAATATTGGAATTCAACAAATAACAACACAATTGCAAGATAAACTTATGGGTAAAAATTCTGGGTCTTGGGATTACGATGGCGAGATGAATAATATTACTCTAAAATTGCCTGATGTTTCAATTAAGCAGCTTGAAAATTTGATAATTGTGAATGGTCAATCCAAATATAGATTATCTGAGTTAGCAACAATTATAAAAACAACAGCTCCAAAAGAAATATACAGAAGTAACCAAATTAGAATTGGCAAAGTGACAGCACAAATTGTTGGGGATAAATCTCTTGACAAAATTGTAAATGAAATTAACACTCAATTAGCAAAAATTGAATTTCCACCTGATTACAAAGTTCAAATTACTGGTGAAGAATTGATGCGAAAGGAATCGATGTCTAATCTCACATTTGCTTTGGTGTTATCAATTATTTTAGTTTATATGGCACTTGCTTCACAGTTTGAATCGCTTGTTCATCCATTTACAATTTTGCTTACAATACCATTAGCTGGTGTTGGTGCAATTTTAATATTTTTCATTGTTGGAATGTCGCTTAATATTATGGCATTCATAGGAATAATAATGCTGAGCGGAATTGCGGTAAACGATTCAATTATTTTAGTTGACGCAATTAATCAATTGAAAAATGAGGGAATGAGTTTAAAAAATTCAATTATACTTGCAGGTGAAAAAAGAATTAGACCAATTATTATGACAAGCTTGACAACTATTTTAGCTTTGCTTCCATTAACATTTGGATTTGGGGAAAGTGCTTCATTACGTTCGCCTATGGCTTATGCAGTTATTGGTGGGCTAGTTACTTCAACTTTATTAACTCTTATTGTAATCCCTTGTGTTTATTACATATTTGAAAGTTTTGTAAGTAAATTCAAAAGCTCTTCAAGTGTGATTGAGGAATAATTATTACATGAGTTTATTCAGAAATATTGTAATGAGAAAAGTTTTTGTTAGTATGTTTTTTATAGCACTAACTGGGCTTGGATATATTTCATACAAAAACCTTCCTGTGGAATTATTCCCAAATGTTGAACTCCCAATGATGTTTGTTCAAGTTAATTCACGGAGTGATGTTAATCCAGATTATATGGAACGTAATGCAATTATTCCAATAGAAGGAGTAATTGGATTACTTGAAGGTATTGAAAGCATTGACTCATATGTCAATTATCGCTCGGGTATAATTTATATCTCTTATAAATCGGATGTTGACTTAAAATATGCTTATCTAAAACTGGAAGAGCGAATTAATAGCATTAAATCTAGCCTAGACGATGAGTTTATAATAAATATTCTAAAAATTGATACAGAGCAAATAACAAATCAATTTATGGATTTGCAAGTTCGCGGTAGTGGCGATGTTGATAGAGTGAGAAATATTACGGATGAAAGAATTGTTGATCAGCTTAGTAATATTGATGGCATTGCCAATGTTGAAGTTTTTGGTGGAAGACAAAAGTCTATTGAAATTATTTTAGACAAAGATGCTTCTGAAGCTTATGGAATTACACCTGCTCAAGTAAGTAGTTTAGTTGCATCCAATAATCAACAAAGAGTTTTTGTTGGACAAGCAAAAGAAAACAAAACGGAGTATTTTGTAAATTTAACAGCCGAAAATACAAAACTCTCTGACCTGGAAAATATTGTAGTAAGAACCAGTGGTCCTGTTAGACTAAAAGATATTGCCAAAATTTATTTTGGAGCAAAAGAGGAAGATACATACAGCCGTGTTAATGGAAAGTCGTCTGTTACAATAAGATTAACGAAAGATTCACAAGCAAATTTGATTGACTTATCTCACAATGTCCTAAAAATTATTGACTATCTAAATTCAGATTTATCAACTAGCGATGCAGAAATTGTGGTTCAGCAAAATCAAGCCCAAACAATGGAAGAGAATATTGATTCTATTATTAATCTGGCTCTTACCGGCGGTTTACTTGCCATGATTGTTTTATGGCTTTTTCTAAAAAAAATAAAACTTGTTTTAGCAATTGGGTTAGCTATTCCAATTTCTATTTTTACCGCATTCAATTTCTTCTATGCGTATGATATATCAATTAATAGCCTCACATTAATAGGTATAGCCCTCGCTGTTGGTATGTTGCTAGATAATAGTGTGGTTGTGCTTGAAAATATTTATAGGCTATATTCAAAAGGTGAAAGTAGAATAAATGCGGTTGTTAATGGAACTAAGGAAGTTAGCCGTTCAATAATTGCAGCTACTTTAACCACTGTAACTGTATTTCTTCCATTTGTATTTTCGGAAAGTTATTTAATTAGTACATTTGGAACACACATTGGGGTTTCAATTATTTCAACTCTACTTGTTTCGTTGGTTCTATCTCTTGTATTAATTCCAATGATGACACACGTTATGTTGCGAAATAAAAGCTCAAAAAATTATTCATTCAAACAACTTGGTTTGGATAATCGTCTTCTTCAAATATATTTGATATTTCTTAAATCATGTATGCGATTTCCCGCAAGGACAATTATTGGCGCTGTTATTTTGTTTTTTACTAGTGTTTTTATAGCATTGGCAATTAGTGCAAATGTATCGGAAGAAGTGGATACTGATACTTTTAATTTATACGTGCAAATGCCACAAGGCTCATCGCTTGATAATTCTGATGAAACTGCAAAAATGGTTGAAGAACGATTAACTGATGTTGCTGAAATTAAAGATGTTATAAGCAAGGTGTATGAAGATCAATCTACCATTACGTTGAAATTAAAAGACAATTTCAAAGAGATTGATAATCGTGATATCACAAAAATAAAAGAAGATATTTTATCCAGAATTGGAAATACTGGTAGTACTGAAATTAGTTTTGACGAGCCACAGAATAGTGATAGATTTCGAGGTGGTGGTGGTCCGCAAATGGGAAGCCGTTTTCAAAGCATGTTAGGAATTGGAGCTCAAACTGAACAAGTTACAATAAAGGGGACAAGCTATGAGCAAATGGTCAAAACAGCTGGGGATATAAAATTTTATCTAGAAAACTTATCCTCTGTTCAAAGTGCTCAAGTTTCTACGTCTGGTCAGCGTCCTGAGGTTGGAATGTATTTCGACCCACTTTTGATGAGTGAATATGATATTACACCAACGCAAGTTGCTCAAGAATTAGCAACATTTAGAAGTCAATTTTCTTCCAATACTACATTCAAAGAGGGAACTGAAGAATACGACATAACAATTCGAGTTGAAGGTGAAGAAGAAAATAAAGATAAATCCATAGATGATTTACGTACTTTGAAAATAGCCAATTCAAAAAACTCACTCCACGAACTTCAAGAGTTTAGCCGATTAGTTTACACTAAAGGGTTATCTTCCATTAAACGCGTAAATCAAGAAAAACAAGTAGAAGTAACATATAGGCTCCTTTCTGAGGTAAACGATTCTAAAGCATTACTTGATCAAGCGCGAATAGAAATTGATGAAATGATTGCCGCTATTCCTATTTTACCAGGAATTGCGGTGGAAGTTGTTCACGAAGATAATCAGTATGATGAATATTATTTTCTAATTTTTGTAGCAATATTATTTATTTACTTTATTCTTGCGTCAGTTTTTGAGTCACTTATAACTCCGCTGATACTAATGTTTTCAATCCCTCTCGCTGCTATTGGATCATTAATTGCTTTAATACTTACGGGCAATTCGCTGATAAATACAAATACACTTACTGGTTTTTTAATATTACTTGGAGTTGTTGTTAATAATGGAATTATACTTATTGACTTCACAAATATTTTAAAAAAACGAGGCTATTCAAATCAGCGTGCTCTAATTGTTGCTGGTCTTGCCAGAGTTCGCCCAATATTAATTACGGCAATAACAACAATTGTTGCAATGCTTCCACTTGCGCTTGGCGATATGGAATATGTTCAAAGTATTGGCGCTCCTTTTGCAATTACCGTTATTGGTGGATTATCAGTAAGTACTTTGTTTACTCTTGTTTTTATCCCAACATTTTATTCTGGACTTTATTCATCGTTAAAATGGCTTCATGATTTAAATTGGAAGGTTAAAGTATTACAAAGTATTAGTTTCATTGGGCTATCGCTTCTAATTTATTTTGATATAGATAGTTTTATCTGGCAGCTTGTAAATTTGTTTGTCATAATTGTCGCTATTCCAGGAATTACTTACTTTATTATGAATAGTTTACGACAAGCTAAAACAGAATTAATTAAGGACAATGAAGAAATAATTATTAAAATTAAAAATGTTGTTAAAATTTATGATCAACCATCAAGGTTTTCACGCGAATGGAACAAAGGTAAAAAGCGAAATAATTCTAAATCTCAAAAGTCCAATATAATTGAAAACTTAGTATGGCAATTACCATTTATTGGCTTCTTGATTTATTACACGTATTTCTATCTAGAAAGTAGTTTCTGGAATTTTATATTTGTTCTAATTCTATATTTTGTAATCCATTTTACTTACAAATCTATATTTGTAAGCATTAATCTAACAACAATAAACAAGTTATTTTTACGAAAATTAGTTCAATCATTTTCAAAGATATTTTTGTGGTTATTTCCAATTATTAATATTGTTTATTTCTATTTCAAATGGGAAAACATTGGGCTCGTATTTTTCATTTTTGTCATTTGGTATTTGTCTCTAACATTTAAATCTTTAGTAGATAAGTTAAATGATTCTAGTTTTGATACGGATGAATTGACAGGCAAATTTAAAAATATTAGACGAAAAATTTATAATGCAATTTCTTCAATTCCTTTTGTAGGGAAGAAACGTGTGCCATTTAAAGCATTAGATAAAGTAAGTATTGAAATTGGCAATGGAATGTTTGGATTACTTGGACCAAACGGTGCTGGAAAGACAACAATAATGAGAATTATTTGCGGTATTCTGGAACAGAGTTATGGAAAAATTACAATCAATGGAATTGACCGTAACGAATATCGTGAAGAACTGCAGGGACTTATTGGATATCTTCCACAGGATTTTGGAATGTATGAAAATATGACTGCATATGAATTCCTAGATTATCAAGCAATGTTGAAAGGACTTATTGACAAAGAAACACGCACAGAAAGATTGAAAACAATTCTTAATTCTGTAAACATGTTTGAAAAACGAAACGATAAAATTGGCTCCTTTTCGGGCGGAATGAAGCAGCGTATTGGAATTGCACAAATTCTAATTCATCTTCCTAAAATATTGGTTGTTGATGAACCAACTGCTGGACTTGATCCAAGAGAAAGAATTCGGTTCAGAAATTTACTTGTTCATTTAAGTAGAGAAAGAATTGTAATTTTTTCAACACATATTATTGAAGATATTTCAAGCTCATGTAATCGTGTTGCAGTGATGAATCAAGGAGAAGTAAAATACCTTGGTGATCCGGCAAACATGACTAGTATTGCAGAGGGTAAAGTCTGGCAAGCACATTTAACAAAAGAGCAATTTGATGAAATGCAGAATGAGTTATTGATAGTAAATCACATGCGTGATGGCGATAAAATAAGAGTCCGCTGTATTGCAGACCATCTTGATATTGAAGGAGCAACTAAAGTTAGAGCTTCGCTTGAGGACGCATATTTATATTTACAAAAACAAAATAATACGAGTATATTTAAATAGATGCATACAGATAAGAAAAAAAATATTGTCAATTTTTATGAGTTAATTCTCAAACAATTTAGTTATTCATTAAAAATAATTTTTGCTAATAAGTTTATCTATTTTACCGGAGCCGCAGTAATATTCTTTCTATTGGTTACTGTAATTAACTTTTTATCAAATTCAAATGCCCAAGTTTTTAATACTTTTTACATATTACTTTTCCCGGGAATTTTACTAATATTTTATCCAACCACTTTTGGAATTCAGAATGACGAAGATTCCCGTATGTTAGAAAATATTTTTGCAATTCCAAATTATCGATATAAAGTTTGGTTACCAAGATTAGTAATGATATATCTTATAGTTTATATAATGCTGTTAATTCTTGCGGTTATTAGTTCAGTTATTCTGGTTTCTGTTCCAATCTTCTCGATGGTTTATGAATTAATGTTCCCAATTTTCTTTTTGGGCAGCCTGGCTTTCGCTCTTTCAACAATTGTAAGAAACGGAAACGGTACAGCAGTAATTATGGTAGTTATTGGATTAATATTTTGGATTTCAGCAGGAATATTGCAAGAAAGTGCTTGGAATATATTTTTGAATCCTTTTGATATTCCCAATAGTATGAGTGAAGCAATTTGGGAAACAGTGATTTTTAACAACAGACTTTATCTACTTTCTGGTACAATAATTTGTTTGCTTGCAGGATTGTTTTACTTACAGAAACGTGAAAAATTTATGTGAGATTTATGAAACATTAAATTTTCGTCTGATGTAAATATTCAATTCAATTTTATATTTTGCTTTATTTGGACAAGAAAAAATTGAACGAAGACTGGTTCTTGTTTTGCGTTGTAAAAAAGCTAATAAACCTGGAAAATGCAATAGGATTAAAATTAACAATTTTAGAAAAAAAATTAATCAATATAGAAGCGAACTTGGGATAAAATTAAACTCCTAGCGGAGTATCTGATAATAGAAGCATAATATAGACCAATCTCATAGTTATATAATTATCCCAAAACCGTCATTAGAGAATAAAGAATCAACGACAAAAGTCCACGACATCAATTTATTAGAACCCCAAAGTCCAATAAACCACTCTCTTTGTTTCATCGCTAAAGCAAGTTTCAGTATACTCTTGTTTCCATCTTTTATCATATACCCGCCAATTGCACAGACCTTAAACCTTAACGTTTCATAAAATGCTGAACTTTTGTTTCTAATATTGCTTGCCTAAATAAACTCATCAAATTATGGTAAGCATTACAAAATTTAATGTTGCCTCTGTTGTCAAGAACTTTTCATATTAAAACTCTCCGCTCCAAAGTCATATTTAATTTCTTTTATACGGTTCTCTGCATCAGCTCTCCTGTTTTCAGTATTGGGACGCCTCAACTTTTAAGAATATTGTTGTAATTTAGCCGATTTCTAATACAGTTTTACAAGTTTGTCAGTATCAGCTTTACAATTCCACGAATCGCCCTAGATTTTAGCTCGAATCGCTGATTCGAGATCTTTACCATTTACTAGTTTGCTATTCACACTACAAAAATTAATATAACGAATCTATCTTGTCTTTTTTATCAAAAAAACCAATTGTCTTGGATTCTTTATTTGCCCATATTATTTTGAGATAATCTGTACTAAAATACTTTCAATATATATTTTTCCTTTATCATAAATACGCTTACAAATTAATTTGGGACATCCATTTTTGTAAATATCTTTGCAAAATAAACAAATTTCAGCCTTTTCTAAAAAATTGTATGGAAAACATGAAAAATTGTTTTTGTGTCTTCGCGGTAAAATCTTTTTTTACACGCATCTATCGTAAATTGACACGAATTTCACAGATTTTGCGAATTTTCAAAAAACCTTACTTTTTCTTTACTAATTAAATAGATAATCAGATTAAATTATTAAAAAGTAAGGTTTATTTATCTTAGCTTAAATTTTCAATTGTCGGAGATTATATTTAATCCTCTTTTTTCCAAAAGTGCTTCGATACTCGGTTTTTTACCTCTGAAATTTACATATAAATTCATAGGGTCATCGCTTCCGCCTTTTGAAAGAATATTTTCGCGGAAAGATGCTGCTGTTGCTTTGTCGAATAATCCTTTTTCCTTAAATGCCTGGAAAGCGTCTGAATCAAGAACTTCAGCCCAAATATAGCTGTAATAACCAGCTGAATAACCTCCAGCGAAAATATGCTGAAATACTGTACTTCTATAACGAACTCCTATTTCTGGAAGTACGCCGATTCTTTCAGCAAGTTGTTTTTCAATTTGAGGAACATCAATATTTTTCTCTTCAGTAATTGAATGATAATCCATATCTAATAATGTTGCTGTTAAATAAGAAACTGTTGCAAATCCTTGATTAAATTTCTGTGCATTTTGAACTTTTGCAATTAGCTCATCTGGCATAATTTCGCCTGTTTCATAATGCTTTGCAAAAAGTCTTAAAACTTCAGGTTCTGTAACCCAATTTTCCATTATTTGAGAAGGAAGTTCAACAAAATCCCAAGCCACATTAGTTCCGCTTAAAGAAGGATAAGTTAAATTTGATAATAATCCATGAAGAGCATGACCAAATTCGTGGAAAAGAGTTTGAACTTCATCTAAAGTTAATAATGCAGGAGAATCAGATGTTGGTTTGCTAAAATTTCCAGTATTGTAAATTATTGGAGTAATAAATTCACCATCAATATTTGATTGTGATCTAAATGCACTTGACCAAGCCCCACCACGTTTTGAATCTCGAGGAAAATAATCTGTATAAATAATTCCGATATGTTTTCCATCTGCTTCTTTTAGTTCAAATACTTTCACATCTGGATGATAAACGGGAATTTCATTTCTTGCTACCAATTGGAAACCATAAAGTTTGTTAACAACAGTCAATAAGCCTTCAATTACGTTTTCCAATTTGAAATATGGACGTAGCATTTGTTCATCTAAATCATATTTCTCTTTTTTGAGTTTTTCGGCATAATAAGACCAATCCCATGGTTGAATTTTGAAATTTGCTCCATCTCTTTCAGCTAACTTTTGAAGTTCTTCGGCTTCTTTTTTTGCAACTTTTTGAGCTGGTTCCCATAAATCCATTAGGAATTTATAAACAGCTTTAGGATTTTTTGACATATATTCTTCTTGAATAAAATCCGCATGAGATTTATATCCAAGAAGGTTGGCTTTTTTAAGTCGCAATAAAACCATCTGTTTTACAATTTCTTTATTATCATTTTCGTTATCATTATTTCCCCGCAAAGTGCGTGCTTTGAACATTTTTTCACGTAAATCACGTTTATCGCTATAAGTCATAAAAGGAATATAACTTGGTTGTTGAAGAGTAAAAACCCATTTGTCAGTAATGCCTTTTCTTTCAGCGTCATCTTTAGCGGATTTTATAATATTTTCGGGCAAACCTGCAAGCTCCTTTTCGTCAGATATTTCAAGAATAAAGGCATTTGTTTCTTTCAATAAATTATCGCGGAACTTTAATGAAAGCATCGAAAGTTCTTCATTCATTTTTCTTAACTTATCTTTGTCAGCATCATTTAAATTAGCACCACTTTTAACAAAATCGCGATATGATTTATCAAGCAATGTTTTTTGTTCTGCATTTAAATTTAGCTTTTCCTTTTTGTTATATAAAATTTTTATCCTTTCAAAAAGTTTCAGATTAAAATTTATATCATCGCCATGCTGAGAAAGAAGAGGAGCAACTTCTGCGTAAGTCTTTTGTAATTCCGAATTTGTATTTGCGCTGGATAAATGGTAAAAAGTCCCAGCTACTTTATTTATCATAGCGCCACTTTTTTCAAGAGCAACAATAGTGTTTTCAAAAGTTGGCTCTTCTGGGTTATTAATAATTACATTAATTTCTTCTTTGTGAAGTTTCATTGCCTCAATAAAGGCTGGCTTAAAATGTTCGTTTTTAATTAAATCAAACGGAGGAGCTCCGAATGGTGTTTTCCATTCATTAAAAAATGGATTTGAATTTTGATTTTGATCTGTTTGAGCAGAAATAATAAAAAATGGTAATAAAAAAACTGCAAATAGTAATTTCATTTTGGTTCCTTTTAATGTTGTTAATAAAATTGATTTATTTTTTGTATTGCAATAATTCAATAATTTATCATCACAATTTGACGTACATCGAACAAAAAAGTTGATTAAAATTATTTTGTTTTCTCACCTTTATTCCCTTAGGTACATTTTTGTGAGATTTATTAAAATATAAAGTATCAACAACTCTCCCTTTAATAAAATTATTCTGATTTTATTTTTCAAAAAAATCTTAATAGTTCTTCGACACAGTGAGTTTGAAAAATATTTTATACTCCTAATGATTTTATTTAGATAAAAATTAAAAGTTTAGCCAAATAAATCATTGTTCTTTTTCAGATGCGATGCAAATCGGCGACTTATTTGAATTTTCTCGTCAATATTTTTCATGATAATTTTGGATGAATAATTTGGTCCTTTTTCAACGTGTTCAATAAAATTTGTATTTACAATTATCGATCTGCTTACTTGAATAAAAAAATCATTTGGAAGGCATTTTTCCCATTCCCAAAGGTGTTTGTTTGTTAAACCTCGCAAACCTTTATTTGTAATAATTTCTGTATAATGCCCAGAAGCCGTTATTTTAATTATTGAATCAACTTTTACAAAATAATATCTATAATTTATTTGAAGATAAATTGAATCTTGATTTGTTAGCAAATATTCCTTCTTAATTGTCGGTTCTGCATTTTCTTCAAGACGATTTACCGCAACTTTTAATCTTTCGGGATTTACGGGTTTTAAAAAATAATCGCAAGCATTTACATCAAAAGCTCGCAAAGCATATTCATCAAATGCAGTTACAAAAATTACTTTAGCTTTTATATTTATCTTGTCAAATAAATCAAAACCGGTTTCGCCGGGGAATTGAATATCCAGAAAAATTAAATCGGGATTGTACTTTTCGATAGCTTCAATTGCGGATTTAATATTTTTTGCTTCTCCAACCACCTTTATGTTTGGATAAACCGAAAGAATATCTATTAAATCAGATCTTGCATATTTTTCGTCATCTACTACTAAAGTTTGGAATATTCTATTCATTTAATTCCATTGAAATTGATTGTTATTCTAGCCAAAACGAAATCGCTCTCTTTCTGAATTTCAAAAGAGTGTTTATTTGGAAAGTGATGTTCTAAACGTTTCTGAATATTTCGTAACCCAATTCCAGTGCTAATTGAATTGTTTTGGGAATTATTTTCAACCCATTTGCCAGAATTCTTTACTTCTATTATCAAATTATTATCAATTATTTTAGATACAATTGAAATATTTAAAGGCAATGGACTTGTTTGCATTCCATGCTTAACTGCATTTTCAACCAAAGGATGAATTAGAAAAATAGGAATCATAAATTCCTCTGTTGCTGGAGAAATATCAAATTCAACCAATAAATCTTCATCAAATCTAGTTTTTTCAATATTCAAATATTGCTTAATTATCTCAATTTCGGAGATAAGATTTACTTCATTGTTCTTTCCTTCAAGTAGTGAATATCGCAAAAATTCCGAAATTTGAGTTACCATTTCTTTTGCCTTTATCGGCTCAACAGAAATAAGTCCACGCAAAGAACTTAATGTGTTAAAAAGAAAATGAGGATTTAGCTGATATTTAAGCAATTCCAATTGTGATGATTTTAATAATGCGCGCTCTTTTTCCAATTCAAATTTTTGACTATTCCATTCCTCCCAAATCTTGTAGCCGATATAAAGACTGCTCCAAAGTAAAACGGAAATAACGTTAATTTCGAATAAGTGGGTAATTACGAATAATGGAACAAGATTTGGTTGGCTATCCATAAAAAAAGTAGGAATTAGGAAAAAGTATGTCCAAATTAAAGCTGTGAACGAAGAAAATAGCAAAACAATAAGCGTTAATGGAAGCAATTTGAATTTATAAACCGAAAATTTTTTGTAGAAAAAACGAAGCAACGAGGTTAATAGAAATCCAACAAAGTTTATAAAAAAAACATTTTTGAAAAAGACCTCTAAATTTGGAATATTTTCGGCATTTATAATCCAACTTTCAATAATAATAATTAGCCAAAATATGGAATGAGTCATCCAAAATTGAACATTGCGTTTTGCTAAAATCATCTCAATAAATCTGGGAAACTTCATTCCTTTTTCCAAAAAAATATTTGTTTTAATATTGATGTAAAAGTATAAATTATTCCTCAATTTATTTAAAGAATTATCCAGAAATTTAACCGCTTACGAAAGAATTTAACCACTTAGGAAACAGTTTCCCATTTATTAAAACTAATGCAGTATTTTTTCGTCCAAAAAACGATTTTATAATTAAATTGAGATATTAACAAAATGAAAAAAATATTTGACGTATTTATAATTTTTCTGTTGTTTTTAGCAACTACTTCATCCGCTCAAAGCGGGCCATATTTAGGACAAATTCCTCCAGGGCCAATGCCAAAACTTTTTGTCCCAAATAGTTTAAAATCAACTTCTAGTTGGTGGTGGCATGGAAGGCTCGAGTTTTTGTCTGACGGAACAGAAATGTTTTTAGACGTATATAGTCAAGCAGAAGATAAAATTAGACTCAGAAATATAAAATTGATTAATGGAGTTTGGACAGCTCCTGCTTCAGCTCCTTTTTCCAGTCCATTTAGTAGAGATACTGATGCAGCTCCTTCTTTCTTTGATAACGACAATAAAGTAATTTTTATTTCTGATCGAACAAATGGTTATTCAGGTAATTTCTGGTCTTCAATAAAAAGTGGTGAAACTTGGTCTGATCCACAGCCAGTTTATGTGCCTTGGCAGCAATCTTTAAGCAGTGGATGGGGAGATTGTATGTTTAAAAATAAAAAAGGTATCCATGCTGCAAAATTGTCTTAAACAATTTATGATTATTTTTAACTAATAAAATATCACTAACAGT
>JAHISP010000067.1 GCA_018818165.1 Bacteroidota bacterium | reverse complement strand
TAGCAGTGGGAATCTGTTTTTTGGAGGCAGCGAAGACAAAGAGCATGATATATGGTTCATATACAAGGCAGAATATAAAAACGGAGAATATTCAAAACCTGTAAAGTTAAGCAGGTCTATAAACCTAATCGAAGATCCTGTGGTATATGGGCAGGTCTCGCCCTTTATCGCTCCGGATGAATCCTTTCTAATTTTTAGCAGAAAAGTTGATAGCAATAATCTGGATCTGTTTATAAGTTATCAAAAAGAAGATAGATCATGGACTGAAGCTGTTAATCTTGGTGATAGAATAAATTCAAAAGGAATTGAAATATGTCCTGTGGTTACTCCAGATGGAAAGTACCTTTTTTATATGAGGCGCGATTGTGTGATGTGGGTTTCCTCAAAAATTATTGAAGATTTAAAACCAAAGAATAAAATAATTATCAATTAACTGGAATAAAAAATGAAAAAACTAATTCTAATCAGTTGTCTGCTGGCAATGGTAATATCAACTAATGCACAGCAAAGCGATTTCCTAAAATTAAGTGATCCCTATCTTGGGCAGAAACCACCGGGTATTATTCCTGAGATTTTTGCGCCCGGAATTGTTTCCACACCCGAAACCCTTGAAATAGGTTGCACATGGTCGCCCGATGGAAAAGAGTTTTACTTTGTTCGACAAACACAGACCGGCGGTCTCATGCTTTGTTCCCTTTGGGAAAATGGTAAATGGACAGATCCGAAAGTATCAGAAGTTTTTAAAATATATCCGGGTTTCGAACCTTTTATCTCTGTTGATGGGAAAAAATTCTTTTACACCCGTTTTGCATTACCTCCTGAAATGGCAAAAAATCCTGAAAAATATACGGATCAGCAAAAGCAGGAAAACATGTCAAATATCTGGGTTATCAATAAAAACGGATTGGATTTTGGTGATCCCGAATTCTGTGTAACGGGGATGTTCAGTTCTACATCAAAGAATGGCAATTTATATACAACGATAATAACTGGCGAAAAACCCGGGATTTACCGATATGATTACAACGATGGCAAATACTCTAAAAAAGAATTTCTTGGTGGCGGTGTTAATTCGCCTGTAATGGGTGCACATCCGTGCATCGCACCAGATGAAAGTTTCATCATTTTCGACTCAAAACGAAAAGATGATCCTGAGGATACTGATTTATATGTTTGCTTAAAACAGCATGATGGATCCTGGAGCCAAGCATACTGGTTAGGCGACAAAATAAATACCAAATGGAACGATATCTGCTCTTCCCTTTCACCCGATGGAAAATATCTTTTTTATATGTCGAAAGCTGATATTTACTGGGTTTCTATAAATATAATAGATAAAATTGAATTAATAGGAAAATAAATAAGTATGAACAACCAAAAAATAATTTTTGTAATAACCTTATCTTTTTTTTTCAATATTATTTGCCATAATTACTTAAAAGGTCAATATAACGGACTGATGTTTCAAAAAAGATTCTATGAAGTTGGATTCCAACTACTTGAAATATCAGATATGAGCAGATCAATTATTGAATTCACAGAAAATGATAGTTCAAAATGTACTTCAAGAGCTATTAGAATTTACTTGTGGTATCCAACTAAGGATAATGATGCTCAAAAAATGGTTATTAATGACTATTTGGAATTGGCAAAAACTGATTTTTGTAATGACAAAAAGAGTGAAATTCAATGTTTTGAACCAGTTCCACTAATTAAAGGATTTAATAGTGAAAATATTGATACTCTAAAAACACAAAATACTTTAGCAGTTCGAAATTCCGAATTTCAAGATAATAAGTTTCCTATAATTGTTGTTGGACAAGGGCTCTATTACGAATCTCCATTTACGCATTTTCTTCTCTGTGAGTTTCTTGCCAGCCATGGATATGTGGTTGTTAGCTGTCCATTAAAAGGAACACAATATCGTTTAGTAAATCTAAACGTTGTTGATCTGGAAACAATAGTACGAGACATGGAATTTTCTTTATCAGAAGTTTTGAAACTACCAATTGCTGATAAAAAGAGTATTGGAGTAATCGGATATGATTTGGGAGGAATGGCAGGAATGCTTCTTGCAATGAGAAATCCTAATGTTGATTCATTTATCAGCCTTGATGCGGGAATATTATATCCACACTACTCGGGTTTACCCATTAATCATCCTAATTATAATTTATTAAATCTTAATGTACCATGGTTACATATTACACAATCTCGATTCTGTCCCGGAGGATTTGAAAAAGCACATCCATCAAACACAATGAAACAAAAAGTTGTTGGAGATAATTATCTGTTATTATTAAATACAACAAATCATGGAGCTTTTACCTCGTATGCGATGCTTGGGATTGATAACCAAGTTCCAGGATACTGGGAAAATGATTATTTGGGCATTGAGCCTATATATGAAAAGGTCTGTGCATATTCTCTCGATTTTTTAAATGCTTATTTGAAAAACGATAGAGAATCAAAAATAAATTTATCAGACAAATTAGGCATTCAAGAAAATAAAGAATCATTTGAAAGGGTTGAAAACAGAAATTCTACAATAACTAAAAATCAGATTATTGATAAAATTATTGTTGAAGGCACTCAGTCTGGAATCTCTTCATTTTATAAAATTGACAAAGAAATTAAGGAGAAACTATTTGCTGATGAAATCGAACTAAATTGGTTAGGATATCATTTTCTATATTGGTGGAACAGACCAATTGAAGCGATAAAAGTTTTTGAATTTATTACAGAATTATTTCCTGAATCAGCAAACGCATACGACAGTCTGGCAGAGGCATGGTTTATAACAGGCGATAAAGATAAAGCAGTTGAATATTATCAAAAATCTCTTGAGTTAAATCCAGGAAATGAGAATGCAAAGCTAAAATTGAATAGTATAAAATAAATATATAAAATACTCTTAGTGAATAACAGATTTCAAAATAAGTAAAAGGACTATTTATGAAATATTTAACATTACTTTTATCAATATTATCTTTAACATTAAATCACGCGCAATAACAAATAAACTTTCAACTTCTGATAAGATTTATGGGTTATCAAAATTTTGGATGGAAGTAAATTATAATTTTGTGTATTTGGAAAAATTTGGAAAAGAAAAGTGGGATAGTATTTATTAAGAAGAAATACAAAAAGTATTGGGCACAAAAAACGATTATGAATATTATCGTGAACTTCAAAAGGTTTGTGCTTTACTAAACGATGGTCATACGAATGTATTTATGCCCTTCGAAGAAAGTAATTAAAATTTTGGTGATTACAGAATACATATACTAAATGTTGAAGATAGGCCTATAGTTATGGCTGTTAATGAATCCAAAAAAGATGAAATTACAATTGGAAGCGAGATAATTGAAGTAAATGGGAAATCCACTGAAGAATATATTAGACAAAATGTTGCTCCATTTATTTCTACATCTTCACCTCATATTTTAAGAAAACTATCAATGGAATGGTTATTACGCGGAATTGATGGGGATAAATATGAAATCAAGTTTAGAACGCCGGATGGTAGAATAAAATCTTTATCTTTAGTACATTCTAAGTCAAATGAAAAAAATATCCATTCACCCGTTACAAATCCAACATGGGGCAATGGACTTTTTAATTTCAAGTGGTTCGACAATCAAATTGCTTATGTTGCCTTAAATTCACTTAGCAAACCTCAAATTGATACCCTATTTAAGGAGAAAATTCCCGAATTAAAAAAAAACAAGAGGTTTAGTAATTGATTTACGCGCAAACTAAGGCGGAAGTTCTTTTGTTGGATTAAATATTTTCAAATATCTGACTAAAGATTCGTTAATCTATGGAGCAAGAGCAAAAACCAGAAAACATATTCCAACCTACAAAGCATGGGGAACTTTGTTTCAACCAAAGGATACACTAATTGGGAATACTGAAAGGGGAAAAAAAAAAAGAAGTAAGAGATTATTTTGTTTCATCACAAGATAGATTTTATTTTGATCTTGAATATTCACCGAGTATCAATGATGAAAATTCTGACCGAAGAGTAATTCCAACTGTAATTCTAATAGGTAATGAAACCGCCTCAGCCGCTGAAGATTTTTTGATTTCAGCGAAAAATCAAAAACATATTACTACAATTGGAGAAAATACATTTGGTAGTTCTGGGCAGTCATTAAAATTCAAATTACCCGTTGGTGGATCTGCTAGAGTTTGTACCTTACAACTTACTAATCCAGACGGCTCACAATTTATTGGAATTGGTATTGAACCTGATATTGAAGTAAAGACAACATTGAAAGATTATTTAAATAAAGTTGATCCGGTTTTATTAAAAGGATTGGAACATTTAAATACTCAAATTAAAATCAACAAATAAGGAGAAAAAAAATGAAATATTCACTAATGCTATGTTTAATGCTTTTACTATTAAATCAAACATTTGGACAATCCAAAATTTATTGGGTTGATAGCGGTACAGGAAAACTACAAAGAGCAAATACAAACGGTACCTCTATTGAGGATTTAGTAACTAGTTTATCTGATTTAAATGCTGTAGCTGTTGATAATGTTAATGGAAAAGTTTATTGGGGTAAAGGCATCTCCCCTGCTAAAATTGGATGGTCATATTTAGATGGGTCTTCTTCTAATTCTAATTTAATCTCATTTGTTACTGCATCAAATGTAGCAGATATTGCAGTTGACATTGATAACGGGAAAATATATTGGACTGATAACATAAGTGATAAAATTTATCGTGCAAATCTAAATGGTACAACTATTGAAGAAGTTCTTACTGGCCTTTCAGATCCAGCAGGATGTAGTATTGATTTAATTAATAATAAAATATATTGGGTTGAAAGAAGTGGACAAAAAATTTGCAGAGCAAATATGGATGGTTCTAATATTGAGACGATTATAAATTCTGGTTTAAGTTCACCTTATGGATTAGACGTCGATTTTATTAATTCTAAAATATACTTCTCTGATTTTGGAAGTGGGAAAATTCAAAAAGCTAATCTTGATGGAACAAACGTTACTGATGTCCTGACAGGTCTTGGTTTTGATATTGATGCAATTTCACTTGATATTACCAATGGTGTAATTTATTACGCTACTTATAATTCCACAATCAAAAAAGTTAATACAAATGGAAGTGGAAATTCTACTGTTGTTTCTGGTTTAGTATCGACAACGGGAGTTCATTTTTATTCTACCGAAGTTTTGCCCGTTGAGTTGTCATCCTTTTACGGAGCATTAGAAAAGGATAAAGTTATTCTCAACTGGCAGACTGCAACAGAAATAAATAATTATGGCTTTGAAATAGAACGAACTTTTGCAAATAATAATCAGTTTCAAAATTGGAAAGTAATTGGATTTGTTCAAGGCCACGGGAATTCTAATTCAATAAATGAATATACTTTTATTGATTCAGAACTTATTTCTGGAACACTAAAATATCGATTAAAACAAATAGACACGGATGGAGTATTCGAATATTCAAATATTATTGAAGTTTTTATTGATAATTTACCCTTAAAATATGAATTAACCCCAAATTACCCCAATCCATTTAATCCAACAACATTAATTGCATACCAAATTCCAAATAATGTTTTTATTAAACCCAAATCGGTCATTAGAAAATTAAGAATCAACGACAAAAGGCCAAGACATCAATTTAGTTGAACCCCAAAGCCCCATAAACCACTCCCTTCGCCTCATAGCTAAAGAAAGTTTCAGTATTCTCTTATTTCCATCT
>JAHISP010000066.1 GCA_018818165.1 Bacteroidota bacterium | reverse complement strand
TTCTGACCACATGTCTACCATGTTTTCTGATTCCCACATTGCGGCTTCTGATGTGGCTGATTTATTTATTTTCAATGATCTTCCCATTGATACAAATTCATCTTTTGCCCAACTTAAGCTGGAACCACTTGGCTCTGAGCCCTTTGTCCAATATGCTGGTAAATCTTGCTCAAATGAGCCAATAGTGTTTACATTATCTTGTGCTAATGAGACTACTCCTAACGTAGTCAACAAAAACAAAAAGATAAAATGTAATTTGATTTGTTTCATAGAACCTCCGAGTTGATAATTAGTAAAGTATACTTTTATTACGAGATTTATTTAATGAGTACTTATTTTAGTTTTTTTCATCAATTTATTAAACGCATATAATTGGCTTAAAATATTCTAAATAATTTATTTTATATAATGTTCAGAAGTTGAATTTCTTATTATTAGTTCAACTGGTACAATAATCTTTTTGGATGTAGTATTTTTATTGTTAATTATTTCAATTAAATATTTAACCGCCTCAACACCTAAATCAATTTTAGGAACTCTAATTGTAGTTAAAGGTGGGTCAAGGAGTAAATTAGCCTCAACATCATCAAATCCTACTAAAGATATATCTTGAGGAACATAAATATTATTATCTTTAAGATATTGCATCGCTCCAATAGCCATTGCATCATTACATGCAAAAATGGCTGTTACATCATTATTATTATCAAATAATAAACGAGCAGAGTCATAACCATTTTGTCTATTTGGGTATGGAGAATTGGTAATAATTATATTTTCATTAATTTTTATATTAGCTTTTTGTAAAGCTGATTTATATCCAATTAATCTATCTGCAATACTTGGATGATTAATATCACCACCCAAAAAAGCAATATTTTTATGATTAAGATTCAACAAATGTTCAGTAGCAATCATTCCACCTTGAATATTATCAATTAATACAACTGGGTAATCAATGTCATTGCGATAGAAGTCAACACATACGAGAGGTATTTTAAATTTTAATAATTCGGAAAGAAGTTCAGTTGGTATTTTCCCAGCAATAATAATTCCGTCAACACTTCCTTCAAACACAAAACGTGGAATTTGCACACCTTCATTATAATCAGTTTTAACTGTTGCAAGCAAAACATAATACTCATTACGGCCTGCTTCAAATTCGGCTCCTAAAAATATTCTAGTATAAAATGGCTCAGTTCTCAAGAAATGATCATCAGTAAGGATGAAACCTAGGTTTCTAGTTTTTTTACTAACCAAGGATTGTGCTGACTTGGATGGGTAATAATTTAATACTTTAATGGCATTTAGTACTTTTGTGCGAGTTGTCTTTGAGATTCTAGCATTATTATTTATAACCAGAGAAACAGTAGCAATTGATACATTTGCTCTTTTGGCAACATCTTTTATTGTAATTCTAGCTTTTTCCATAGTCTCATCAATAAGTTAAACGTTTAACTAGTTTAAACTATGTAATTAATTACATTTTGTCAATATATTTTTGTATATACTATAAGTCTTTATATAATAAACATTTATATAGTAGCAAATATTTTTATGTTTAGTTAAACGTTATATCTTTTGAAGTATATTTTTTATTTACATTAAAATACAAGCAATAACACATTTATTGTTCTCGGTAGGAATTAAATCAATGCACTTAAATGCATCTCGCTTTAGCTTCAAAAAATGTCATAATAACTAGCAAACGTCACAATATAAATTTAAGACAAACAGCAAAAACGGATAACCAAACCCAAACTCATTATTTTTAAATGAACCATATATAAAAAGGGAAAAGTTTGGATATTAGAAATTGAAATTTGGATATTATTTGGTTTTTGTGATTTGCTATTTGGTCTTTTAAACTAATTTTATTCGTAACCAAAACTGTGGACTTAAGTACATCTATCTTTAGCTTTAAAAAATGTAATAATAAATATCAAACGACAAAAGATAAATCTCAAACAAATAACAAAAATGAATAACCAAAATCCAAATAAATTATTTTTTAATAAATCATGCATAAATAAGTTTGGATATTAGAAATTAGCATTTAGGTATTATTTGGTTTTTGCGGTTTGTCATTTAATTAATCTTTCAAAACAAATTTTATTCGTACGCTAATTGGAGGGGTAGATTAAATTGGACTTTTTTAGAGAAAAGTCATTAATTAAAAAGTAGATTTTATTGCTACAAAATCTACTTTTTTGATTTGAATAAATATTATTTAAAGCAAACTAAATGCAACAGTAAGCCCCGACATAACAATTGCAACCATACTCATTAACTTAATTAAAATATTTAAGCTTGGACCAGAAGTATCTTTGAAAGGGTCGCCAACTGTATCTCCAATTATTGCGGCTTTGTGTGCTCTTGATCCTTTTCCACCAAGATGACCTTCTTCAATATATTTTTTTGCGTTATCCCAAGATCCACCAGAATTTGCCATAAAGACTGCAAGCACAAAACCAGAAACTAAAGCACCAACCATTAAACCAATTACTGCGGGAACTCCCATTATTAACCCAACAATAATAGGAACCAATATTGCAAGTGATGCTGGAAGTAACATTTCTCTCTGTGCACCTTTAGTTGATATTTCAACACATCTTGCATAATCTGGAACAGACTCTCCTTCAAGAATACCTGGAATTTCTCTAAATTGCCTTCTAACTTCTTCTACCATTTTTGAAGCTGCACGTCCAACAGCATTCATCGTTAGACCACAAAAAAGGAATGACATCATTGAGCCTACCAGCATTCCAACTAATACTTTTGGATTCATCAAATTGACTTCATAGTAATTCATAAAATCAGTTAAAGTTGCAGTTGCAATATTAACATTTGTCCCATTGCTAAATTCTAAAACCGTTTCTCCAATTCGCAATAATCCAATTTTTAATTCTTCAATGTAAGATGCCAATAATGCAAGTGCAGTAAGTGCTGCAGATCCAATTGCAAATCCTTTACCAGTAGCTGCTGTTGTGTTACCAAGTGAATCGAGAGCGTCTGTTCGTTTTCTAACTTCTTCACCAAGACCACTCATTTCTGCATTTCCACCAGCATTATCTGCTATAGGTCCGTAAGCATCAGTTGCAAGAGTAATTCCAAGAGTAGAAAGCATACCTACAGCTGCAATTCCAATACCATAAAGACCAAGTCCCATATTGTTGAAATCGAATCCAGAAGCAAATAAAAAGGATAGAATAATTCCTAATACAACTGCAATTACAGGAATAGTTGTTGAAATCATTCCTGTACCAAGTCCAGAAATTATTACAGTAGCAGCACCAAATTCTGTACTCTTAGCAATTTTTTGTGTTGGCTTATATGTTGCAGAAGTATAGTATTCGGTAGCCTTACCAATTACAGTCCCGGTAGCCAAGCCAACAATAATTGCTCCCCAAACACCCATCATATTTTCAATATCAACCAAATATAATATTCCTAAAGAAAATATTATTACCAGAATAGAACTAATATTAATTCCATGACTTAACGATTCTAGAAGTTCCTTTTGAGTAGCTCCTTCTCTGGTTTTAACTAAGTATATTCCAAGTATTGAAAGAATAATTCCTACAGCTGCAATTAACATTGGAGCAATAACAGCTTTGAGCTGCATATCAGAATTACCCATAAATGCTGCAGCCCCAAGTGCTGATGTAGCTAAGATTGAACCGCAGTACGATTCGTATAAATCAGCACCCATACCAGCAACATCCCCAACATTATCACCAACATTATCCGCAATTGTAGCTGGGTTACGTGGATCATCCTCTGGTATTCCAGCTTCAACTTTACCAACTAAGTCGCCACCAACATCCGCAGCTTTTGTAAATATTCCACCACCAACTCTAGCAAACAATGCTTGAGCAGAAGCACCCATACCGAATGTTAACATTGTTGTAGTTATAATTACTAAGTTATGTCCATCACCAATTTCAATTGGGTAGAAATAATTAAGAGCGACAAACCAAATTGAAATATCAAGTAATCCAAGCCCAACAACAACAAGCCCCATTACAGCTCCACTTCTAAAAGCAATTTTTAATGCTCCATTTAATGAAGTAATTGCAGCATTTGCAGTGCGAGCCGAAGCATATGTAGCCGTTTTCATACCAAAAAAACCCGCCAAACCTGAAAAGAATCCCCCCGTTAAAAAAGCAAAAGGCACCCAAGGGTTTTGTAAATTAAAACCATATGCCATAATTGAAAAGAGTAATGTCATTATTAGAAAAAAGATTCCAACAACCTTATATTGTTGCTTTAAATATGCCATTGCACCTTTGCGAATATGCTCAGCAATAGTGACCATTCTATCCGTGCCTTCACTGTTTTTCATCATCTGTT
Source organism: Bacteroidota bacterium (assembly GCA_018818165.1). Classification (GTDB taxonomy): domain Bacteria; phylum Bacteroidota; class Ignavibacteria; order Ignavibacteriales; family Melioribacteraceae; genus 1-14-2-50-31-20. Next base: position 5,848 of record JAHISP010000066.1, on the reverse strand, counting down.
TAAAGAACAGTCCTGCAAAAGCTAATGCAATAATTGATGCAATTGGAACCGTCCAAAAAATTCCGTTTATCATAATTTTCCTTAAAATTTAGTAATTAAATCCTTGTGTTAATGCTGATTTCCACCATGCGTAATACTCCCCTTCAAGTTTTTCTCTTGTTGGCATTGGATAATAAAACATTGTTTCATTATCACCAATAAAAAATCCATTTTTGCATGTTCTATAAAGAATATCATTTTGTGTACTTCTCACAACAGTTTTATTTGGTTTACTTGGTTTTTTCTGCAAATTGATTAAACATCCTCTCATATGATCGATATTTTGATATGGGATATTATCAAGAGGTGCGTTTTCGGGATCATTTGCTAAACCATTAAGAATTAATTCTACAAATACTAGTTTTGGAACCGAGACAGGTTGAGTTGTATCGGTTAGAGTTTTACAGAAATCTGGAGGATTCAATGAACTTGCAATTAGTGGTCTAACTGGTCCAAGTTGCTGATAGAGATGAAGTGCATCATTTGTGTTATCAGTATATTCTTCTCTTTTTAGCTCAAGTACTCGTCCATCGTCTGTAACTAAATAAAGATTTTCAATAGACTGCATTGGCACGTGCTCTAAAACTCTATAGATAGATATGTACTTAGAACGCTTCGGTGTTCCATCCTCATCAGGAACACATCTTTTTTCTATATCATCTAATTTTAGATAGTCAGATTTAAAATCTCGCTTCAATTTGAAAAACATTGCTTGTCCACGAGTTCTTTTCTTTGTTCCGACAGCAAAATATTTGCCAAACTCTTGAGGTGAGAGCATAGAAGCAATAAGTGCTTCAGGCATAATTGATAGATAAAGATTAATTTCCATAGATAACTCCATTGATAATTTCATTTTATGAATTAATATTTCGTTTTCTTTGCTATGTAATTTCTCGATAAAATAATATTTTTTATTCCTAAAAAAATATTATCACAAAATACAATATTTATTTCTGATTGGAAAATCATAATAAGATAAAATAAGCCAATTTAATTATTTTTGGATTTTAAATTTCTTTTTTGGAATATATATTTGAAAAATAATTTTTGGAAGATATTGTAAGTTTTCAGTTCAAAAAAAAAGCAGCGTCAGACGCTGCTTTAAAGTTATTATTTTAAAATATTTCACTATTAATAACTTACATAATTACTTTTCACCCATAAAAGGATATGTGAAATCAGTAGGGGGAATAAAGTTCTCTTTTATTGTACGAGGTGAAACCCAACGGATTAAGTTTAAGTAACTTCCCGCTTTATCGTTTGTTCCACTAGCACGTCCACCACCAAATGGTTGTTGACCAACAACAGCACCAGTTGGTTTATCATTTATATAAAAGTTACCAGCAGCATTAACAAGAATTTTATTTGCAAGCTGAACAGCATTTCTATCTTTTGCAAATATTGCTCCAGTCAAAGCGTATGGCGATGTTTCATTGCAAAGGTTTAATGTTTCTTTATATTTTTTGTCATCATAAACAAATAAGGTAAATACTGGACCGAATATCTCTTCTTCCATTGTTTTGAAATTTGGATTAGTCGTAACAACTAATGTTGGTTCAATAAAATATCCTACCGAATCATCACAATTTCCACCAAAAACTATTTCTGCGTCTTTTGCTTTTTTAATATAATCGATATAACCAGAAATTGTTTCAAAGGCACCTTTATCAATTACTGCATTCATAAAGTTGGTGAAATCTTCTGGATCACCCATTTTTACAGTTTTTAAAGTTGAAACTAATTTCCCTTTTAGTTTATTCCACATTGATTTTGGAATATAGCCTCGTGATGCAGCGGAACACTTCTGTCCTTGAAACTCAAAAGCACCACGAACAATAGCAGTAGCAACAACATCAACATCTGCACTTTTGTGTACAAAAATAAAATCTTTTCCACCAGTTTCACCAACTATTCTTGGATATGATTTATATTTATCAATATTATTTCCAATAGTTCTCCACATACCTTGGAATACTGGAGTTGAGCCAGTAAAGTGAATTCCAGCTAAATGTGGAGATGCCATAACTGGATTTCCAACCTGGCTACCAGAACCTGGTACAAAATTGATAACTCCATCAGGTACGCCTGCTTCCATAAATAATTTCATTAACCAATATCCAGAATAAACAGCGCTTGAAGCTGGTTTCATTAAAACAACATTTCCCATTAAAGCTGGTGAAGTTGGTAAGTTACCAGCAATTGATGTAAAATTAAATGGAGCAATTGCAAATACAAATCCTTCAAGTGGACGGTATTCCATTCTGTTCCACTGCCCTTCTGGTGAATGAAGTGGTTGTTCTTCGTAAATCTGTTGAGCGTAATAAGCATTAAATCTAAAGAAATCTACCAATTCACAGGCTGCATCTATTTCTGCTTGAAATGCAGTTTTACTTTGACTTAACATTGTTGCTGCGTTAAGTGTTGATCGCCAAAAATCAGTTGTTAATAAATCAGCAGCTTTTAAGAAAATTGCGGCGCGTTCGTTCCAAGCCATTTCTGCCCAAGCATCTCTTGCTTTCAAAGCTGTTTCAATAGCTAAATCAACTTCCACCTTGCTTGCTTTGTGATAATTGCCTAAAACGTGTTTGTGGTTATGAGGCATAACGCATTTATCTGTATTGCCAGTTCTAATTTCTTTTCCACCAATTATTATTGGAATATCAAGTACTTGACTTTTTAATTCGACCATTCTTTTTTTAAGAATTTCCTTATCTCGTGAACCTGGCGCATAACTCCTAATTGGGTCATTTGACGGGAATGGAACTGAAAAAATACCATTTGACATAAAACTTTCCTCCTATTTACATTATATTTTTTATGATTCAAATTTCATTTTTTTTGAATACAAATACAAGTAAATAAGGGATTTTATCAATTAGCATAAGTTTCATTTGCTAATTTCTCTAAATATTTTAAGGAACTTTAAATAAGATACGATGTAGAATATTCGTTATTTTTATATCATCAAATATTTAGAAAAGGTTAACCATGAAAAATATATTTGGAATCATTTTTTTAGTATTTTCGTTGTATCAATCAATAATTATTTCGCAGGTTAAAATGAATTTTAATAAACTAACGCCAGATGAAGAAAGAGTAATTCTTCACAAAGGAACCGAACGACCTTTTACTGGCAAATATACGGATTACAAATCGGATGGCACATATACATGCAAGCAATGTAATGCCCCACTTTATAACTCAAACGATAAATTTGATAGCCACTGCGGCTGGCCAAGTTTTGATGATGAAATTAAAGGCGCAGTAAAGCATGTTCCAGATGCAGATGGACAAAGAACCGAAATTTTATGTGCCAATTGTGGTGGTCATCTTGGGCATGTTTTTAATGGTGAAGGATTAACGGATAAAGATACACGCCATTGTGTTAATTCAATTTCATTAAATTTTGTTCCAGCTGTATTAAATAATAAAGAGGTTAAAATGGAAAAAGCAATTTTTGCTGGTGGATGTTTTTGGGGAATGGAATACCAATTTCAAAAAGTTGATGGCGTAAAATCAGTAATTTCTGGATACATTGGTGGACAAAAAGAAAATCCGACTTATAAAGAAGTCTGCAATACTAATACTGGTCACGCAGAAGCAGTTGAAATAACTTATGATGCATCCAAAGTTAGTTATGAAGAATTGGCAAAATTATTTTTTGAAATTCACGACCCAACTCAAATTGATGGACAGGGACCAGATATTGGTGAGCAATATCGTTCGGAAGTATTTTATTTTGATGATAATCAAAAACAGATTGCAGAAAAATTGATTAAAATTCTAAAAGATAAAGGCTACAAAGTTGTTACAAAATTAACCAAAGCTACAAAATTTTATAACGCTGAAGATTACCACCAAAATTATTATAACAAAACTGGTGGAAGTCCTTATTGTCATATTTATAAAAAGAAATTTTAATAGTTCATTTCTACAAACTTAATTCATTAGAATTTTTCGATATTCTTGAATATATATACTTAATCAAACTATGAAATTTATTTCAATATAATAAATTTCATAGTTTTAGAAAAATTGCCCGCTGTTAATCTATAAAAATATGTTCCGCTTGATAGATGCGAAGCATTAAAAACTACTTCATAATTACCAGGCTGCTGTTTTTGGTTTATAAGTGTTTCTACTTCTCGTCCGAGAATGTCGAAGATAGCAATTTTCACATTTAACATTTCACTTTTTGCATTTGATGGAATTGCATATTTTATTGTTGTACTCGGATTAAAAGGATTTGGATAATTTTGAAATAATGCAAATTCTCTTGGTGGTGTATATTCCAAAATTATTTCTTTACTCCAGTTCTCTCCATTTGAACTATTTAATACAAAATGCAATGTATCGTTTTCGTTTATTGGAGCTTTGCTTGAAACATCAAATTCAATTTCTATTTCTTTTTCACTACTCTTTTCTATATTGGCAATTGTAATTGCATTATCTTTTATACTTATAAACTCAGATAAATTAGTCTCTGCAATTTCAAGAACATTTACACTAAGCTTAGACGAAGTGTTCTCTATTGTTAATACTATTTTGTTCCCTTTCATTCCAGGTTCTACTTGGTAGATTGTTTGAGCAAAAGCAAAGTCTGTTGTTAGAACCAAGATAATAAAAACAGTTTTCCCAAAAATAAAACGGGATTTCACATTGTTAAACATTTTATTCTCCATTTTGTAAACGTTCTATTATGTAAGTAGAAAAATAATATAGAAATTTATATCCATTCTCTGTTATATGTTTTCCATTTTGTGCATCCACTTCATTTTTGTATGCTTCTAACTTATTTTTTGCTGTCTTAATTTTGTCCTTTGTTAAATCTTTTTTCGTATTTTCTAATTTTTTACTTAAACTATTATAAATACCTTTCTTTGTTATCCATCCATAGCTGTAGCTTTGGTTTGTGTAGGAAATTAAGGTATCTAACATTGTTGCTATTGTAGTTTTGCTGTCAGGTTTAATTGGTCGAAAAACCCAAAAATCAAAAGATAAATCTACTATCTTTTGATCGTTATAATTAAATAATGTTTTGTAAATATAAGGTGTGCCTAATGTATCCAATAAATTCTCGGCAAATCTTTTTTTGAATAATGTATCGGGTTCTGTTGGTATTATATCAAGAATAAATTGTTGTGTCTCTTTACTCCTATCTAATTGAAACAACTCATCAAATGCTGATGCTCTATTAATTGCATCAGGGTCAAATTGTATTACTTCTTTTATTATTGGTAATGATTCCTCACCAAAATTTAGAACATAAAAGTATAGAGCTAAATACCTACTTGTATTTTTGGGATTATAATTTAATATCTGATTCTTTAATTTCAATTTAGCCCACTCAACATGTTCGCTACTTTTTGTTAATGACGATAGCATATCAAGATATGCAATATTGTTAATAATAGTTAGTGTATCCACACGTTCAATTATTACATTTGCTCTTGAATAATCTTGAACTTCAAATAAAACAAAAGCGATTTCTATAAGCTCCTCAAAGTAATTATACTCACTATTTTGAATGCTACTAACACTATCAAAATATTCTAAAGCAAAAGATTGTGTCTTTTGTGAACCAAAATTTAAAAGAGCATTTAAGAATTGATTTTTTACGAAACAATCTTTCTGTTTCTTGAAATATATCTCTAAATATGGTGTTGCTTCAATATAATTATACCCGATAATATCAAATATTACATTAAATTCTGTTGTATCTTTTATAAGAGGTATCAGTTCTTCCTTCTCATATTTTGGGGAAAAGATATTCTGTGAAAAGAGTGTATTTCCACTTATAACTAACAGT
>JAHISP010000065.1 GCA_018818165.1 Bacteroidota bacterium | reverse complement strand
TTTTATTGAAGTTAACAGAGGAACAAACCCACTTGATGCTTCTGATGATATTGTTAAACCAGTAGTTGTAGAACCTGAAATAATTGATAAAGTTGTTATTGATGACATCAACTTCGAATTTGATAAAAACAATTTAGATAAGCTTGATAAAAATGCGTTGGATAAGTTATTAAATCAACTTAATAAATATTCATCTGTAAAAGTATCATTAACTGGATATGCAGATAGTGTTGGTCCTGAAGCTTATAACTTAAAATTATCAAATAGAAGAGCTGAATCAGTTAAGAAATATCTAGTTGCAAATGGTATTGCAGCAGATAGATTAATCTGTGACGGTAAAGGGGAAACTAACCCTGTTGCATCTAATAAAACGAAAGAAGGTAGAGCTAAAAATAGAAGAGTTGAAATTGAAAAAATTGAAAATTAATGTTTGCTAACTTCTGATAAAAAAAGCCTCACATTTTAGTGAGGCTTTTTTTTATTATTTTTTGCAATTTTAAATTCCCCATTTGTAAGACAGACTTTACCTCAATAAGTTTAAATATTTATGCTACTATCAATTACTAGGATAAAAAATTCAATATCATTTTAATTTCCCAGCAATAAATGCAGTTGTCCAAGCAGCCTGAAAATTGTATCCACCAGTAATTCCATCAATATCCAATACTTCTCCCGAAAAGTATAGATTTCTGCATACTTTACTTTGCATCGTATTAAAATCGATGCTTTCAAGGCTAACTCCACCACAAGTTACAAATTCTTCCTTAAAAGTTGTTTTGCCTTCCACGGAATAAATATCATTAGTTAATATACTTACTAATTTATTCATTCCATTTTTACCTAAGTCCTTCCATTTTTTACTAATTGGTAAGTTACTTTTTTCAAGAATATATAACCATAATCTTTCCGGTAAAGTAAATGGTTTAATATTTGACAAAATTTTATTTGAATTCTTATTTGCAATATCTTTTAATTCGTTTAATACAAAATCACTATTTTGTATATTAGTCCAATTAACTTGAATGTTAATTTTGTAATCCTTTTCACTCAAAAATCTTGCCCCAAACGAGGATAGTTTTAATATTGCAGGTCCACTCATTCCCCAATGTGTAATGAGCAAAGGTCCCTCCGATTTAAAATTGGTTCCTTGTATGCTAACTAAGGTTTTTTCTACTACTATACCCATGAGTGCAGTAACTGATTCATTAGGCATATTAAAAGTAAATAATGAGGGCACTGGGTCTTCAATTTTATGATTTAATCTTTCTAACCAATCCAAAGTTTCTCTTTTGGGTGAGCCACCGGTGGCAACAATTATTTTATCAAAAATACTGTTTGGAATTTCATGGTCAGTAAATTCAATCTGCAATTTATCATTTATCTGTTTTATTAATTTTATTCCATGCTCAAGTTTAACTGTAATTCCTAGAGTTTTAGCACTAGTTATAAAGCAATCAACTATACTTTGCGAATTTTGAGATTTTGGAAAAACACAATTATCTTCTTGTATAATTAAAGGAACACCTCTTAATTCAAACCATTCCATAGCATTTTTGTTGTTAAATGTTTGAAAGGCTTTGTGTAAGGATTTACCTCCTCTTGGATAAGCCTTAGATAGTTCTTTAATAGAAGCACAAGCGTTTGTAACATTACACCTTCCTCCACCAGAGATACTAATTTTTGATAAAAGTTTTTTGGACTTTTCAAAAACAATAACATTTGCGTCTGGATAGTTTTCTTTTACCGTAATTGCCGAAAAAAAACCAGCAGCTCCACCGCCAACAATAGCAACTTCCATTTTATACCTTTAATTCAAAAAATAAAAACATATTTAATTTTGCTTGAAAACAGCAGTTTACATCTTATACACATTCTGCAATTTATTCGAAATAAGGAATTATTACAAATTAAAAAAATATTCTTTCTAGTGAAAAATTCAAAGAGTTTGCAAGAATGGTCAAATACAAGTTGATATTTAATTATCCTTTCCTGTTTTTTTTGTGATAAATTTTTCACTAACAAACCAATTTTAATATTTCTAACTTTAATCCAATAATTTTATCCGTTTAAACTAATTACATTATTATATTTCAAATTAACAGGGAAGGGAAAATGAAACGATTAATTTTAGCTTTAGTTTTACTTAGTTTATTAAATTTATCTAGTTTTGCTCAAGGAGAAGGTGCATTACCAGGATTGACACTTCAAACATCAATGCCTTTACTTGGTGCTGGCTGGATTGGAACTGCTAAACCAAACAATGATCCTATTGGATATTATTTGAATCCTGCAATTTTAGGATATTCCTCACAAAACAATCATGTCTCTCTCTTTTTTATGCCCAAGAAAGTTGATTGGATTCCTTCTTGGAGTCATGATTTGACCAAGAACACATTTGGTTTTAATGTTGGTTACAATTTCAAAGAACTTGGTCTTCCAATTTCTGTTGGATTTGGATATATGCATGATAGAATGGACTATGGTAGATACTTAACGGCTTCGAATGGTCCTGAAATTATTAGAAAATTTACTCCTTACGATTCATTCGATGCATACAGTTTTGGCGTTGGATTTGATTATTATCTTATTTTTAATTTAGGAATCTCCATTAAACCATTCGAGTCTGATTATGGTAACAATCCAACTGAGAATGAAATAAGTTCTGGTAAAGTTAATGGTACTGCTTATGATTATGGGGCAATGATTATTACTCCAATATCAAAACTATTTTTTGATGATATAAAGTATAAGTTTTGTGAAACAGCTTACATAAAACCAAATGTCAATTTTACATTGGGCTATGCCATAACAAATGTTGGAGATAAAATCAATTATATTGATGAGGCTCAAAGTGATCCTCTTTCAAGAACCGGCCGTTTAGGATACACTTTTGATTTTGGGCTTGATGCTCATATAATTGATACTGAGATTAATCTTTTCACTTATTCATTTACAGCAGAAGTAGAAGATATTTTAATTAAACAAATAACGGAAGATGGTATGTTTGGAGGTAAATTTGATGGCTATCAATCATTATTAGGTGATATTGATATTTGGGATAATCTATTACTGTTAAATCCATCTGACAAAGTTGTTGTACACAAAGGGCATACTCTTAATTTATTTGAAACTCTTACGATTACTTCTGGTAGTTTTTTAGGAAAAAGATATCCCCAAACAGTTGGGACTTCTGGCTATGGTTTATCATCCGAAGGAATACTCAAAATAGTTGGTAATTTAACAGATAACTTATTACTCAAATATTTTGCAAAGCATTTTGTTTTAGAATATTATGATGCCTCTATTTTCAGAGATTATAATAATTTCAAAACGGATATGCAAGGAATTTCACTTCATATGAAGAATATCGAATTGTAAATATTCAGTAAAACCTTGGGGGTTTTAAAACTCCAAGGTTTAAGCGATAATTTTAAAATAAAATTTCGGCAGTTCTCAAAGCTCTTGGGAACTGACTTTTTAATCCATCTTTTGTAGCAATTGCACCGCCAATCATATCGCCATTAAAACTAACAACTTTTCGTCCTTTAGGTTCAACTTCTGTCATTGTTTTAATTGTTCCACCATTTAAATAGATTTTTAATTCATCTTTTGAAGCAAATTCAATTACATTTTTTGTGATATGTTTTTGCAACGCCTGAGCTGCAAGTGTATGTAAAACAATATTATTATGTTTATCCAGCTTGCCAAGTTTTAATCCAGCACGTGCAAAGATTGAAAGATTATCTGAATGCCACTCAGATTTAATAAATTGCATCTCATTACTTTTGAATAAAAATTTGTATGCTTTAAGAATTTCGATATCAATTCCATACCAATCAGCAATATTTTCAACATACTCTTTAATAGTTTTATGATTCCAACTTAGGAATTCCAATTCCGCTTGCCTCACATCCATTTTTACTGATGGTTCTGTTTCGCTAATTTTTTTGAACTTAGCTATAAAAAATCCTTCCGAATTTATTTCCCAAGGGATTATTCTGCGTGTTTTTGCAAGTTCTGGATTAAGATTTCTTTCACCATATTTAGTAATACCTGGATGTGATTTTACAGGAAGTTCAATATCCATAAGCTCAACCGGATATTTATCAAGAATTCGCTCAACAACCAATTCGTTTTCTTCCAAAGTTAATGTACAAGTTGAGTAAACAATTTCCGCACCAATTTTTGCTGATTTAATTCCACTAACTAGAAGTTTAAATTGCAAATCACTCAATATTGCTGTATGATCTTCACTCCACCAATTGCTTACTTCTTGTTTTTTCTGGACAATTCCAAGTCCAGTGCAAGGAGCATCAATTAATATTTTATCAAAATAATTATCAAAATACTTACTTATCAATTCCCCCTTGCTAGTGAGCATTCCAGCATTTAGCACGTTTAGCTTATCTAAATTGTGAGCAAGCGATTTTGTTCTTCCAATACTTGGTTCGTTAACATATAGTGTTCCAGCATTTCCCATCATTTCCGAAAGCTGTGTTGCTTTAGAACCCGGAGCTGCGCACATATCAATTGCGGTATCCGCATCTGTGGGATTTAGGATAAACGGTGGTATCATTGAAGATAGTGATTGGATGTAATATTTTCCAAGCGCATGCTCTAAAGTTTTTCCAATTTTATCGCTTCCAGATATTAGCGAATATGCATTTGGAACATTTTCAACATTTGATAATTCAATACCATATTTAACAAGTCTATCTAAAATATTGTTTTGTTCATTTACAGTTCCAGGAATACGCACATACTGAATATAATCGCTTTCAACATAGGCTTTATACTTTGCGAGAAATTCATCCCCAAAAACGTTTTGAATATAATTGGAAATGTTTTCGCTTAATTCTATCATAATTAATATCTCTGAAGGTTTAGTGCGTTAAAAATTTGATTTGATACTCGCAGGAAGTCACTTGTTGGGAGCACTTTATTTAATTCAATTTTAATTTCTTTAATTATTGAATCCAGTTGAAGTTCGTACTCTTTAACAACCTTTTTAATTGCTAAAGTGTCTTTAGGTTTTAAAATTGATTTAGGTTTTAGCCTATTGGCGTATAGTATAAATTTAATATGGTTATAATCATCTGTTTGGAGAATTGGATTTCCGTTTAAGTCAACAACTTCAAATTGCCCAAATAGTTCAGAACCAAGTGAAATGGTCTTTCCAGGCATTTCAAATATTTCAGTTTCAATATCTGCTAAATAATCATCAGGGAATTTCCGAAAATTTGATTCAATTTTTTCAATCCATTTATTAACAAAATCTTTATCGTTCATTTTATTTCAACTTCCGTGCAAACATTCTTACAACATATGCATCACCGCGATGTCCATCGCTTTCGTCCAAAACAATTTTAGTTTCTTCCAATTCGATATATTCAAAATCCGTGTAATATTTTTTTAATTCCTCTTTGGTGTATAGCGAATCTTTTTTTCGTGGGCCGCCAGAGTTAAGTTTAATTTGCTCTTCACTAAAACATTCTAGAATTACATAGCCACCAACTTTAATTGATTCTTTCAATTTATTGTGAACAATTTTCTTGTTTTCGTCATTAAAATGAAGGAATGAAACTCCCAAAACATCATATTCATTTTGTGGAAGTTCAGCAGTTATCAGATTTGAAAAACCAATGTTTACTTTAACATTTTTTTCTTCAGCAAAATTTTGGGCTCTTTTAATAGCAACATCACTAAAATCGACTGAAAAAACATCCCAACCATTTTGTGCAGCATAAACAGCATTTCTACCTTCGCCGTCACCTGGTAAATAAAGTTTGCCTATCTGCAAATTTTCTAATTTACTTTTAAAATATTCATTTGGCTTTTTACCAAATAAAAAATCACTTCCACCGTATCTATCATTCCAAGTCTTTTGATAATCAATTGTCAATTTTAGAGCCTTTTTTTGAATTATACAGAAAATAAATTCCAGCTATAACTAGTGGAAAGCTAAGAATTTGCCCCATATTTAAAATCATTCCCTCTTCAAAATATGTTTGATTCTCCTTAAAAAATTCCACAAATATTCTAAAACCAAAAATTAGAATTAAAAATATTCCAAAAAGATATCCATCCTTGAATTTTCCATCATGTTTTTTATATTGATAATAAATAATGGCAAAAGAAAGCAAATAAAATAGAGCTTCATAAAGCTGTGCGGGATGTCTAGGAATGTTATCAACAGAAGTGAATATAAATCCCCAAGGTAAATCGGTTGGATAACCAATAATTTCGGAATTAAATAAATTACCCATTCTAATAAAAAAGGCAGCAAGTGCGACTGTTATAACTACTCTATCCATTACCCATAAAAAGGATTGATTTTTTTTCTTTTTGCTATAAAAATAAATGGATGTTAAAATTCCAATAGCTGCTCCATGGCTAGCCAAACCGCCTTTCCATACTTTTAAAATTTCTAATGGATTTGATAAATAATATTCTGGATTGTAGAAAAGGCAGTGTCCAAGCCTTGCTCCTAGAACTGTTCCAAGAATCATAAACCAAACTAAATCATTTAAATCATCCATTGGTTTATTCTCTTTTATAAAAATCCTCTCCATAATTTTGAATCCAACAATAAATGAAGAGGCAAAAAGTAATCCATACCAGCGAATATGAATGGGACCAAGTGAAAATATTTCTGGAGAAATGCTCCAAGTTATAGTGGCAAACAAATTTTTTCCGTTTTATAAATTTAATGGTGTGTAATTTAACCATTAAGGTTAAAAGTAGCTAATTGATTGTTTTGAAATGGAAATATTTTCTACTTATTTTAATTGACGATATCCAACCACTTACTTTAGTATCACTATTAAGAGACTCCCAGTCATATTCTTTTACTCTTATTAAATAATTTTAATACTATTATCTTCTTCTTTTAAAAAGCACTTAACCCAAAAAACAAATAGCTCCTAAAGATTTTACTCAAATATACATCCTAAACTTAAAAAATAAATGAAGCTTAGCGGTTATATACTTAAAGCACCATTTTCTAAGCGCTAATAAAACGTTTAAAAATTAAAGTCTATCATATTCATCAGGGGCAACATCTGGAACTTTTGACAGAACCTTTAAAAATTTGTCTTTGCTACCTTTTAAGGCTCTATCTTCAAGATATTTTTCTGTATCCAAAGCCGACAATTTTTCAGCTAAGGCAGATGTTATAAATTGATTTATCGAAATATTATCGTCATTAGCAAGAATTTTCACTCTTTTATGCAACGATTCGGGAATTCTCAAACTTAAAACACTCATTTTTTCTCCTGTAATTTTTGAGACAAACTCATCATTATTCATAAAAATTAATTTCCTGCATTTCTAAAAGCTATTTTTATCCAAAAATTTAAAATAAGTATTGAACATTTAAAATTAGGTAAAAATATTTTCTTATTATTAGAAACAGCATTTGGGTATTTTAGTGAAATTGAATTAAAATTAATTAGGTAAATATTAAATGCTTTCAAAATACAAATTGTTATTTCTGGTCTTTGTTACCATTGTTTCAACTCTCTTTTCGCAAAACTCAACATTAAGTGGATATATAACTGATTCTGGAAGTGGCGAGGGATTAATTAGTGCAAATATTTATATTGCCGAATTGGAGAGTGGAACAACCAGCAATGAATATGGATTTTATTCCATAACAATTCCAAAAGGCAAATATACAATTACATTTAGCTACGCTGGATTTAAAAAGGAAACAGTTTCAATTGAGTTAAAATATTCGGTTAACTCAAATATTGAACTTACGCAAAACTCATTCGAAATAAATGAAGTAGTTGTGGAAGGCAAAAAAGGCGATTACAATATTAAATCCACAGAAATGGGCACAACGGAAATTATCCCGCAGGAATTGCAATCAGTTCCAGTAATTCTTGGCGAAGCGGATATTTTAAAAACTATGCAATTGCTGCCTGGCATTAGTCAAGCGGGTGATGGAAATAGCGGCTTTTTTGTCCGCGGTGGAAATATTGATCAGAATTTAATTTTACTAGATGAAGCCACAGTTTATAACGCATCTCATCTATTTGGATTTTTCTCCGTTTTTAACTCCGATGCAATTAAAAATGCAAAAATGATAAAGGGAACTATGCCTGCGGAATATGGTGGAAGAATTTCTTCAGTACTTGATATTAAAATGAAAGAAGGAAGCAACAAAGATTGGCGTTTCACTGGTGGAATTGGATTGATTTCATCACGACTTTCTGTTGAAGGTCCAATTATAACTGACAAGGCTTCTTTTCTAATTTCTGGACGTAGAACATATGCGGATATTTTTATTCCACTCGCTGGAGATGAAGCACTCAACGATTCTAAACTATATTTTTATGATTTAAATCTTAAAGCCAATTATCGCTTAAGTAACACGGATAAATTTTATTTGTCCGGCTATTTTGGACGGGATGTACTTGGCTTTAGCGATCAGTTTGGATTTGATTGGGGCAATATTACAGGAACACTTAGATGGAATCATCTGTTTAGCGAAAAATTGTTTTCTAATACTTCCTTAATTTTTAGTGATTACAATTATGTTGTATCAATAATGAGTGGCGACAACGATTTTCAAATTACATCGGGAATTAGAGATGTAAACTTTAAAAGTGATTTCCAATATTTCCATAGTTCCAATAATCTTTTTCAGTTTGGATTTATTGGCTTTTATCACACATTTCTTCCTGGCGAAATTGAAAGTGCCGGTGGTAATGTAAATTCGTTTAAAGTTGATAACAAATACGGACTCGAATTAGCTGCGTACATTTCTCACGAAACCGATTTAACAAGCAGATTAAAACTAAATTATGGATTAAGATATTCAGAATATTTACATATGGGACCTGGTAAGGTTTATACTTATAATGAAGATAATTTTATAATAAACACAAAAGAATACGAAAGTGGAAAAATAATTGGAAGTTATGGCGGCTTTGAACCTCGATTTTCTGCAACATTTCTTTTGGACGAAACCAGTTCTCTGAAAACTGCATACTCAAGAAATTATCAATACATTCATCTACTTTCAACCTCAACAACTTCAACGCCAATTGATGTTTGGTTGCCTACAACCGATGTGGTTAATCCAGAAATAGCAAATCAAATAAGTTTGGGATATTTCAAAAATTTTGCCGAAAACCAGTTTGAGTCTTCAATTGAAGTTTACTATAAGAATATGGAAAACCAAATTGAATATGAGAACGGTACTGATATTTATTTTAATGATAAAATTGAATCGCAATTGGTTTTTGGCAAAGGTCGTGCTTACGGAATTGAGTTATATTTGAAGAAGAATTTTGGAAATCTAACTGGTTGGCTAAGTTATACACTTTCAAAAACAGATAGAGAATTTCCAGATATTAATAATGGAAAACCTTTTTCGGCAAGGCAGGATAGAACACACGATTTTTCACTTACTGCAATTTATAAACTAAATAAAACATGGACTCTCTCAGCAAATTGGATGTACTACTCTGGTGACGCGGTAACATTCCCAAGCGGAAAGTATATTATTGATGGGAATACTTTTAATTTATATACCGAACGAAATGGTTATAGAATGCCAGATTATCATCGTTTGGACGTTGGGGCAACTTGGATTTTAAGCAAAAGTAATACTTCGGAAAAGAGTTTAACATTTTCACTATTTAATGCATACAATAGAAAAAATGCATACACAATTACTTTCCAGGAAAGTGAAGCAAATCCATTAAACACAGAAGCGGTAAGATTAGCACTATTCGGTATTGTTCCATCAATTACTTTTAATTTTAGTTTTTAGGAAGAAAAGATGAACACAAATAAAAATATAAACAGAGAAAGTCATTGCAAACCAAACCAATCTTCGAAAAAAATATTAAGAAGAATGAGTGCAGCAACCTCTAATAAAATGCTGCTTAGTCCAGTAAAAAAAGGCATTTTAACAATAACATTAGTATTAATGACATTTTTACTCTTTAGCTGTGAAGATGTTATTCAAATTGATTTGAACTCTGCAAATACAGCAATTGTTTTGGAAGCTAAAATATCTGATACAAGCTCTGTTAGCACAATGGTTATTACAAAATCTACTGATTTTTATACCGTTGGCGAATACGAAAGAGTTTCGGATGCAGTTGTTATAATTTCAGATGACAAAGGTAAAAGTGCAACAATGATTGAAGTAATGCCTGGCGAATACAGAACAGATTTGATAATTGGTAATACTAACACTAACTACTCTGTTGAAGTAAATGTTGAGGGGAAAAATTATTTTGCAGAATCCAAAATGCCCAATAGAATTGAAATAGATTCTCTAACAATTGAAAAATCCAAGCTTGGCCCAAGAAGTAGCAGTGGTAAAGGGCGTTATATTTTACATATTTATTTTAAAGATGAACCAGACATTGCAAATTACTGTCGCTTTAAAATATCTCACAATGAAAAGGATTTAGCGGGGTTTATTGTGTATGATGACAAATATACAGATGGAAATGACATAAATGCCAGAGCTCAATTAGATGCTGAAGTTCTTAATCTAAATATTGGCGATATAATTACAGTTGAGTTGCAATCAATTGATAAAGCAACGTACGATTTTTATAAAACTGCAAATAGTGTGAATGCTTCAGGAAGTTCATCGGGTGGAAGACCAAGCAGTACATCTGTTGCGCCAACAAATCCAATTTCTAATTGGACAAATAATGCACTTGGCTATTTTAGCGCATTTGCAAGTTCTCATAAAGCAATAAAAATATCCGATTAAAAAAGACCTTGTGTCTATTAAATAAATTTTATAACTTAACTATACCATTTTAGTATAGTTGAGAATTTTATGTATTATTTAACCAAAAGAGATTACGATTATGCAATAAGAATTTGCGCATATCTTGCAGGTTCTTGTGGAAAATCTCACTTTTCAATTCAACAACTTTCTTCAAAATTACTAATAACAAAACCCTTTGCTACAAAAATTGTATATCAATTAAAGAAGAATAACATATTAAAAACCATACGTGGCAAAAATGGTGGTGTATTGTTAGCAATAAAACCAGAAGAACTCTCGCTATTTCAAATATGTGAAGCAATGGGATTAGCTATGAGCGTTAGTGATTGTATTAATGTTGATGGCTTTTGTCCCTTGCCAGCACCTTGCAATCTTCACAGCTTCTTTATTGAGCAAGAAAATCAAATAATTGAAAAATTAAAAATAAAAACAATAAATGAATTCGCGTTTACAGACGCAGATCTTAAATAACAAAAACTAATTATTTGGAGGTATTATGGATGTTCTTGCGCTTGCAAGATGGCAATTTGCCATAACAACTGTTTATCATTTTCTTTTTGTTCCTCTAACATTGGGTTTTACGCTTGCATTAGCTTTAATGGAAACTCAATATGTTAGAACCGGCGATGAAAAGTATAAAAAAATGGTGCTTTTTTGGGGAAAGATGTTCTTGGTTAATTTTGCAATTGGAGTTGCTACTGGAATAGTTCAAGAGTTCCAATTTGGAATGAACTGGTCAGAGTATTCAAGATTTGTGGGTGATATTTTTGGTGTTCCACTTGCAATTGAAGCTCTTTTGGCTTTCTTTTTAGAATCAACATTTTTAGGAATCTGGATTTTTGGATGGGAAAAGCTTTCAAAGAAAATGCATTTAGCAGCAATATGGTTAGTGGCAATTGGTTCTAATCTTTCAGCTATTTGGATTTTAATAGCAAACTCATTTATGCAGCAACCTGTAGGTTATCATCTTGTAAATGGAAGAGCGGAAATGACAGATTTTTTTGCCTTGCTTACAAGCGGACATGTTTGGGTACAATTTCCACACGTTTTCTTTGCTGGTATTTCAACTACAGCATTTTTTATTCTTACAGTTAGCATTTATCAGCTAAACAAAAACAAAAATCAAGAAGTATTTAAAAGTTCTTTCAAGTTTGCAATTGTTTATGGAATAATTGGAACTATATTTGTTGCTATTATTGGACACAGCCAAGCACAATACATGGTTAAAGTTCAACCAATGAAAATGGCTGCAGCGGAAGCACTTTGGGAATCTGAAAATCCTGCGTCTATGTCTTTGTTTACAATTGGAGATGAAACAAAAAGGGAAGATGTATTTGCTCTTAAAATTCCAGGCGCACTTAGCTTTTTAGCATACAATAAATTTGATGGTGAAGTTAAAGGAATTAAAAATTTGCAGGCAGAGTACGAAGTTAAATATGGTCCTGGTAATTATGTTCCACCAGTTGCAATTTCTTATTGGACTTTTAGGATGATGGTTGGTGCTGGAGCTGCAATGTTTTTTGTTTTATTAATAGGTTGGTGGGTTGCTTATAAAAAGAATTTCGACTTTTCTCCAATTTTTTATAAAATTCTACTTTTTGGTGTAAGTTTACCTTTTATTGCAAATGCAACAGGTTGGATTTTTACAGAAATGGGTAGACAACCATGGACAGTTTTTGGACTTTTCAGAATTGAAGATTCAGTTTCAAAAGCAACAACAGCTGGTGAAGTTCTTTTTACCACTATTGGCTATACAGTACTTTATGGAATATTACTAATTCCAACTGTTTATTTATGGCGAAAATTTGCGATAAAAGGTGTAGATGCAATGAACATTCACGAATCAAATCATTCAGAAAATTAAAAGGAGAATATAATGGACTTAAATATAATATGGTTTATTTTAGTTACAGTACTCTTTATTGGATTTTTCTTTTTGGAAGGATTTGATTATGGAGTTGGAATTTTACTCCCATTTTTAGGGAAGGACGATAAAGCTCGCAGAGTTATTATCAACACAATTGGGCCTCATTGGGATGGAAACGAAGTTTGGCTATTAACAGCCGGCGGTGCAATTTTTGCAGCTTTTCCTCATTGGTATGCAACAATGTTTAGTGGGTTTTATCTTGCGCTATTTTTAATGTTAGTTGCTATTATTGTTAGAGCTGTTTCATTTGAGTTTAGAAGCAAAGATGAAAATTCAAAATGGAGAAATACTTGGGATTGGATAATATTTTTTGGAAGTGCTGTTCCAGCTTTGTTATGGGGGGTTGCACTTGCTAATTTAATAAGAGGTCTTCCCATTGATGAAACAATGACATACACTGGCGGATTTTTTAATCTCTTAAATCCATATGCAATTGTTGGTGGAGTTGCGTCATTTTTGCTATTCACATTGCACGGAGCAATCTTTTTAACTTTAAAAACAACAGATGATATTCTTGAATCTGCAAAAGCAACTGCACGTAAATTATGGTTGCCATCAACTATTGTTCTTCTCTTATTTGTTGTTTACAGTTACATAGAAACAGATGTTATTGCGGGATTTGGAATTAATCCTGGTGTAGTTCCAATTGTTGCACTTTTAGCAATTCTTTCAGTTGGATATTTTCTGAAAGTAAAGCGCGAAGGTTGGGCTTTTATTATGATGGGTATAACAATTGCATTTTCTACTATTTCTATCTTCTCTGGATTATTTCCAAGAGTAATGGTTTCAAGCACAAACCCAGATTGGAGTTTAACAATTTATAATGCATCTTCTTCTGATTACACACTTGGGGTAATGAGCATTGTGGCTTTAATATTTGTCCCAATCGTGCTTATTTATCAGTCATGGACGTATTGGGTATTTAGAAAAAGGATTTCAAGAAAATCAGAATTAGAATATTAATATTTCAACATTGAGACATTTTAATAATGTCTCAATGTTTTGTATCTTCGTGCTTCAAAAGAAAAGAAAGAAAATCTCCTAAATGAACATAGATAAAGATCTATTAAGACTAACTTCCAAAACAAAATCATCATTTATCACTTCCATTATAAGTGGTTTTATTGCATCAATATTTACAATACTTCTTGCTTATTATTTAGCTAAATCAATAAATCTAATATTTCTGGAAAATAAAAATCTCTCAGATGTATCTAATTACTTAATCTACTTTATAGTAGCAGCAATATTAAAAGCTTTTTTTATTTGGTATGAAAAGAACAAAATTGAAATAGTTGTTGGCAACATTAAAAAGAATTTGAGAGAGGCAATTAACAAAATATTATTTGAAGATAAGGGAGAAATTCTTCTAAACCAAACAAGTGGTGAGCTTTCTAATACAGTTATTAAAGGAGTTGAAGCATTAGATTCATATTTCAGTGAATACCTACCACAATTATTTCTGTCCGCCTTAACTCCATTTTTGATTTTACTATTTGTCTTTCCAATTGATATTCTTTCTGGAGTTGTATTTCTTGCAACGGCTCCACTAATTCCACTATTAATGTATTTGATAGGTTCATCAGCCGAAGAAATAAATAGAAAACATTGGAAATCATTAAGCAGAATGAGTGGACATTTTCTAGATGTCCTTCAAGGAATTACAACTCTAAAAATGTTTAACAGAGCAAAGGATGAAATAAAAAGGATTGAAGAAATAAGCAATTCCTTTAAATCATCAACAATGAAAGTATTAAAAATTGCATTTCTCTCAGCGCTTGTTCTCGAGCTGCTTTCAACATTAAGCATTGCAATTATTGCTGTAGAAATTGGATTAAGATTAATGTACGGCAATATGCAATTTGAAAGTGCGCTATTTGTGTTGATACTTGCTCCTGAATTTTATCTTCCTCTTCGTCAACTCGGAAGCAGATATCACGCTGGCTTGGAAGGCTTGGCGGCATTTAAATCAATTCAAGAAATATTTGCAAAAGCTCAAAGTGAAGAGACTTTAGTTAAATCAAATTTGGATTTCCAAAATGAAAATATTGAGTTTAGCAAAGTTTCATTCAGTTATGAAAATAGAAATAATATTGCTTTAAATGAAATCTCATTTACAATTGAAAGAGGAAAAACTACTGCAATTGTTGGTGAATCTGGTTCTGGGAAAACCACTATTATAAATATGCTAATGCGCTTTCTTGAACCTAGTTCTGGTGAAATATTAGTTGACCAAAATAATTTAATAAATATTTCTGAAGAGCAATGGTATAGCAACATTAGTTGGGTGTCGCAAAATCCGCACATTTTTCATAAATCAATTTATGAAAATATTTCTATAGCAAAAGAAAACGCTGCTGAAAATGAAATTATTGATGCAGCTAAAAATGCATTTATTCACGACTCAATAGTTAAACTAAAAGATGGCTATCATTCACTTGTTGGCGAAAATGGTGCTACATTAAGTGGTGGCGAAATTCAAAGAATTGCATTAGCTCGAGCATTTTTGAAAAAATCTCCAATTTGGTTAATGGATGAACCTACATCAAGTATTGACTCAGTCTATGAGTCAGATTTATTATCTTCAATTAAAAGATTAGCCAAAGGTAAAACAGTTGTTATTGTTGCGCATAGGTTAAATACTATACTAAGTGCGGATAAAATAATTGTTTTAGAGAAAGGGAAAATAATTGGAGAGGGTACACACGCAAACTTGTTGGCAGAAAATAAAATTTATCAAAATCTCTATAACACATTTAAGAGAGAAATATGAAGCAGATATTGATAAAAATAGTGAAACTGCTTGCTCCTTATAAATGGTGGATGCTTCTTTCAATTATTATAGGATTTTTTACAATAGGCAGTAGTATTGGCTTACTAATGACCTCAGCGTATATAATTTCCAAAGCTGCTCTTCAGCCACATATTGGTGAGTTGCAAGTAGGAATTGTTGGTGTCAGATTTTTTGGAATTTCACGTGGATTATTCCGCTACGCGGAAAGACTTATTTCGCATGATATAACATTTAATTTGCTTGCCAAATTTAGAGTTTGGTTTTTCAAAGCTTTTGAGCCACTTGTTCCATCAAAAACTGGAAAGTTAACAAGCGGTGATTTGCTATCGCGAGTTGTTGCCGATGTGGAAACACTGGAGCATATTTTTATACGTGTTGTTTCTCCTCCTCTTATTGCGGTATTTGTGGCAATTCTTGTTTTTATTTTATTCGCAAACTTTAGCATTGCAATTGCGTTTATCTTTTTAATTCCATATTCCTTTGCTGCCATTGTAGTTCCGTGGTTTACTTATATGCTAAGCAAAAAAATAAGTGAGCAAATTATCATTTTACGCGCACGTTTATCTCAGCTTTCATTGGATGGAATTGAAGGTAAAAATGAATTAATTTCCTTTGGTAAAGTTGCTGATTACAAAGCAGAGTTTAATGAAACAAATAATAAGCTTATTAAAATACAACGTAGGATGAAACTAATTACTGGAATGAATGAAAGCTTAATAGGGCTGCTTATGAACATTTCTGTCGTTTCTGTTTTTGTCTCAACCGCGCCACTGGTTTCCAATGGTTTACTTGATGGAATATACCTTGCTGTTTTAACTCTTGGAACAATGGCTGCATTTGAAGCAGTATTTCCAATACCATTAGCCTTGCAATATCTCAATAGTAGCACCAAAGCTGGCGAAAGATTGTTCCAAATTACTGAACAAGTTGTGGTTGAAAAGAAGTCGGTTGATTATCAATTAATTGGGAAGAGTATTTCGCTGTACAAAGTCAGTTTTTCATATAATGGTAATGAAAAAGTATTGGATGAAATTTCCTTCAAAATATCCAACAATAAGAAAATTGCAATTATTGGAGGCAGTGGGGCTGGAAAATCTACAATTACTAATTTGTTGTTAAATTTTTGGAATATTAATTCTGGCTCGCTTACAATTGATAATTATGAATACAATCAATTATCCGAAGAAAAAATACGTGAAAAGTTTTCTATAATTCCGCAAAAGGTTTTTTTATTCAGCGATACAATTAAAAATAATTTGTTAATTGCAAAGCCAGATGCAACGGATTATGAAATATGGTTTTCGCTTGAAAAAGCAGAATTGAACGAATTTGTTCAATCACTACCAAATAAATTGGATACTTGGATTGGCAACCAAGGTAAACAATTAAGCGGTGGTGAAAGAAGACGACTTGCAATTGCAAGAGCAATATTAAAGGATTCTCCTATTTTTATTTGCGATGAAATTACCGCCGATCTTGATTCTGTAAACGAGATGAATATTTTAAATACAGTTCATTTGGCAGCAAAAGACAAATCCCTAATATTTATTACTCACAGATTGGTGGACATGGATAAATTTGATTTAATTTATTTGATGGAAAAAGGGAAAATTGTTGCTGTAGGGTCACACGAAGAATTAATTTCTAATTCAGATATTTACAAAAAGTATTTTTTACAAAATTGATTGTTAATTGCCATAAATATTAATTTAATCATTGATTGGAGTCATAAATCAAAAATTGTATATTCTAAGTTGGTTTTATAAAAAAATAGATAATAAGTGACCGAAAAAATAAATAAAATAAAGTCTATGCTACGCTTTAAGATGATACGCACTATCAGCAAGTATGTTAGCAAAGAAAGGCTAAGACTAGTGCTTTCTTTCTTTAAATACTATATAGGTGGAACCTTTACAAGATTAGAAAAAAATCATTTATTTTTATCTGCCGCAGGTATTGCTTACTCAATAATTCTTAGTGTTATTCCTCTAGTACTAATTGTGTTTTCTGTTCTTGGAAACATAATTGATGTAGTTACAATTGAAGGACAAGTTAATACTGTGATAGATGGACTTATTCCATACCACGCTTCCGCTAATTATATGAAGCATTTTATCCTTTCAAGAATTCCAGAAGTCGTTCAATATAAATCCCTTGCTGGAGGGTTGGGTTTATTAGGTCTTTTCTTTACATCTACTTGGTTATTTAGCAGCATGCGTACAATCCTAAATAAAATATTTAAGGTAGATGAAACTAAAGGAGCTATAATAGGATTATTACGTGATTTTGGAATGGTTATCTTAATTCTTATTTTCATTTTACTTTCAACATATATACTTCCAACACTTTCGTATTTTATTGCCATTTCTAAAAAAATGCAAATACTAGCACCTTCGCCAGAGGGAACAGTAATAAATCTTCTAATTCCATACATTTCATTATTATTGATGTTCATTATGTTTTACCTTTTTTACACTTTTATTCCTTATGTAAAATTAAAATATAAAGTTCCTTTAGCTTCTGCTTTATGGGCAACAATGTTATGGGAAGCAGTACGTTGGCTTTTTGAATACTATGTAACACAATTTTTAGCTCTAAATGAACTTTATGGAACATTCCTATTTTTTGCTGTTGTGATGTTTTGGATTTTTTATGCTTCCATCGTTTTTCTTGTTGGTGCAGAAATTGGACAGCTTTATCGCGAAAGACGCGATGCTCGAAGAGGAATTATCTGGGAGAAGGAGTAATATTCTTTCCTTAAGCAATATTTTTTGGTTTAACTCTTCTGTTATTTTGTTATATCACAATTTCAATAATAAATGCAAGTTCTAAATAAATTAGGATAAAAATCTGCAAATAAAGGTTGTTTTATAAAAGGCAAAAGCTCAACTAGCTTACAAACAACACTTATTAAAGATTAGAAGAATTACTCAATACAGAGGAATCGATTTAAAAAACATTAAATCTGGAGAATGTAATAGGATTAAAATTAACAATTTAGAAAAAACAATCTATATAGAAGCGAAATTAACCTGACAAGCAATGCTATCAACATTGGTGAATATATTTAAAATTAGAAAAAAGCTCTTTGCAATATTGAATAAAAAAAATCAGTACGAAAGTGAAGGTTCCGGACTTGGTCCACGAGACCATGGAACAATTACTTCCTTCGTTCATGCTAAAATTAGGGAATAATTGGTACATACTCAGCTGTTTGCTAGATGATAGAAATTGTTTCTGTTGAAAGATTTTCATCGTCTAAAAAAATAACTTCTTTTTTTTTGATAACAAAGCATCTATTTTGAGAAGAACAAATAAAATGAGAAAAAAGAACGAACTCCTCCCAAAATGGCTTCACACTTATTACTGGCTCAAGCTCATTCTCTTTCTTGATTAATGCATTTTAACTTACGGAAACTTATTCAATGTGTTAAAGAACTTATAATTTATTAAGCATTTTCTTGAACATTACTGCTGTTCAATTGTTGACTTTTAACGGAATGAAAAACCGCTTTCAAAATTTTGTATTACGTGAGTTACTTAATAAGACTAAGCAAATATGACCCATAACTGTTTTTTTTATAAATTTCAGCTTGTTTTTGCAACTCTTCTTTTGAAATCCAACCTTTTTGGAATGAAATTTCCTCAATACAAGCTATTTGCAAACCTTGTCGTTTTTGAATAGTTTCAATAAAGCTTGATGCTTCTTGCATTGACTCAAACGTGCCAGTATCAAACCAAGCCTGTCCACGACCGAAAAGCTCTACTTTTAATCTGTTCAGATTTAGGAACTCATTATTTACCGAAGTAATTTCTAACTCACCGCGTGCCGAAGGTTTTACGTTTTTGGCTATTTCAATTACTTCGTTTGTGTAGTAATAAAGTCCAACAACAGCATGGTGACTTTTAGGGCTCTCTGGCTTTTCTTCAATGGATAAAACCTTTCCCGTTTCATCAAACTCAACAACGCCATATCTTTCTGGGTCGTTAACATAATATCCAAAAACGACTGCATTGCGTTCATTTTTAACTGTTTCAACGCTACGAGTTAACATTCCAGTAAGTCCATGACCATAAAAAATATTATCACCAAGAACTAAGGCAACATCATCATTGCCAATAAACTCTTCTCCAATAATAAATGCTTGTGCCAATCCATCTGGACTTGGTTGCTCGGCGTATTCCAATTTTAAACCAATTTGACTTCCATCACCAAACAGCTCCTTAAATCGTGGTAAATCTTGCGGTGTGGAAATTATTAATATTTCTCTAATTCCCGAAAGCATCAGAACCGACAATGGATAATAGATAAGTGGCTTATCAAAAATTGGAAGCAATTGCTTACTAACAGTTTTTGTAAGCGGATAAAGCCGTGTGCCGGAACCTCCAGCGAGAATAATACCTTTCATTCAAACCTCCGGTTTGCAAGTATAAAGTTAAACAAAAATAGCACGCTGATTTAACGGATTAAGCAGATTTTCGCTGATTTTAAGAATCTCAATATCCGTTCTTATCCGTTTTATTTGTCAAATCCGTGTTGCTATTCCTTTTGCGAATATTGCTTTAAATAGTACTCTTTATAAGCACCACTAGTTACGTTGTTTAGCCATTCGGTATTTGCCAAATACCAATCGACTGTTTTTTCTAAGCCTTCTTCAAATTGTAGTGATGGTTTCCAGCCTAGTTCTTTTTGTAGTTTGGTTGAATCTATTGCGTATCGTAAATCGTGACCAGCTCTATCTACAATGTAGGTTATTAATTTTTCCGATTCGCCAACTTCACGACCGAGTTTTTTATCCATTACTTTGCAAAGAACTTTTATTAAATCAATGTTTTTCCATTCATTATTTCCACCAATATTATATGTTTCACCAACCTTTCCTTTGTGGAAAATAACATCTATTGCGGTTGCATGGTCAACAACATAAAGCCAATCGCGGACGTTTATTCCTTTTCCATAAACTGGAAGCGATTTTTTATTGATTATGTTATTTATAAATAATGGAATTAGTTTTTCTGGAAATTGATTTTGTCCGTAATTATTTGAACAATTTGAAATTACCGTTGGCAAATCGAATGTGTCGTTATAAGCACGAACCAAATGGTCGGAACTAGCTTTTGAAGCTGAATAAGGACTGTGTGGCGAATATGGCGTTTCTTCGGTAAAAAATCCTTCGTCATTTAGCGAGCCATATACTTCATCGGTGGAAATATGATAGAAGAGTTTATTTTCAAAATTATCCTTCCAGATTGCCTTTGCGGCATTTAGTAAATTTACTGTTCCAACAATGTTTGTTTGAATAAATTCCATCGGATTTGAAATTGATCTATCAACATGCGATTCTGCCGCGAGATGAATAACGCCATTAAATTTATGTTCATTAAAAAGATTTTGTATAAAATCGCCGTCAACAATATCACCGTGAATAAATGTGTAATTTGGCTTTTCTTCAATATCTTTTAAGTTTTCGAGATTTCCAGCATAAGTTAATTTATCCAAATTATATATTTCATAGTTTGGATATTTGTTCACAAACAATCGCACAACGTGAGAGCCAATAAAACCAGCTCCGCCAGTGATAAGTATTTTCATGATATTATTTCCTATATAAATAATTTAGTTAATAGTTTAGCAGCAAGACAAAAGACACAAGATACTAGATAAAAGATAAAGAGCAAAAAGACTTTCTCTGACAAAAACAAAGCTAAGTGATTTAGAATAATTGCTCAATATCCGACTCTCATTATTCCAACCATTCCACAATTCAGCAATTCAACCATTCCATTTTTCCACCATTCCATTTTTCCATCATCCCATTTTGTTTTTCAAACCTCTTCTTTACACAATATTTCCGCAATTCTCTCCGCCGCTTTGCCGTCCCAAAGTTCTGGAATTGTTCCAGCTTTTTTGTTTCCAGCAAGCACATTTAAGCAAGCTACTTCTGCTTTTTCCAAATCGACACCTATTAATTGATTTGTTCCAATATCAACGGTGCTTGGGCGCTCGGTAGAAGTTCTAAGTGTAATACACTGAACTCCCAAATATGTTGTTTCCTCTTGTATTCCACCGCTATCAGTTACAATTAGTTCTGCATTTTTAATTAACGCTTGAAAATCGATGTACCCAATTGGCTCCGAAAGAATTATTGTATCGCTCAATGTTTGGATGAGAGCATATTTTTCCAAATTGCTTTTGGTTCTTGGATGAATTGGAAAAACCACCATTCTTTCCTTGGCAATAATATTCAGAAATTTTACTAATTTTTCTAAGGATTCTTTTGTATCAACATTACTTGGACGGTGAAGGGTAACTAAAACGTAACCGCGAGATGTGAGACGTGAAACGTGAGAATTTTCTTTGGAGATGACAGATGCCAACTTAAAGTGTTCCAAAATGTTTGATTTATCAATTTTGGGTTGATAATGAACAAGCGAGTCAATCATTACATTTCCAACAAAGAAAACTTTTGAATCATCAACGCCTTCATTTTTGAGATTTTCCAAACCACTTTTTTCTGTTACAAAAAGAAAATCTGAAATTCTATCTGTTAAAATTCTATTTATTTCTTCTGGCATTTCCATATCAAAACTACGCAAACCAGCTTCTACGTGAACAACTTTTATGTGGAGTTTCTTTGCCGTTAAACTGCATGCAATTGTTGAATTTACATCACCAACAACGAGGACTAAATCTGGCTTTTCGTTTATGAGAATTTTTTCAAACTCAATCATAACATTTGCTGTTTGCTCTGCATGCGAGCCACTTCCAACACCGAGATAAAAATCTGGTTGCGGAAGTTCTAAATCCTCAAAAAACACTTTGCTCATTTTTTCGTCATAATGCTGTCCCGTGTGACAAATTAAATGAGTTATTTTATCTTCGTAATTCCTAAATGCTTTATGAATTGGTGCAACTTTCATAAAGTTTGGTCTTGCACCAACAACTGAGATTATTTTTTTCAAATTTATTTTTCCTTTATAAAAATCATCTGCGAATAAACGTATTATTTTCCATATTAATTTTTGTCATATTGAACTCATTCTTTGTGTGAAATATCCCCGCCAATCACAGCAAAAGAACAAGAATTCTCTCTTCGTTCGAAATGACAAACAAGAAGCAAGAATCTCCTCCCCAAACTGGATTCCGTGTAAAAACTTCACGGAATGACAAGAACTTAAGTTGACAGCATTGCTTAACACAAAGAGGCTTTTCTCTCCCCCCAAAGATGCCTTTGGCACAAGGAAATTCTTCGAAGACATGACAGAAAAACCAGCATTCTAGCATACTTGAAGTATTCCATTCATATTTAATTTTTTTCTTTCTTCTTTTATCCTTTAAATACTTTATATCCCTGAAACATATTTCTTGTATCAAGAATAGCTTTAGCGTTTTTGTGAATTAAATTGAGATGCTCTTTATAATCATCGTGATCTGTGCTTAATAGAATTAAATCATACTTTGCAATATTTTCTGCAGTTAATTCAACTGATTCCATTTTGTAGTTATATTTTCTTGTCTTTGGAAGAACTGGAATATATGGGTCATTATAATCAACTTCGGCGCCTTTTTCTCTTAATATTTCTATCAATTTTAGAGATGGTGATTCGCGCATATCATCTACATTCTTTTTGTATGCAGCTCCCATTAATAGTACTTTGCTACCGTTTAGTGATTTTTTAGTTTCGTTCAACGCTGCCATTGCTTTTTCTACAACATAATATGGCTGATAAGTGTTTATCTCTCCAGCTAGTTCAATAAATTTTGTATTTACTTCAAATTCGCGAGCTTTCCAAGTTAAGTAAAATGGGTCAATTGGAATACAATGTCCGCCTAATCCAGGACCTGGATAGAACGCATTAAATCCAAAAGGTTTAGTTTTAGCTGCATTAATTACTTCCCAAACATCTATTCCCATTTTATCAAACACCATTTTAAGCTCGTTTACAAGAGCAATATTTATTGAACGATAAACATTTTCAACAATTTTAGTAGCTTCCGCAACTGCTGGTGAAGACACTGGCACTATTGATACTATTACTTTTTCGTAAATGGCTTTTGCTACTTCGGAACAATTTTCAGTCATTCCACCAACTACTTTTGGAATTGTTGATGTATTATAATCTGGATTATTTGGGTCTTCACGTTCTGGAGAATAAGCCAGGAAGAAATCCTCACCAACAACAAATTTCACATTTGTCATTTCGAAGGAGTCTATTTTTTCAGACGACTGAGAAATCTCTGCCTTCATTTTACTTTGAAATATTGGGGCATTTTCAAAAAGTGGCAATAACATTTCTTCAGTTGTTCCTGGATAAGTGGTTGATTCAAGTGTAACCAACTGTCCTTTACGCAAATATTTTTGGATTGTTTTTGCTGTTCCTTCAACATAACTCATATCAGGTTCGCGGTGTTCATCAAGGGGTGTTGGTACGCAGATAATTAATGCATCTACTTCAGGCATTCTGCTAAAATCTGTTGTTGATTTTAGAAATCCAGAATTTACAGATTTGCTAATTCTTGATGTTGGAATATGTTTAATGTAAGTCTCGCCTTTTTCAAGTGAATCTATCTTCCTTTGATCCATATCAAAACCAAGCACATTAAATTCCTTTTCGGCAAATTCAAGCCCTAATGGTAAACCAACGTATCCCAAACCAACAATACCTACCTTAAACGTTTTGTTGTTAACTTTTTGTAATAATAATTCTTTGTAATTCATAAAACCCCACTAAAAGATAAAAAATAAAGAATAAAAATAGGAACATTAGAACTTAAATTAAAGGGAAAATAAAAGCCACCTCAGAACTCTTCTGTTAAACAAGAAAACATTTAGTAATTAGTAGAACCTGTTATAAAGGTTATATTTTTCCTAAATCTTCTTTGTTCTGACAATTATTATTTTTTAAACCTTTGCTATTATTCTATTTCTGTAATTATCATAATATTTTCTTTACACTGCTTTACCAAGTCAATCGATGAATTTGGCTAAATCCCAAGCACAAACATAATTATATACCACAAAATATTTGTCTTTTCACAATTATATATTTGATAGTATATCGTCTCAAATAGAAATGACATCTCAACAATTTTTTTATTTACTCATGGATAGAACTTATAAATCCTCTTTTTTAATAAAATTAGTTTTGCTTTTTCTATTTCAAGTTTGATTATACTATTTTGCTCATCTAAGAATTGTATTTAAAAAAGACATTTTCTCAAAACAAGACATTACCCACTTATCCACATTCATGCAAACTAACATTCCAATTGAAAATCAAATCACATAAAGTGGCACTAATGTTGTCCGTAATTCTTTCTGTATTAAATATCGTTACTAACTTTTTTCTAAGTGAATCTTATTTTTTGTAATTCTTATTTGGAATAGAATCTATTTCTAAAGAGTTAGAATATTGTTTTAAAGTAATTATTCGTTTTTTACTGATAAATGTTGCAAATAACATATTACTAACTAATCAAGGAGGAAAATATGAAAAAAACCATTTTCATATTTCTTACATTCCTATTATTCCAAACTATTTTTGCACAGGCTACACTTTATGTTTCATTAACAGGAAGTAATAGCCCACCATATTCAACGTTGGCATCTGGTGCAAATAGTATTCAAACTGCCGTAAATGCGGCAAGCAACGGAGATTTAATTCTGGTTAACGACGGAACTTACGTTTTAACTACGAACATTACCGTTACAAAGGGTATAACAATTAAAAGCATTAATGGTAAATCTCTTGTATCTGTTGATGGCAATCATGTTACACGATGTTTTTATGTTAACCATGTTGATGCTGTAATTGATGATATTACAATTACTAATGGCTACAACCCAAGCAGTTTTGGCGGTGGGGTTAATATTGTAAATGGTGGCACAGTTCAAAATTGTATTATTGGAAATAACCAAGCGCGTGATGGTGGTGGTGTTGCAATTGATAATAGTGGACTTGTTCTGAACTGTGTAATCGCAAATAATTTAGCAAGTGATAATGGCTCCAGCGGTTATGGTGGTGGAGTTAGAATGCTAA
Organism: Bacteroidota bacterium; assembly: GCA_018818165.1. Taxonomy (GTDB): domain Bacteria; phylum Bacteroidota; class Ignavibacteria; order Ignavibacteriales; family Melioribacteraceae; genus 1-14-2-50-31-20. Next base: position 8,474 of record JAHISP010000065.1, on the reverse strand, counting down.
ATGGTGGAACGACACGTGGCTGTTTAATTCATTCCAACACCTCTGTTAATTATGGTGGGGGAATTAACATTTGGAGTTCCGGAACAATACAAAACTGTACCATAACAAATAATACAGCTCCAAATGGCGCAGGAGTGCGAACCAAAGACTCTTCTTTGATGGAAAATACAATTTCATATTATAACACTGGTTTAGATGTACAAGTAGCCAATGCGGGTAGTGTTTTCAATAATAACTGTACTTCTAATGCTCTTATTGGAACAGGCAACATTACCGATAATCCATATACAGGTACTGATTTAACTCTTAATCCATTTGACCTACCATATGGCTCAGCATGTATTGATGCTGGACTTAATCAACCTTGGATGGGTAGTGCATTTGACTTAGATGGAAATGCTCGTATTTTTAATGGAACAGTTGATATTGGAGCTTATGAATTTTCTTTAACTGCTCCAACAATTCCAGTTCTAGTTTCTCCTTCAAATTTTGCTATTGGTGAATCTATTGAACCAAACTTTTCTTGGAATGCTGTATCGGGTGCAGCCTCATACACGCTTCAAGTGGCATCAGATGCTTCATTTACAACAGATGTTCAAACATTTAGTGGAATTACTGCAACCAACTATATTGTAACAGGATTATCCAATAGCACGCAATATTTTTGGCATGTTAGTGCTACAAATTTATTAGGTACAAGTAATTATTCGGCAGCGTACAATTTTATTACAACTTCGGCTGCTATTCCTAATTTAACGCACCCTATTAACGGAGCCTTTGTTTATACACACTCTCCTAATCTTTATTGGTACGGATCGTGTACAACATACGACTTACTATACTCAGTAAATGCAGATATGTCTGGTGCAATTGTTATCAATAACATTAATGCAATAAATAAAACAATTACTGGACTTGCTGATGGAACTACCTATTTTTGGCAAGTACGTTCTCGAACTTCAACCGGTGCAATATCTGCCTATTCAGTTATTCAGAATTTCAAAACCTTACCAGTTGCTGTTACAACTGTAATTCCTACTCCATCTTGGCCCATTGGAAACCCTATTGTTTATACCAATTCTCCTTTTCTTTACTGGTATTTGGGTGCTGATGGAACTGGCTTGACATATGATATTGAATATAGCACGGGAGTATTAACTGGAAATGCAACTGTCTCAAGTATTGCCACTACTTTTTATGAACTTAGTGGTTTAGCAAGTGGAACAACTTATAATTGGCAGGTTCGCTCAAGAGATGGGGCAATTACTTCAGATTGGTCCGTTCAAGCCAGTTTTACTATTGCTGGAACAATTGGTGAACTAACAATTCCTATTCCATCTTGGCCAATTGGTAATTCTACTGTTTACACAAATTCACCAATTTTATACTGGTATTTAGGAACCGTCGGAACCGGATTAAAGTATGATATTGAATATAGTACAGGTGTATTAACTGGAACTGCCACTGTCTCAAATATTACTACTTCCTTTTATGCACTTAGTGGTTTAGAAAGTGGAGCAACTTATAATTGGCAAGTTCGCTCAAGAGATGGGGCAATTACTTCAGACTGGTCAGTACAAGAGAGTTTTACTACGCTTGGAACAAATAACGCACCAATAATCCCTATTCCTTCTTGGCCTATTGGCGGTGCTGCGGTTTATACAGATTCTCCAATTTTGTACTGGTATTTAGGTGCTGTTGGAAATGGGTTAACTTATGAAGTTGAATATTCTACTGGAGCTTTTAGTGGAACTCCAAATGTTACTAATATTACTTCACTTTATACAACTCTTAGTGGATTGATAAATGGAGAAACATACAATTGGCAAGTCCGCTCAAGGGATGGATTAATTGCTTCAGATTGGTCTGTTCAAGAATCTTTCGTAGTTAATGTTTCAACAGCTGGGGCTGCAATACCAATTCCATCATGGCCAATTGGAGGGACAACTGTTTATACTGAAACACCTAAGCTTTATTGGTATTTAAATAGCGGAAGTACTGGTCTGGAATATGAAGTTCTTTATTCCCCATCTGCTGTTACAGTTGGTGGTGTGCTGCAAAATGCAACTTCAACTTCCGCGTGGTCAACTGATGCTTTCTTTACCATGCCTGCGTTAGTTCCTGGAGGAATTTATTATTGGCAAGTTCGTTCAAGGTTGGCATCTAATCATGCACTTGTTTCAAACTATTCTTCTGTTGAATCTTTTGTTCTAAATGCATGTTGTTCAACACCAATAATTTTAATTCCTGGCAGTCCAAATTGTGATGTCACATTGCAGACCGATTCTCCAACCTTATCGTGGATTTTACCAATAACTTCTGAAACTGAACTAAATTATGAAGTTGAGATATCATTAAATAAGGATATGAGTAATTCGGAAGTTTATACCAATTTGAAAAATCCATATTATACTTTAAGCGGACTTTCTGGTGGAGCAAAATATTACTGGAGAGCTCGGTCAATAAATGATGACGGTTTGTATTCACAATATTCTGATCTTGGTACATTTAATATTGATAACAATATTACTGGATTGAAAAATGAATCAATAATTCCATCAGAATTTATTGTGGAACAGAATTATCCAAATCCATTTAACCCAAGTACAATGGTAAAATATGGATTGCCTGAACCAAGTAATGTGAAAATAGAAATATTCAATATGCTTGGTCAGAGCGTTGGTATTTTAGTTAATCAGGAAAAATCTGCTGGCTATTATGAGACTACTTGGAATGCCTCAAACTTACCAAGTGGAATTTATTTAATTAGTCTTAGAGCAGATGGATTAAGTTACAACAAGAACTTTACACAAGTTAGAAAAGCCCTTCTACTTAAATAGTATATTAGAGCCCACCAAAAATGGTGGGTTCTTTATAAACCAATGCTGTCAAATTAATGATCCAAATGTGGCTAAAGCCATTATAGTTTTTGTTTTTCTAAAATCAGTTTACTAAAGTAAACGGCAATTGCTGTCGCTTTTAAGCGACTGGATAAAAATAAATAGAGAAGAAATGGCTTTAGCCACATTTGAAATGACGAATAGTCTTAAGTTGACAGCATTGCTTTATAAACCTATCTACCCAATTTTAGTTTTTTTGATAATTTACAAAAATGATTTTATTGGAATTGTTTAAAAGCAATCTTATTTTCGAGTTGGATTTTTAAACATTTAAATGGTTCAAAATGAAATTACTAACACAAGAAGAAGTAAGGGTATTGGGTTCAATTTTAGAGAAACAATACACTACGCCAGCTTATTATCCAATGACAATAAACTCGATTACGAATGCGTGTAATCAAAAATCCAGTCGCAATCCTGTTGTATCATATGACGAATCACTTGTTGAAGAAACTATTGGTTCGCTTCGTGACAAGCATTTTTCCGGCGTGGTTACTAGCAGCGATTACCGTGTACCAAAGTACACTCAAGCATTTGGGAAGTATTATAAGCTGACTATTCAAGAAGTTGCAGTGCTTTGCATATTGTTTTTGCGAGGCGCACAAACGGTTGGCGAAATAAGAACACGCTCAAGCAGAATTTATGATTTCAAACAACTAACAGAAGTTCAAGAAACAATAGAAAAATTATCAAACAGGGAAGAGGGTCCATTTGTTATAAAACTTCCAAAAGAAAGTGGGCGCGAGCATAGATATACTCATTTGTTTTGTGGTGTACCAGAAATTACATTTGAAGTTGAAAAAGAAAAAAGCGAAAGTCATGAAACAAGAGTTGTTCAATTGGAAGATGAAGTTCATAATTTAAAAGAAGAAATAGCTGCACTACAAAATGAATTTAGTAAATTCAAAAAAGAATTTGAATGAAATTGCCAGAATATAAATCTTGAACATTGCAAAAATGCTTTGGAGCAAATTTGAAAGTATTAAATATTGCATTAGCTCCATAATTTTACTAACATTAACTTTTATTCTGATAATTTTCAAGAAGTACTTAACAACTATAATGGAAAATGAAAATAGTATTTTAGTAAAATTGATTTTCATCGCCATTTGAATTAAATTTATTTCCAACAATTTAATTTCACGACATGGCTAATATGAAAATTCTTTTGCTTTACCCCGAAATGCCTGACACATTTTATGCATTTAAACATTTGACAAAAGTAATTGGTAAAAAAGCAGCTTTCCCTCCTGTTGGATTATTGACCGTTGCAGCAATGCTACCTAAACACTGGGAGTTGAAAGTTGTTGATATAAACGTAACAAAACTTAGCGATAATGAAATATTGTGGGCGGATTTAGTTTTTATTAGCGCAATGAACACACAAGCGCAAAGTACTTTTGAATGCATAAAAGAATGCAAAAAGCTTGGTGCAATAATAGTCGCCGGTGGACCCTTGTTCACACACGAATATGAACGCTTTCCAGATGTTGATTACTTTGTTCTAAACGAAGCCGAATTAACTTTACCTGTGTTTCTAAAAGATCTTAACGAAAAATCTCTAAAACGAATATATTCTACAAAAGAGTTTGCAAATGTTCATGAAACTCCTATTCCCAAATGGGAACTAATTAACATGAATGATTACGCTTATTCAACTATTCAATACACAAGGGGATGTCCTTATTTTTGTGATTTTTGCGATGTAACTACATTGTTCGGTCGAAAACCAAGAGTAAAAACCCCAAAACAAATAATTAATGAATTGGATGCAATACTAAAAAATGGCAATCCAGATATGATATTGTTTGCAGATGATAATTTAATTGGAAACAAAGGTCAGCTCAAAAAAGAGTTATTGCCCGAGTTAATAAAATGGCGTGACAAAAATAAATATGCTCCAGGATTTGATACTCAAGCAACTATTAATCTTGCAGACGATGAAGAGTTAATGCAAGAAATGCTTGAAGCTGGGTTTAGAAAAATATTTGTAGGCATTGAAAGTCTTGACGAAGAAATTCTTTTACAAATTAGGAAAAATCAAAATGCTAAAAGAGATTTAGTAGATACTATAAATAAGCTTCATAAACGTGGGTTTATGATAAATGGGGCGTTTATTGTTGGACTCGATAATGATAAACCTTCGGTATTTCAAAATATTATTAATTTTGTATCGGAAACTAGTATCGTTTTAGTAATTGTAAATATGCTTAAAGCTCCGGTTGGAACTGAACTATATGATAAAATGTTGGCAGATAATAGAATAATTAAAGATTTGGATTTTGATGAAAACAAATCAAATCTAATTCACAAAATGGATAAAGTGACACTCGATGCTGGATATGCTATGGTTCTTGAAGAATTATATTCGCCTCGTAGTATTTATAAAAGAGCAAAATCATTTTTATTGATAGAACGATCTACAAAAGTTAAAAATGGAATAAGAAGAAAGATAACATATAATGGAATTATTATGGCTATTAAAACTATAAGTATGTTGGGCTTCCGAGATGAAAATAGATTCTATTTTTGGCGATTAATTATCTGGACTATTTTTAAGAGCAAATTATCTAAGCTGGATTTAGCAATATTTTTTTCAGCATTAATGTTTCAATATAATCAAATGCATAAATCATTTCTTAAGCAAAAAGATTACACCTAAAATTATCTTCATTGCAACTATTTAGCGTGTGATTATCAATTACTAATAAAACATCCATTTTTGAATTTTGAAACAGTTTTAATTAAGTTACAAATTAAGAATTCAAAAGAAGTTTGTCTATGTTATCAAATAGGTTAATAAAGCAATTTAGGTATTTCGTTTGTGGAATAACAATTCTGTTTGGTGGACAAATAGACGCGCAAACGATAAATAATAGTCAAATACAGCTTAACCAAGAACAGACAAGCGATGAAAAATATATCCCTTCAAATATTGTAAAAACCATTGGACATTACACAAAAGAAGATTGGGCAAAAGTAATTGATGAAACTTGGGGTGATGGTTTGCCAACTTCAAGAAAGGTTGAAATTTTTGACACCATAATTAAGAATATTGACCAAAAGTATGCCGCATTTTTTAATCTTGAAATAAATCTCGACTCTCTAAATTCTTATTATCGACTCGAAATAAAAAATGGCGTTTCAAGGGGAAGATTTGCTGGAATACTTTCAAAAATTGCTCTTTCAATGATGGAGGCTCACACGCTTATTAAAGATTCATACGTAAGTGATTTTACAAAAATTCTGCCTGGTGTTCCAATTTTTGTTATTGGTGGATTTGTTAATAATAGTCGTTTTGGTGCATCATTAACGCCACTTCCAGATAGTTCGCTGCTTGTTTATAAAGCTCTTCCGCGCAATGCTCTTAATCTAGAACCTGGTGATATCATTCTTGGCTACGATGGAATTGAGTGGAAATATGTATATAAAGAACTTCTAGATGCTGAATTGCCAGTTAAAAACAATTGGGCTTGGGGAAGCACAAATGAATCAATGACTCACTGTATTTTGAAAAGTGCTGGTCTAAATTGGCATCTATTTGATACTATTGATATAATTCAATTCTCAAGCGGTGATACGCTTCATCTTTCAACAAGTTTGCTAACAAAACAATCTGGATATATTTGGGGCAATGAACAATTGGAAATTCCTGGTGTACCAATGCCTGATTTCTTTTACGAGAACTACGTTACTTATGGAATTGTTGAAGGAACAGAAATTGGATATATCTATGTTGCATCGTGGGATCCAAATCCGCTATTAAAAATTAGTAATAAATTTTACGCGGCTATTCACTCACTAATGTATGATTATGAAACAACAGGAATGATAATTGATTTTCGCCTAAACTACGGCGGATACATGCCAATTGCTCACTATGGTTACTCTCTGTTATTCAATGAAACAGTAACAAAAGTTGCCTACGACATTCGGAACGATGTAAACGATCATTTTGATATGAGGCCTCATAAATTTTTTACTCCTCGACTTTTTACAATTGTTGGTAATCCTGATTCCTTTTACGATAAGCCAATTGCCGTTCTAACAGGACCTGGCGCTGTTAGTAACGGTGATTGGGAATCTTTACGATTAAAATTCCATCCTCATGTTCGTACTTTTGGAAAACCATCCAGCGGTGCATTTACAGCAAACAGTCAGTCAAATATCAATTTAGGCGATCCAGATTTCTTTTTTATGTTAACAGATGGTTGTGGATATTTAATTGATGACCATAAATATCTTGCGCATACCGGCACTGAAATTGACGAAAATGTTTGGTTAACCCAAGAAGATGTTGCAAATGGTGATGACACAGTTGTAAAATCTGCAATTGCCTGGATAAATAAAACCTCGACAAGCATCAAAAGTTTTGATGAAGTACAAAATTTGGATTTTCATTTATTCAACAATTATCCCAATCCTTTTAATCCTTCAACAATAATTTCATACTACCTTCCATCAAAAAGTAAGATAGTAATTAAAATATATGATATTTTTGGAAGTGAAGTTGCTACTTTAGAAGATGAAATTAAATCAGCTGGCAATCACAGTATTAAGTTTAATGCAGAAAATCTTTCGAGCGGAATTTATTTTTATCAAATGAAGGCGGGAAATTTTGTAAAATTAAAGAAAATGATTTTGTTGAAATAGTGTCAAATGACCCCATGAGGGTTTAAAACAAATAAAAACAATAAGTTATCACAATTATAATTTTCATGATAACAAGAAATAAACTTTTCGTCTCAAGACGAAAGAACAAAACTAAGGAAAATGAGGCTGAGAAAAAAGCTCAGTCTTGTTTTCAATGTTCTTTGACATGTTGTTATTCAAAACTTTAGATGGTAAAAGATACACATATTGTTGAGCGACTTTCTTTGATAATCTAGTAAGTTGAAATATTTGGTCTAAATTATATATACCGTGTTTCCAAAGGGTATTAACTTTATGATAGTCTTTAATATATCTGTCAACGGCTTCTTTGCTGTGATTGGTTTTCAGAGCAATCTCTGGTGTAAAAAATCCTTCGAGATAAAGCGTAATAATTTCTCTTTTGTGAGTAATAGCACCGGAAAGATCATGTATGTTACCTCTAGTCGGCAGCAACTTTCCGTTTTTCTGAATTTCTTGAACATACTTACTAACAACCGCATCACAAACCCCAAGAAGAGCTGCAAGGTCAAGTTGTGTAAGTAATGCCCCTTGGTCAAAAGCTTCATCGACAAAGCGTTCGAGTCTTTTGATTCTAAGCGATTTAGAATCAAAGCCATGAGCAATGTGGGTAATATCGCTATCAGTGATAAAAGAAAGGACGATAGGTTTAAGTCTTGTGTTAGCAATTGATTTTCCACGTTTAGGAAATTCATCAACTGGCACAGCCATCCAAACAAGTTGACCATCAGTAATCTGATTAGATTGATTTTCTGAGTTATTAACGAGATAATATTGTTCAACAACTTGGAGAATATCTTTAATGATAGCAGTTGCAGTAACACAACCTTTGTCGTATCCATAGTTATTAATGAACCGAAAAAGAAGGTGTTGTTCAAGAGATTTATCTTTAAGCCTACGATA
>JAHISP010000064.1 GCA_018818165.1 Bacteroidota bacterium | reverse complement strand
TGCTTGCTGGTTTCATTGCTGCGCTTATGTCACAAATTGACTCTACTCTAAATTCAGCCTCAACATTGGTAACAATGGATTTTATTTACAAATGGAAACCCAATTTAGATAGTCAGCAATTGATGAAAGTTGGTCGTTGGGTAACATTTGGGTTTATGATATTAGCAGCATTGTGGGCACCACAAATTGAAAATTTTGGATCATTATTTAAATATTTACAAAAAGTACTTTCTTATACTGTTCCGCCAGTAGTTGCTATGTTTTTAATTGGAATATTTTCTAAAAAAGCAAATTCAAAGGGTGCTTTCGCGTCTTTGATTTCAGGAGTTTTATTAGGAACAATATTCTTTTTCTTTAACGAAGTATTTCACTGGACCAATGTACACTTTTTGTATGTGGCACCAATCTTATTTGTGTTTAGCGCAATAGTGCTAGTTGTTGTTAGTAATAAATCAGAGCCAGAAAGTGAAGAAAAAATAGGTGCACTAATTTGGACAAAAGCTTCTTTTAATTTAGAAACCATTGAATTAAAAGATGTTCCTTGGTATTTGAACTTTAGAAAACAATCAATAGTTCTTGGAATACTTACCTTAATACTTGTAATTACTTTTTGGTAATACTTAATGATACTATGTGATTTTCAAATGGAAAAAAGTAAGTTGTTAAATTTAAATTTAGGATTTTTATGAAGGGTGACATACTCGTAATTGAAGAACATCATTTTAAAGCTGCAAAGCAAATAGTTAAAACAATAATTAGGGAAATCAAAAAAAAGAAAACTCGTTATGTAATAACTGTTGCTGGAGAATCGGGCAGTGGTAAATCGGAAACTGGAAAAGCAATAGCAGACGAATTGGAAAAATATTCGTTAAAAGCTGCTTTGCTAGGGCAAGACGATTATTTCGTTTTCCCACCAAAATCGAACGATGCCATGCGTAGAGAAGATGCTGAGTGGCTAGGACCACATGTTGAAGTAAAACTTGACCAACTTGAAAATAATTTAAAAGATGCTATTGAAGGAAAAGATTCAATTACTAAGCCTTTGGTAGATTATAACAAAAATTCTATCGGTGAGGAAAAGGTAAGTTTAGCTGGAATTAAAGTTATTATTGCCGAAGGCACTTATACCTCATTATTAAAAAATGTTGATTGTAAAATATTTATTGCAAGAAATAGACTTGATACCTTGGAGCACAGAGAAACTAGAAATCGTGGTAATGAAATTGGTGATCCGTTTATCGAACAAGTTCTTATGATTGAGCACAAAATCATTGCAGGCCATAAGCAGCTTGCGGATTTTATTATTAACAAAGATTACAGTATTTCCCACATTAATTAAGTGTTAAAATGTCAATAAAAAACAAAGTACAACTTATAACATATCCTGACTCATTGGGTGGAGACTTAAAAACTCTAAACCACGTTTTGATGAAATATTTCCCCAACGTTTTTCAAGGAGGAATACACATTTTGCCTCCATTTCCTTCTTCTGGCGATAGAGGCTTTGCACCACTTACTTATCTTGAAATTGAACCTCAATTTGGTACTTGGGATGATATAAAACAAATAAGTGCAAAACACGATATTTTATTAGATTTAATGGTTAATCATATTTCTGCCAAATCAGAATATTTTAAAGATTTTATTAAACATGGACGTAAATCGAAGTATGCTGATTTATTTATTACTGTTGATAAAATTTGGGCTGATGGAAAGCCTCCTAAGGAAGATATTGAGAAAATATTTTTAAGAAGAACCGAACCATTTTCTGATATTACAATTGAAGATACTGGCAAAAGTGAAAAAGTTTGGACAACTTTTGGAAAAGTTACTCCTTCTGAACAGATTGATATTGATATTAAATCTGAAATAACCAAAAAGTTAATTACAGATTTTATGATTAACTTCAACAAAAATAATGTTAAAATTGTTAGACTTGATGCTATTGGATATGTAGTAAAAAAACCAGGTACAACTTGCTTTATGATTGAACCAGAAATTCATGAGTTTTTGGATTGGATTACTGATCTAGCAAAATCACTTAATATTGAATTGTTGCCAGAGGTTCACTCTCATTATACTACACAATTTATGTTAGCCGATAAGGGTCATTGGGTTTATGATTTTATTTTGCCTTACACAATTCTTGAAACTCTATTAAACAAAAACAGCGAACGACTTCAGAAATATCTAAAAATAAGGCCCCACAAACAATTCACTATGCTCGATTGCCATGATGGTATTCCAATAATGCCTGATTTAAACGATCTAGTGAGTACAAAGGATGCACAGAAGGTAGTTGATATATGTTTAGATCGTGGTGCAAACTTGAGCCGTATTTTTTCACCAAACCATAAATATCCCGATGGTTTTGATATTCATCAAATTCGCTGCTCCTATTATTCAATGCTTAATTGTAACGATGACGCTTATATTGCTTCTAGGGCAATTCAATTTTTCGCACCAGGAATTCCACAAGTTTATTATGTCGGTTTATTAGCAGGGAAAAATGATGAGGAGAATGTTAATAAAACTGGTGAGGGAAGAGAAATTAACAGACACAACTTTAGTATTCAGGAAATTGCCCAAGATATTAAGCAAGAAGTGGTTCAAAGACTTCTAAAACTAATTAAATTCAGAAATGAATATCCAGCTTTTAATGGTGATTTTATAATTTTAGATTCTCCCTCTAATGCACTAAAACTAAAGTGGGAAAAGGATGATAAAATCTGCACGCTGATAATTAATTTAGACTCTTATAAATCAACAATAGAATTTGTAAATAATAATGGTGCAAAAGAGGAGTTAAAATTATAGTATAAATGAATTGCAAACTTGTAAATGGCAAAGCTCTAGAATCAGCGATTCGAGCTACAATGTAGGGCAATTCGCCGAATCGCAAAGCTGATATAGATAAAGTTACAAAACAGTTTTAGAAACCAGCTAAATTACAGTAATGTTTTTAAATAAATAGACGTGTCCCAATACTGAAAACATGATGTGTTACTAAAAGCATCTATGCAGAGAATATTATTCTGCATGGATGCTTTTCTTTATCTCATTAATTCGTCTATTATTTCATCAACTTTTTCAAGTGCTTCATCAATTTTAGAAATATCTTTTCCGCCGGCTGTTGCGAGATGAGGTCTTCCGCCGCCGCCGCCGCCGAGAATTTTTGCAACGCTTCCAACAATTTTTCCAGCGGAAATTTTTTTATCTTTTATTAAATCATCACTCACAACGCATACAATTCCAACTTTATCTTCAATTACAGAAATTAACATACCAACGGCATTTGTTTTCATTTTGTTGCGGAGTTCATCGCCCATCGATTTTAATTCATCCATGTTTGAAGCTTCAACTTTGCCTTTAAAAATATGGATTGAATTTATTTCATTTGGTGATTTTAATATTTCATCAATTCCACCAAGCTTGGATTTTAATTCATATTCTGAAATTTCTTTTTCAAGCTTTCTCTTTTCATCATTAGCTTCTGATAATTTTTGGCTTAAATCGTTAATCTTGTTTTCTTGTGCAGAAATCAATTCATAAACCCCACGTCCAGTAACAGCTTCAATTCTACGAATTCCACTAGCTATTGATGATTCACTTACAATTTTAAATATCCCAATTTCCGATGTGTTTTTTACGTGAGTTCCACCGCAAAATTCCATTGAGTAATCACCAAATTGAACAACATTTACTTTGTCGCCATATTTATCGCCAAAGAACATCAACGCACCCATTTCTTTTGCTTTTTCGAATGGAGTATTTAAATGATGCCCAGTTGATATGCTTTCCCAAATTTTATCATTTACAATTTTTTCAATTTCGACAATTTCTTCGGCACTTACTTTTTGAAAATGTGCAAAGTCAAAACGGAGCTTTTCATTATCAACTAAAGATCCAGATTGTTTAACATGTTCACCTAGCACTTTTCTTAACGCAGCATTCATTAAGTGAGTTGCAGAGTGATTTCGTTTAATATCCATCCGTCTTACTTCATCAATCGATAATTTTGCGGTAGTGTTAATTTCAAATTCATAATTTTCTGGATTACTAACTATATGAATAATTTTTCCGTCAATTTTAGTAACATCAACTATTTCAAATACTTTATTTTCAATTTGCAATTTTCCCAAGTCGCCAATTTGTCCACCGGATTCAACGTAGAATGGAGTTTTGTCAAATATTAATAATGTAGTATCTTCAGCATTTTTAATTGATAATATTTTTGCGTCTGATTTAACTTCATTATAGCCAGTAAATTCGGTTGCTTTAGAAATGTCACCTTCAAATCCATCAAGAGATTCAACAGTAATTCCAGCTTCTGCAATTTTGTTTTTTGTTGCACTTCTTGCTCGTTCTTTTTGCTCATCCATTAGCTCGTTAAAGCGAGCTTCGTCAATAGTTAAACCTTTTTCTTCCGCCATTACGTTTGTTAAATCAACTGGAAATCCAAAAGTGTCATAAAGTTTAAAAACATCATCACCGCTAATTTGTTCTTTTGTGTTTGCCGAAATTGTTTCAAATAGCTCAATTCCTCTATCAAGAGTTCTGTTAAAACTTTCTTCTTCTGCTTTAATAATTTTTACTACACTATCTTTATTTGTAACAATTTCCGGAAATACTTCACCCATTGTTTCAGTTAAAACATCGACAAGTTTAAATAAAAAAGGTTCATTTAAATTTAATTTTCTTCCAAAGCGAGCTGCTCGTCGCAAAATTCTACGAAGCACATAACCGCGTCCCTCGTTTCCTGGAGTTGCTCCATCGGCAATTGCAAAAGTTAGCGTGCGAATATGGTCAGCAATAACGCGCATTGAAACGATATCATCTTTTTCTTTGTAAGCCACACCAGATATTTTAGAAATTTCGTTGATTATTGGAGTAAAAATATCCGTGTCATAATTGGCTTTTTTATTTTGAAGTACTGCAACCAAGCGTTCAAAACCCATTCCAGTATCTACGTGCTTTGCAGGTAATTCTTTAAGCACACCGTTTTCATCACGGTTATACTGGATGAAAACCAAATTCCATATTTCAATACATTGTTCAACGCCGGCATTTACCCATTTGGGATTTTCAAAATCATCTCCAATATTGATGTGAATTTCAGAACACGGACCACATGGACCTGTTTCGCCCATTTCCCAGAAGTTGTCTTTTTCATCAAACTTTAAAACATGAGTTGGATTTATATCTGTCTTGTTTTTCCAAATTTCCAAAGCCTCTTCATCGGTTCTGTAAACAGTTGCCCACAATCTTTCTTTCGGTAGCTTCCAAACACTGGTCAGTAATTCCCAAGCCCAAGTAATTGCTTCTTCTTTGTAATATCCTTCTTCCGGCTTTTGTGGATTTCCAAGCGACCAGTTTCCAAGCATTTCAAAAAAAGTGTGGTGATAAGTGTCGCGCCCAACTTCTTCCAAATCGTTATGTTTTCCACTTACACGAATGCACTTTTGTGTATTAGCCACACGATTATAATCGCGTGAACCTTGTCCGAGAAATACATCTTTAAACTGATTCATTCCAGCGTTTGTAAAAAGTAAAGTTGGGTCATCAAACGGAACAACTGGAGCACTTTCAATAATACGATGCTCTTTTTCTTTAAAGAAATCTAAAAACTGTTTTCTTATTTCATTTGAAGTCATTTATTATCCTAAAATTTATTTTAATTTTTGCAAACGCAAATATAAGAAAAGGGGAATGTTTTTATTGCAATTTATAATTCAAGCATTTCAAATATTTGTGGAAGTACTTCACCAGATTTTCCGATTATTGAAAAATCAACTTGATGTGAAATGTTTGTTGGTTCAATATTTATTTCAACTAAAGTTGCACCAGCTTCTTTTGCAGATATTGGAATATAAGCTGCGGGATAAACAACGGCGGAAGTTCCAACAATAAAACATACGTCCGACTCAATTGCTTTCCTTTCAGCCTCGGCAAAAACACCTTGTGGAAGCATTTCGCCAAACCAAACAACATCGGGACGAATCATTCCGCCACATTTTTCACATTTGGGAACTTCATGTGCTTCAATAAACTTTTCAACGTCATAAAATGTTTTGCAATCAAGACAGAAATTACGTTCAATATTTCCGTGAAGTTCAAGTATGTTTGTACTTCCAGCACGCTTGTGAAGGTTATCAACATTTTGCGTAACTACTGTAACATCGTTAAAATATTTTTCAAATTCTGCTATTGTTTTATGTCCAGCATTTGGTTCTGTTTCACGAACATTTTTTCTTCTGTATTGATACCATTCCCAAACCAAATTTGGATTTTTCATAAACCCATCAAAACTGGCAAGTTCTTGTGCGGACATTTTATTCCACAATCCGCCTTTTCCACGAAATGTGTCAATTCCACTTTCGGCTGAAATTCCCGCTCCAGTAAAGAACAAAATTGATTTTGCTGATTTAAGTTTTTCGATTAGCTCTTTTGGAATTTCCATTTTATTCATTTCATTAACTTTTAATCAAACAAAGATTCTTTCAAATTTTCGTTTTCATCTGTTGGAGGAATATAAATTGCTGTTTCCGCAAGGCGAATAAAGTTTGTCCAGTTTGTATTTCCTTGTCTATCATTTTTTGATACGTTTAAATAGGCATTAGATTTTGCACTCAATTCATCAGCGTGATATAAAACAACAGCTTCAGGCATTTTAGGAATTACTGGCGAAGCATATTCCAATTTTCCTTGATGGCTCAAAACCAAGTGAATTAATTGATTCTTTAATGATTCAGGAAATCTATTTATTTCCTTTGCTTTTTCTTCAATCCGCATAGCAGCAATAACAATGTGTCCAATTAATTTACCTTTATCGGTGTAATCAAAATTTGTTTCATAAGTCAGTTCTTCAGTTTTTCCAAAATCGTGAAAAATTGCACCGGCAACTAATAAGTCTCTATTTAATTCTGGATGAATATCGCATGCAGTTTTGCAAATTTTAATTATTTCAAGAGTGTGTTCAAGCAACCCATGAATATAGGAATGGTGCCATGCTTTACCCGCGGGAACGTTGCAATACTTTTCAAATGTTTCAGCATCAAATATTTTTTGAATTAATTCCCTAAAATATTTGCTAGTAATTTCATCAACAACTTTGTTCCACTCAGCTTTCATTTCATCCAAATTTCTTTGAGAGCGTGGAAGAAAATCGGAATGAGTAACGTTATCATTTTCAATTGCCAACCTTATTCTATTAATAATTAATTGTGGTGTTCCGTTGTATTCATCAAATTTGCAATCTACTTTAGTAATTTTTCCTTCATTAGCCGATTGGAAAAATGCTTCAAATCCATCCCACATTTTTGCAGCAATTGTACCGGAAATATCTCTCAATTCTAGACTTAAAAATTCCTTGTTGGTTCTAGTTACCTTCTTTTCAATTTTCGTAATTAGTAAAAAAAGATGAGCGTCCTCGCCAACTTCGTGTTCAAGAATACTTTTTTGGTTTAACATAATATCCCCTAATTAATAGCCTTAATTTTTGTTGAACTTGGAATAACAACTTTAACCGTGCGGTTTAGCAATTCAATTGAAAGTGACAAAGTACTTTCATCCTTGCTTATTGAATTTATATATCCTTCAACACCAGTAAAAGGACCTGATTCAATTAATACAATTTTGCCTTTTGAAATTCCATCAATAACTTGAATTCTTTCGGGTGTTTTTAACATAATTTTTAAGCTCTCAATCTCCGATTCTGGAATTGTTGCCACCTTTCCATCAAAAGTTATCGATTTAAGAACAGCATCGCATGTTAGAGCATAATTTCTTTCTTTTTCAATGGCATTAATAAAAATATAGCTTTTAAAAAGTGCTTCTGTAACCTTCTTTTTTCTATCACTCCATTGTTTTAAAACAACTATTGTTGGAAGAAATACTTCAATTCCTAGTTCTTTTATTTGTTCCAAAGCTTTAACCTCATGGCGAGGTTTTGTATATAATGGGAACCATTTTTTCATCTTTAAAAATCCTATTATTTTTTATTACATTAAAATATTATTATATACCAAGTATATAATCCGAACAAGTTCCAATTAATTACAGATTTTGTTTAATAATTTTAATCAGTTTATCATTTGGAATATCAATTGGAAAAAGTCCATTTATTACAAAAGAATCATATTTTTCTTCAACTTCTGCATTTATTTCATTAGCAAGAACATATACCGAAACTGAAAAGTATTTATCTCTATTTCTAATTGATTTAATAATTTCATCGCCACTTAATAGACTTAATTCATTTTTAATAACAATAATTGAAGGAAGTTCTTCATTAATAAAATCTAAAGCGGCATAACCATTTTTAGCTTTCAACAATAAATAGTTTGGTAAAGATTCCGATAATAATTTTCCCCTTTCCTCTAATCTTTCAACATTATCATCAACAAGAAGAACTATATTTTGTGCTTCTGGCACCGCAATATGAAATTCGCTGCCTTCATTTTTCTTGGAATAAAACCAAACCTCACCATTTAATTTGTCGAGTATTTCTTTCACTAAAATTAAACCCATTCCACTACCTTGTTCGCCTTCTGTTCCTTCGGTAGAATATTTTTGATCTAATTTGAATATTTTTTCTTGATCAACGTCTGAAATACCAATTCCTTTATCCTTAACAATAATTTCTACCATATCATCTTTAAATCTACTTCCCAAAATTGAAACCGAAGAATCTCTGTGGGAATATGTAATTGCATTTTGCAATAAATCCGAAATTGCTTTGCTAATCTGCTTTTCATCACTTTTTATATAAACATCATTTTGAATATTTTGAATAATTTCAATGTTTTTACGTACTGCCATTCCAGTAAGTTTTGAAACTGCTAATGAAATAATATTTTTAAGATTTAATCTTTGGTTTTCAATAACAGTTCGCCCAGTTTTTAATCTTGACCAATCTAGTAAATGCTCAATAAAATTTAACTGATGCTGAGAACTGTTGTAAATATAAGTTATATATTCACTTTTTTCTTCTTCTGGAAGTGTGCTGTCATTAAGCAGAATTTCGGAAAACCCAAGCAGGGTTGTGTATGGTGATTTTAAATCATGCGATACAATGGAAATAAATTTGTCTTTCCTATTATTAACCTTAATCATTTCTTCACTATAATCTACTAATTCTTTTTTCTTTTTTTCCATTTCTGAAATGTCACAGAAAATTGAATTGTATTCATAAATCTTTCCATCGCCATCACGCTTTGCCGAAATGGTTTCATACAAATGAATTATTTCATCATTTTCACTAATAACTCTATACGAAGCTGAGTAATCGTTTATTTTTGAATTCTCTAAAAATTCATTCAAACCATTTTCTACTCTTAATCTATCGTCTTCATGAATAATTGAATTCAATTTTTTTGGTAAGCCTTCAATCTGATCAGCAGTATAATTTATAGTATCAAAAATTGATTTTGAATATTTAATATTACAACCATTTCTATCACAAATAGTCTTTGCAAAAAAATAATTTTTAAACGAATCGTTATATTTTACAATTTCAGAATTGAATTCAGAATTAAATATTTCAATAACTTCATTTATAATTTTTTCATCTTTAATAAGATTGCTTAATTTATTATTGAGCTGTTCTCTTTTTTCCATAAAACGTCCTTCAAAAATAATTTTCAGAAATCATTTTCGCTAAATTTAGTTGGGATATTTAATTCTTCCATTTTTCGATAAAGTGATGATAGTCCTATTTCTAAAGCTTTTGCTGTTTCTTCTTTATTATAACTATTGTTTTTAATTACATTAATAATATGTTCTCGTTCAAAATTTTTAACTGCCTCTTTTAAGGAAACCGGGAAGCCATAATTAGAAACATTGTCTTTAATGTAATCAGATAAATCATCCATTTTAATTACATCTTCCATTGCAAATATTACCGCCCGTTCAATTATATTTTCAAGTTCTCTAACACCTCCACGCCAATTGTGATTCATTAGCGCCTTCATGGCATCGTTATCAACACCAAGAATTTTTTTACCCATAGCGTTGCAATATTTTTCCACAAAATAATTTACCAATAGTGGAATATCATCTCTTCTTTCATTCAAAGATGGTAAGGAAATTTCAATAACATTTAGGCGGTAATATAAATCCTCTCTAAATTCTCCTGTTTCAGCTTTTTTAAACAAATTTTGATTTGTTGCAGCAATTATTCTTACATCTGTTGATACAGCCTTAATTCCACCAACTGGTATAAATTTTTTATCCTCAATTGCGCGCAGAAGTTTTACTTGCATGTTCAAAGGAAGATCGCCAATTTCATCAAGGAAAAGCGTTCCACCATCAGCCACTTTGAACAATCCTATTTTTTCATCCGTTGCGCCAGTGAATGAGCCTTTTTTATGACCAAACAATTCGCTTTCAATTAAATTTTCAGAAATTGCTCCACAATTTATTGGAAGAAAAATATCGTTTCTTCTTTTACTATTATAATGAATTGCTTTTGCAACTAACTCCTTACCTGTTCCACTTTTTCCAGTAATTAAAATATTACTACTAGTTTGTGATACTTGTGAAATTAATCGAAAAACTTTTTTAATAGCATTACTATTGCCAATTATATTTTGGTATCCTGGCTCAGCCGAAACTCTTTGTCTAAGCGATTTGTTTTCAATAGACAACTTTTTAAATTTTGATAATCGCTTTAATCGAAGAAGTAAATCATCGAATTCAATTGGTTTCATCAAGTAATCATAAGCACCTTCACGAATTGCAGAAATAGCTGTTTTTACCGAAGCATAAGCCGTCATAATTATAAAAAAAGTTTCAGGACTAATTTTATTTGCTTGCTTCAGCAATTCCATTCCATCCATATTTGGCATTTTAATATCAGTAATTACAACATCATAATTGTTTTCCTTTATCTTTTCAAGCGCATCTTGTCCATCGCTTGAAGTATCTGTCTTGTAACCTTCATCCTCTAAAACAACTTGTATCGAATCCCTTATTGCTCTTTCGTCATCGACAATTAAAACTGTTGTAGCCATTTTTATTCCTTTTTTATGGTAATAATTTTACTGTAAAAATTGAGCCTGCATTTATTTCACTTTTAACTAATATTTTTCCCTGCATTTTTTTTATAATTCCATAACTAACCGAAAGACCCAAGCCTGTGCCTTTACCAACTTCTTTTGTTGTAAAAAATGGATTAAATATTTTGCTTCTTACTTCATTGTCCATTCCATAGCCATCGTCCTCTATATCTGTGCAAATATATACATCGTCAAGATAAGTACGAACTTCAATTTTACCTTCTCCATTAATTGCATCTAGCGCATTTATTAAAATATTTACATAAACCTGTAATAGCTGGTCGGGAACAGCTAAAATCATTGGAAGTTCTTTTGAAAAACAAGTTTTAAATTCAACATTTTTAACTCGTTTATCATATTTAACAATACCTACAGCAATTTTTACAACATCGTTTATCTGAAGTAATTCTTTATCCTCGCCAGGTGGTCTAGAAAAATCCACCAATTCTCTAACTATTTTGGAAATACGATCAATATTATCTTTTATAGTGCCCAGTTGGTCAGTTAGTTTTTCATCTTTGTTTTTTCTTTGCATTATTTGAACAAGGGCTGAAATTGAAGTTAAAGGATTTCCAATTTCGTGAGCAACACCAGCAGCTAATTGACCAATAACAGCAAGCTTTTCCGATTGATCAACTTGTTGTTGTAATTTTTTTACTTGCGACAGGTCTTGCATTATCATAGTTCTGCCACTATTAATGCCATTTTGGTTTTTAATTTGCGTTACTTTTATCTGAACAGGAATAATTATTCCTTCTTTCGTTTTCCGTTTTGTATCACTAATCTGTACTTCACCTCGTATCTGTGTTTCCTTTATTATAAACTCTAGCTCGTCTAAATATTTTGGCAAATTTGGTAAAAGCAATTTAGAATCTTGTCCAACAACTTCTTGTTCAGTATAGCCAAACATGGCTTCGGCACCGTGATTCCAAGAAACATACTTTTCATTAATATCAATTACTGCAATTGCTGTATCCGATTTATAAAGAATAGTGTTCAGATATTGTTGATTCATTTCAAGCTTTTTTGCTAGTCTGTCACGATCATATTCAATTTCTTTTATCTGTGTATTTTGATAAAGCATTGAATAGCGAGCAAAAATCTGTTCAATAATATCATCAAGAAATCCAAGAATAATAATTGGATCATGCTTTTTTATTTCTGTTTTATCAATATTATGAAGAAGTGCAAACCTTCCAGAACTGAATATTTGACTTACTTCTAGAAGATTTATATTAGCTCTTGAAAACAGATTATACGAGTCAATTAAATATTGGTCAATTGATAAATATTCAGCACTTTTAATAACTTCCGTTAAGCTTCGTAAACTAGAATTTACAAATTCTTTTATTTCAGATTTTGATAGTTTGTTGCCAAAATTGAATTCTAATTTTGCGCTCCAATTTTCAACTATTATTTCGTGAACACCACTTAGTAAGTCGAGAATTTTCTTTTTCATCTTTATTTAATTTACATTTTTTATTTATCTTATAAATAATCTATTTTATTAAAAACACCTTTGCTATATCAAGAAGTAATGATGGTTTGTTTAATAACGCTGTTTTAAATAGATTTCCTAGTGATCTCTTTTCCATTGGAACTTTAGAAACGGCATGTGCAATACTATTAAACTGCTCATCGGAAAAATTGTAAATACCATTTTTAATTCTGTTAAAAATTTCATGACGTTTTCCAAGCCTGCTAGCCCAAGCTTTATCATAAGTTAAAATGTGATTTAAATTATTTTGCTTTATTGCTTCTCCAACAATAGTTCCGCCAATTTTCCCACCAATCATTCCACTAACAATTCCACCACCAGAAAGGGGGTTTACTTGCCGTGCAGCATCACCAACCAAAATTATTCCAGGGGCTGATATTTTTTCTAACGTAATTGATGAAGGAACTCCACCTGCAATCCTTGTTAATACTGGCGCATTAGGATAATGTTCATCCATAAATTTATTTAAATATGCCTGTGACGATTTCTTCTTCCCAATTGCACCGCTAACGCCTAAGCCAATATTTGCTGATTTATTTCGTTTAGGGAAAATCCAGAAATATCCTTCGGGAGCAACATCTTTTCCAAAATAAAAAAGCAGTGTGTTAGGATCAACATCAATATTAGCGGCAGTAACTTGTGTGCAGCTTTCCATATCTCTAAAATCAATATGCGTTTTAATTCCAGCCCAGCGTCCTATGCGCGATTCAACTCCATCGGCAGCAATTACAACTTTTGCTCTAAGTTCGAGTTGTTCACCTTTGTATTCATATTTAACACCACAAACTTTACCATTTTCAATTATAAGTCCGTTAACATAAGCTCTGGTAACTATTTCAGCACCATAGCTTGCAGCTTGTTTGGCTAGTTCGTAATCAAAAACGCGTCGCTCTAGAATATATCCAATTTGCTCTAAAGGAATCACTACCTCTGTTCCATCAGGAGAAATCATTCCAAATTTGTCTATTATAGTTGATATAAAAACTTCATTCGGTTCAATAAATTCTTCAATTCCTGCTTTGCTTACCGCTTCGCCACAACGAACCGGATAACCAATATCCCGATCTTTTTCCATCATTAAAACAGAAGCACCTTGCTCAGCGGCAAAACGTGCTGCCATTGAACCAGCTGGACCGCCTCCGACTACAATTACATCATATTCATTTTTCATATATTTATATAATCTTTCGATTACCCAATTTTTCTTTATTAAATTTTAGCACTTCTATAGGACAAGCCCATACACACTTTGAACAGTTTGTGCACAGAGTTTCATCTATTTTAATTTCTGCTTCTTTTAACTCAATTGCATCTTCTGGACATACGCCAACGCAGCAACCGCAGAAATCACATTTATTTGGTAGTATTTCGATTAGTAACATAAACTTCTACTTTCCCATTTTTGAGAATCAAAGATAATCATTGATTATCCTAAATGAAACAAATTAGAAATATTTATTGTGGATTTGAGGTGTTATTTATAAATGAATATTTAATTAAATTTTAATATAATTTGGTTGCTTCATCCATTTTTTGAGAATATAACTTGTAGGGTATGAATAAATAAAACAATCTTTTATATTTGCTACTTATAATATTTGATTTATGCTGGCTTTTTGAAAAAACACCTAGAAAAAATAAAAATATTTATTGACCAAAACTCAATCGAAAACGAAACACTTTCAAGCTTAGTTTTTGAATATAATGAAATTGATTTTTCATCAATTCTCAATAATATTAAAAGTAAAAAGGAATCCTACTTTTTCACTAAACAAGTTAGTGAAAGCACTACTTTTTTGGGCTTCGATTCTATTTTACAAATTAAAACCTTTGGGCAATCTCGTCTTGAGGATACTGAAAAAATAATATCACAATTAGAAAAAAAATTCTTGTCAAATTGGAATGAATTTGACTTGGAATCCTTTCCCCTCTTTTTAGGAGGAATGACATTTACAATTAATAATTCTGATAAATTATGGGAAGATTTTTGCGATTCCGAATGGTTTGTTCCAAAATTTTTATTTTTTGAATCACACGGTAAATCATACTTTTTATATAATTTTTTAGGAAAGAATTTTTCTGAAGAAAAAATTACCACAGACTTTCAAATTCTGAATTCACTTTTAATTAAAAACAATTCAAATAGTAAAGAAATTGGTAAGATCGCAATTTCTTCAAATGGAAAAGAAAAGAAGATTTGGGTAGAAAATGTTAACAAAGCTTTGGCGGAAATTGATTCTGGTGAAGTTCAAAAAATTGTTCTTTCACGACAAGTGGATTTAGACCTAGTTAATTTTATTAACATTTCTAATGTTTTGGAAACTTTGGGTGAAAGATATCCAAAATGCTACGTTTTTGCGTTCCGAAAAAATGATTCCATTTTTTTTGGTGCCTCGCCTGAAAAATTAGCAAGAATTTCAGATGGTTGGATTGAAGCCGATGCTCTTGCTGGTTCAATTTCGCGTGGATTAACAAAGGAAGGTGATATTTTACTTGCAAACACTCTTCTTGCAAGTGAAAAAGATTTAGCTGAGCAGGAAATAGTTGTTTCATTTATTAGAGATTCGTTTTCTCAATTTTGTAGCGAAATAGTTTCTAAATCAGACCCGGTTATTAGAAAACTTCCAAATATTCAACATCTTTGGACCCCCATTAGAGGAAAAATTAATTCTAACCAATCAATATTTGCAATTCTAAAAGCTTTACATCCAACACCAGCAATATGTGGTGTGCCTTGGGATAAGGCTCTTAAATCAATTAAGGAAATGGAACCTCATAATCGTGGACTTTTTTCTGGAATGATTGGTTGGTTTAATTTAAATTACGAAGGTGAATTTGCAGTTGCAATTAGATCGGCTTTATTGAAAGAAAAAAAAATATATGCTTTTGCAGGATGTGGAATTGTAAAAGGCTCTGACCCAGAAATTGAATATGCTGAATCAGAATTAAAATTAAAACCAATAATATCTTTATTTGATAATAAAAAATAAATTTATATCTTAACACTAAATTTTTTAACAATATTACATGGAAGAATATGGGCATTCTCCTTAAAATTAGAATATCATTAATTAAACCAGTAATTTATTATGAATGAATTAGTAAACAACAATGCGCTTTGGTGCGATCTTCTTGTTACTGCCCTAGAAACATATGGAATTAAATATGCGTGTATCTCTCCTGGCTCGCGAAATACACCTTTGGTAGTTGCATTTCAAAAATCAAAAAAAATTAAATGTTTTGTTCACGTGGACGAACGTTCAAGTGGCTTTTTTGCTATTGGTTTAGTTTACCAAACCAAATCACCTGTTGTGTTAATAACAACTTCTGGAACCGCTGTTACAGAGCTATACCCAGCAGTAGTGGAGGCATATTATAAACGTATCCCATTATTATTGTGTACTGCAGATCGACCTCAAGCGATGCACAACATAGGTGCAAATCAAACCATAAATCAGGTAAACATATTTAAGAACCATATACGTGGATATTTCGAAGCAGGTGTTCCCAAAATAAATAAGCCTAGTCTTTTTGGATTTTCTAAAAAAATTAGTGGTGCAGTGGCTGAAAGCATTAGTAAAAAAGGTCCAGTTCACTTTAATTTTCCTTTCGCAAAACCTTTTGAAGCCTCCGCTGGAACTGATGAAGCAAGTCAGAGTTTTGTTGAATCTATGCACAGAGAATTTAGCAAGAATTCATTACATATTTATTATAAAAACAAGACAAATAATGACATTCAATCTTTGGTTGATTTATTACAAAGTTCTGCAAAAACTATGATTATTGTTGGAAACAGCAAATATAAAGAAGCTATAATGGATGAAATAATTAGTCTTGGAAATACTCTTAATGCACCAATTTTTGCCGATGGATTTTCAAATCTTAGATTTAAAAAGAAAGACAATAAAAATATAATTATTAATTTTTCTTCATTCTTTCAATCCGATAAAATTAGAAAAGCTGTTAAACCTAGTGTAATATTACAGTTTGGGGATAGTCCCGTTTCTGAATCTTTACTTCAATTCTTTAAAGAATCTGATGCTAATAAAATTTTAGTTCATAAATTTGGCGAAATTCAAGACCC
The DNA here is from genome assembly GCA_018818165.1 of Bacteroidota bacterium. Classification (GTDB taxonomy): domain Bacteria; phylum Bacteroidota; class Ignavibacteria; order Ignavibacteriales; family Melioribacteraceae; genus 1-14-2-50-31-20. The sequence continues at coordinate 40,602 of JAHISP010000064.1, read as the reverse complement.
TACAAAAACAGCAACTAAGGTTATTACTGGAAAAATTGATTGGGTATGCAGAACATTGAATAACAGTATTTCTATAAAACCAAAAGATAAGCAAATAGAATTTTTAAATACAATTATTAAGATAGAAGAAACCGCAGCAGAGATTAAAGAGTTATTTTTAGATAGCACTTCATTTCCATTTGAAGGCAATATAATTAATACAGTTTTAGCCGAGCTTCCCGATGAATCTAATTTGATGATTTCTAACTCTATGCCTGCTAGAGACTTTGACTACTTTGCTGAATATAACAATCGTATTAAAATATTTAATAACCGTGGCGCTAGCGGAATTGATGGCATTATTTCTACTGCCGCTGGATTAGCTGCTCAAAGCGAAAATCCTTCTGCTTTAATTATTGGCGATTTGGCTTTCTTCCATGATATTTCTGGACTTTTGGCTTTGAAAAAATATAATATTCCGTTAATAATAATTATGTTGAACAATGGTGGTGGAGCAATTTTTGAAACACTTCCTATCGCACAGGAAGAAGATGTTGACTTTGAAAAATATTTCAAAGCTCCAGTTGATTTAGATTACAAAAGTATTGTAAAAGGCTTTGGAGGTAATTATAAACTTGTTTCTTCAGCATCATCTTTTGTTAAGGAGTTTAAAGGTGCACAAAAGAAAAAGGAATTTACTGTTCTCGAAATAATTATTAATTCTAAAACTTCGCAGAATGAACGTGAGAAATATTGGACTGTTCTTAAAGCACAAGTAGAAGATGCAATTGGAATTCTCGATTGACGGAATAACCGTAAATGTAATTTGCGAAGATAATTCCGTTCCTTTAGATAAAATTCCAATTGTCTTTTTGCACGGTTTTACTGGTTGCGCTAACGATTGGCTTTTTCTTTTCGACAAACTTAATCCCAAGTTTTTTCCTATAGCAATTGATTTGCCAGGTCATGGCAAATCAATTGTTCCAAATAATTTAGAATTCTTCTCTGCAAAATCTTATACAAACATTGTCTCTATAGTCCTTAATAAACTAAACATAAAAAAAACTATCCTTGTTGGATATTCAATGGGCGGACGCACTGCCCTTTCTTTTGCAGTTGAAAATTCAGAAAAAGTATTAGCTTTAATTTTAGAAAGTTCTACTGCTGGAATTGAAAACCAGAACGAAAAAACCTCTCGCATTAAAACTGATTATCAGTTGGCAGATAAAATTATTTCTGATGGAATTGACGCTTTTACAGAATACTGGATGAATTTAGCTTTCTTCACTTCACTTAAATCACTTAATGATAAAGATTATTCTAAAATAATTGAAAGCAAAAAAAGAAATTCGCCAGAAGGACTTTCGAATTCACTAAAAGGTTTTAGCACTGGTAAAATGCCAAGTCTTTGGAATAAATTAAATTCAATAAGAGTTCCAACATTGCTAATTGCTGGAAGTCTTGATAGCAAGTATAGACGCTTAAATAAAGAGATGAATTTTGTTATTCCTAATTCTGAAATTAAGATAATTGAAAATTGTGGGCACAACATACACTTAGAAAAACCAGAAGAATTCACTATTTTAGTAAATGAATTTTTGAATAAAATTAAATAATAATTGGTATACAATGAAACACAATTGGCAAAAAGTTAAAGAATATATTGATATTACATACGCAAAAATGGATGGAATTGCGCGTATTGCATTCAACCGCCCGGAAGTTAGAAATGCATTTCGCCCCGAAACTGTTTTGGAACTTCACGAAGCCCTTATAGATGCTCGCGAAGATAGCAGTATTGGAGTTATTTTACTTACAGGCAACGGACCCGCAAAGGATGGCAAATATGCATTCTGTTCTGGTGGCGATCAACGAATTAGAGGCGATAAAGGTTATGTTGGCAAAGATGGCGTTCAGCGTCTTAACATACTTGACGTCCAAAAACTTATTCGCTCAATTCCAAAGCCAGTTATCGCGCTCGTTGCTGGCTATGCAATTGGTGGAGGGCACGTTCTTCATGTAATTTGTGATATGACAATTGCTGCCGATAATGCTGTGTTTGGTCAAACTGGTCCTAAGGTTGGAAGTTTTGACGGGGGCTATGGTGCATCCTATCTTGCTAGATTGGTTGGACAAAAACGTGCGCGTGAAATTTGGTTTTTATGCCGACAATATAGTGCTGCTGAAGCTTTTCAAATGGGAATGGTAAACAAAGTTGTTCCTGTTGAACTATTGGAGGACGAAGGCGTGCAATGGGCAAAAGAAGTTTTGCAAATGTCACCACTAGCGCTACGACTATTAAAATCAGCTTTTAATGCTGAGTTGGATGGGCAAACAGGAATTCAAGAACTAGCTGGAAATGCGACTCTTCTATATTATATGAGTGAAGAAGCTCAAGAAGGTAAAAACGCTTACATCCAAAAACGCAAGCCCGATTTTTCTAAATTTCCTAGAGTGCCTTAATTACTTATTAGGTTTTTTATTTATAAGCAATTCTTAAATAAATTAGTTTTGCATTTTCGAATATGGTTTTATTGAGAAATCTTTTTATTTGTCAAAGGTTTCGCTCATTAATTATTACTAACACAAACAAATACTGAGATACCAATTTTTAGTTAAATTAAAGCATATGCAAGAGAATAAAATATTTCAACAAGATAAAGTAATTACAATTTCATTTGCGCATTTTGTGCATGATGTATATACTTCTTTTCTTGCTCCAATATTGCCATTACTTATTGTAAAATTTTCTCTATCATTTTCGTTTGTTAGCTTTCTAACTGTTATTCAAAGAGTACCGTCTTTGTTCAATCCCATTGTTGGTTATTTCTCTGATAATTTTCCAATTCGTTATGTACTAATTGCAATTCCAGCATTATCAGCTATTATGATGAGTTTTCTTGGATTAATGCCAAGTGTATCACTAATTGTAATTCTATTACTTGCTTCTGGAATTGGAGCATCTCTATTTCATGTTCCCGCGCCAATAATGGTTAAGCACGTTTCAGGCAATAGAATTGGAAAAGGAATGAGCTACTTTATGCTTGGCGGCGAAATTGCAAGAAGTCTTGGACCTCTTTATATACTTGGAGGAATCTCGCTTTGGGGATTAGAAGGAACATATCGCCTACTCCCTCTAGGTCTTTTGGCTTCACTAATGCTTTATTTCAAATTTAGAAATATTCCAATTGCTGGCGAGCTTAAGAAAAAAGAAAAAGAGACTGGCGCAATTAAAGCATTAAAAAAACATCTTCAACTTTTTGTCACTATTGGGGGAATTTTCTTTTTCACATCACTAGTAAAAGGTTCACTTACAACTTTTCTTCCTACTTATATGACAGAAAATGGTTCCTCACTTTGGATTGCTGGAATTGCTTTATCAATAGTTCAATTTGCTGGTGCTGCAGGAACACTCTTTTCCGGAACTATCTCCGACAAAATAGGAAGAAGATTTACACTAATGATAATGGCTTGTACAACTCCATTTTTGTTATTACTTTTTGCTTTTTTTAGTCAAACAATATTTGCAATTCCTATTTTAATTTTAATAGGTTTTATTATGTTTGCAACAACTCCAGTGTTGCTGGCTGAAATAAACATTATTAAATCTGAACACTCTGGATTACTTAATGGAGTTTTTATGACTTTGAATTTTGCTTCAGGTGCTTTAGCTATGCTTTTGATTGGAGTATTTGGTGATTTATTTGGTTTAAAAACAACTTATATAATTGCCGCTTTAATTAGTTTTATTTCAATTCTATTTATAACCAGATTGCCAAAAACTAAAATTGAATAAACTATTACAAACAGACCAAATGCAATTTAGTAGTGAATGGCACGCCAATCTTCTGCTTTTACAAAAGAAATACTTTTTACAAGTCGTTTTTTTGTAAGGAGTAATTGTCTTTGCTCGTTTATACATTATTGCCATACCAAGCTGGCTATTCTTACTTGTTTCTACAAAAATTAAGCCTAAGTTTCTATTCTCAAATTTATGAAAACGAATAAATAAGCCACTTTTGACCGCAAGTCCATAGTTTTGGTTACAAATAACATTCGTTGAAAGACCAAATAATAAACCACAAAAACCAAATAATATGCAAATTTCAATTTCTAATATCCAAATTTTTTTATGCGTGATTCATGCAAAAATAATCAGTTTAGGATTTGGTTATTCGTTTTTGCTATTTGTTTGAAATTTATCTTTTGTAGTTTGCTATTTATTATGACATTTTTAAAAGCTAAAGCGAGCTGCACTTAAGTGCATAGTTTTAATTTCTACTGAGACCAATAAAAAAAAGACTGCCCTTTTGAGACAGTCTTTATTAAGAATAATTAACTAAGTTTTTTGTGACAGAACCACCAATCGTAACAATCGGCTTTTCCTTTTCTATCAGCAGCATCTTTAACATTAGTTGCTGGTGGAATTATTACTCTATCACCAAGAATGGCATTATTTGGCCAGTTTTCTGGAGTAGCAACTTTATTAGCTTCGTGTGTTTGAAGTGCTTTAACAGCTCGTAAAATTTCATCTACACTTCTTCCAATTTCTTGTGGATAGTAAATTATTAATCTCACTATTCCATGTGGATCCCCAACAAATACTGCACGTACTGTATTAGTGCCTTTTCCAGGATGAAGCATTCCAAGTTTCATTGCTATGCTGTCATTAGCAGCAACAACTGGATATTCAATATCAACATTCATGTTTTCTTTAATCCAATCAATCCATTTAATATGTGAAAACACTTGGTCAACTGACATACCAATTAATTTAGTACCTAATTTGTCAAATTCTGGTTTCTTTTGTTGAAAAGCCACAAATTCTGTTGTGCAAACTGGTGTAAAATCAGCTGGATGGCTAAAAAGTACAAACCAACTTCCTTTTAAGTCGCCAGGAATATTCATTGGTCCATGAGTTGTTTGAACGCTCATGCTTGGGAAATTGTCGCCTAATAGAGGCATGTTTAATTTTGTTTCTTCCATTTGTAAATCTCCTGTAAAAATTGATAATTGTTAATTAATCTATGTTTGTATTGTAAGCAGAAAACATCCACAACTGTTTTTCATATTTTACTATAAGGTCGCTCATCATAGCAACCGTTCCTTCGTCATTATTTTCTGAAGCCAGTACTAACGTTTCGCGCACTAAGCTTAATAAACTTTGCATATTTTGGTTTAAAATATCTAAACTTTCTTTTGCTGTTCTAACATTTTCTGCTGATTTTAATTTTGCATTATTAAGATAACTTTCAAAAGAGTGCAAAGGAGTTTCGCCAAGCATCAAAATTCTTTCAGCTAATTCATCAACCGTTTCACTTGCTTCGTTGTATAATTTTTCAAACAGTTCATGTAGTTGAAAAAAATTTCGCCCAAGAATTAGCCAGTGAAATCCTCTAAGATTTTGATAGAATATTTGATGATCTGCTAATAGTTGATTTAGTGATTTAGCTACCACTTTTGAATTTTCAACTTCTAATCCAATAATATTTTTGTTTTTCATTTTAATCTCCATTATTAATTTAATTGATGGAGCTAATATATTTTACTTGCTATAATAAATCCAATTTATAATATTTATATCCACATAAATAATATTTATAGCAAAACATATGAATTTACAACAAATAGAATACCTTGTAGAACTAGATAAATATAGAAATTTCAGTTTAGCCGCAAAAAATCTGTTTATAACACAACCTGCGTTAACAATCCAAATTAAAAATCTCGAACAAGAATTGGGGGTTGCAATTTTCGACAGAAACAAGCAACCAATTACTCCCACAGAAATTGGCGAACAATTAATTGAGCATGCGAGATTTTTACTGAGAGATACTGAGAAACTTAAGGATATTGTTTCAGAATTCAAAGCAGATATTGCTGGCGAATTAAAAATTGGAATTATACCAACAGTTGCGCCTTATATAGTTCCAAAATTTGTAAATAATTTTATGTTAAAATACCCAAATGTTAATCTAATTTTTAGCGAAGTGATTTCAGAAGATATCTTAATTCAATTAAAATATGGCACTCTTGATGCTGGAATTTTAGTAACTCCATTCCCAATGGAAAACACAATTACTTTTCCTCTATATTACGAACAATTTTTCACTTATGTTTCCAAAGAACATCCCTCAATAAATAAAGAAAGTATTGCTACTTCTGAGTTGGAACTTCAAGATTTATGGCTTCTGGAAGAGGGAAATTGCTTTCGAAACCAAATAATTAATATTTGTACAAAAGGTGTTGAATATAATGGGGAAGGTAAATTTAAGTACGAAAGTTTGTCAATAGATTCTTTAATGAAAATTGTTGATAGCAGTAAGGGAATTACCGTAATTCCCGAGTTTGCAAAAGAATTATTGAGCAAAGAAAAAATGAATATGGTAAAACCATTTAGCAACTATCAGCCAATACGTGAAGTAAGTTTAGTTATTGAAAGAACTTTTCTGAAACGGACTTTAATTGAAAAATTGAAAGAAGAAATTAAAAATTCCGTTCCAGTAAGAATGCTAAAACCAGATGGCGAGCTTGTTAGTACAATTATTTAGTTTAGTAATTTTTCAATTTCAGATGTTAGTTCTTCGCTTTCGGGTTTTACTTTACTTTTAAAGTTTTTAACAACATGGCCTTTTCTATCAACTAAGAACTTTTCAAAATTCCACGAAATTTCAGATTTTCCAGTAACTGAATTGTCTGTAAGCATTTTGTAAAGATCTGCTTTTTGATCATCTTTAACTGATATTTTATCAAATAATGGAAATGTAACGCTAAATTTTGTTGAGCAAAATTTTTGAATTTCTTCGTTTGTTCCTGGCTCTTGTCCACCAAAATCATTACAAGGAAATGCTAATACTTCAAATCCTTTTGCGTGATATTTTTCGTAAATCTTCTCAAGTCCTTCATATTGTGGAGTATATCCACATTCACTAGCTACGTTTACAATTAACAAAACTTTACCTTCGTAGTTTTTTAGACTTACATCTTCTTTTTTAATATTCTTCACAGAATATTTATAAACATTTGCATCTTTAAGCAACTCTTCTTTAGATATATTTTGAGCATTCATATTATTCCCCAATAAAGTTAATCCTAAAATAGAAATCATAATTAGCAGCCTTTCTATATTTTTATTATTTATTTTAATCATTGTTAGTATTCCTTATGTTTTGCAAAACCTTTTGCGACTAGATGGTCATTAATGTTAAACCAATTATCATTTTCATCTTTTGAAAATATTTCTCCAAGATATCTTCCGTACTTACCTTTTCTATCCTTAATTGTTTCCAGAAGTATTTCTTTATCCAGTATTAGCAAACGTAAATAATCACGAGCTTTTAATCCTTCCTCACGAGAATTACCTGTTATTTCTGGAGTATTTATTCTATTAAGCCTAACTTTTTCGCCCTTCAAAAAGGCATTAAAACCCAAATCAATTTCTACAGTAATTGTATCGCCATCATAAACTTTTGATACAAAAGCCCGATATTGGTATAAATTGATAATCATGTCTTCCCTCCTCAAATGAAAAAGCTGAACATGTAGTTCAGCTTTAATTGTTAATCTATACTTGTAATTTCTTTAAATCTTGCATTAATTTAGCAAATTGCGGATAGCGTAAAGCTTGCGGTCCATCACTTAAAGCTTTTTCTGGTTCTGGATGAAACTCAACCATAATTCCATGCGCTCCAACAATTTTTGAAGCAAGCGCCATTGGTGGAATTTTATCTCTCTCACCAATTGCATGTGATGGATCGACCATAATTGGCAAATGAGTTAATTCTTTTAATACAGGAATTGCACTTAAATCAAGTGTGTTTCGTGTTGCAGTTTCAAAAGTTCTAATTCCACGTTCCATTAAAATTACTTGTCTGTTGCCTTGTGCTAAAATATACTCTGCAGCATTGAGCAATTCATCTATTGATGACATCATTCCACGTTTTAATAAAATTGGAACATGAACTTTTCCTGCTTCTTTTAGCAATGAAAAATTTTGCATATTTCTTGCGCCAATTTGAATTATATCTGATTGCTTTGCAATTCTTTGCACTTGTTCTGGAGCTAAAGCTTCTGTAATTACTGGTAAATCATATTCTTTTCCTGCTGCTTCAAGATAATTTAAACCTTCCCACTCCAAACCTTGAAAACTATATGGTGAAGTTCGTGGTTTAAAACATCCACCGCGCAAAATTTGGGCTCCATTTACTTTTACTTCATGAGCGCAAGAAAATATTTGTGATTCTGATTCAACAGAACAAGGTCCGCCAATTACAACAAAATCACTGCCACCAATTTCTACATCGCGTACTTTTATTATTGTATCTTCTTCTTTGTATTCACGACTTGCTAATTTATAGCTTTTTGATTTAGCACTTTTTTTAATAATTGGTTTTTGAATCTCTTTCAGAATAGAATTACTTTCTTCCTTTTCCTCTGTTGGAGTATTTGGATTTAGCTTTGTCTTTTTAATTACTTGCGAAGGATAGCTTCCAAGTACTTTAAAAAATCTTAAATATGGTCCCAAATCATCAAGTAAATTCTGAACATTTTCGTCCTCTGTGTTTCCTTCAAAATCAACATAGAACATTTCTTCCCAAGGATTTCCAAGTATTGGACGCGATTCTAATTTTGTTAAATTAATTTTATATGCATCAAAAACGGATAATGCTTTTACCAATGAACCAGGCGAATGCGAAGTAGCCATTACAAGCGAAGTTTTTGCTGGAAGACGATTATCAACTTTTATTCTGTTTCTTGAAACAATAATAAAGCGTGTGTGATTTTCATCTTGATTTGCTATTCCTTTGCGAATAATATTTACGTTAAATAATTTTGCCGCTTCTTCGCTGGCAATTGCTGCATATTCTGGATTTTTTTCTTCACTAATTTTTTGAACAGACATTGCTGTATCGGCAAAATACTCAATACGAGCTTCTGGAATTTTTGTTAGAAAAACACTGCATTGGGCAGCAGCTTGGTAGTGTGCGTATATTTTTTTTATTTTGTGAATTGAAACATCCTCGCTTGCAACAAGGCAATGTTTAACTTGAAATGTTTCTTCGCCCACAATTGATAAGGTTGTATGAAGCAACAAATCATAAACTTCATTTATTCCACCAGAAGTCGTGTTTTCAATTGGAAGCACAGCATAATCAGCTTCACCTTTTTCAACTGATTCAACTACTTCTGAAAATAATTTTTTTGAAACAAACTCCAACTCTTTGTTGGAATATGCAAAGTATTTTTGTGAAGCTAAATAACTATATGCACCTTCAATTCCTTGAATGGCAATTGTTAATCTTTCGTTTTTACTATTTTCTTTTGAAGGATTTAGAACATGACTTTGCTGAAGCCTTATTGAATCTTCAATTATTTCATAAAATACTTTTGTTAAAAAATGTTGGTCAACACCTTTTTCTTTTCCCAAATCAACAAGGCGATTTAGCAATTCTTCTTCACGCTTCTCGTCTCTAATTGGATTGTTATTCTCATTTTTATCTTGAATTACATTCTTGCTTAACTCACGCCTTTGAGCAAGTAAGTCTATTAAATTAGCATCAACTAAATTTATTTTTTTTCTTAATTCTTCAATACTCATTTTTTTCCTGTTGTATAAATATTTATCCGAGTGCAAAATTACAAAATTTATGCTACTAATAAAATTTAGATAAATGTATATTTGCAATAATTGGATAAATAACCGGAGTTTTTAATGGCAAATACACCCTCAAATATGCTTCCACTTGGAACAACAGCCCCAAGTTTTAATTTGTTTGATACAATATCAGATAGATATATTTCATTAAATGAGATAAAAGGAGAGTTTGCAACTTTAGTCATGTTCATTTGCAACCACTGTCCATTTGTACTTCATATTAATGACCAGTTAGTTAAACTTGCAAACGACTATCTGCATAAAGGAATTGGTTTTGTTGCAATTAGCTCAAACGATGTTGTAAATTACCCTCAAGATTCACCCGAGTTGATGAAAGTACATGCTCAGAAATTTGGATACAAATTCCCATATTTATACGACAAGACTCAAGAAATTGCCAAAGCTTACAATGCTGCATGCACCCCAGATTTTTATCTTTTCGATTCGAATTTAAAATTGGTTTATCGCGGACAATTAGATGGTTCTCGCCCGAGTTTAAATATTCCAGTTACTGGAAAAGATATTAGAGCAGCGTTAGATGCAATCCTTGCCGGTAAAAACATAAACCAAAATCAAATTCCTAGTATGGGCTGTAATATTAAGTGGAAGTAGTGGGTTAGGGTTTCTCTCTTTGGACATTTAAAATGTACATGAGTAGTCAACTTAAAAGAAATACATATATACTTAAAAAAGAATCACTAGTTAAATTTTACTACAATATTATTTGTAAGCCTATATTAATCAGAAAAAATTTTTCTTTTTGATGAATAGAGTAACGTTTACTACCATCATTTTCAATATATGTAAATGTTAAGTCATATTCTCTGAATTGATATCCAAAACCCAATAAAAAATTTACTTTTTTATATGGAATTTTATACCCACTTGAAATAATCCAACTCTTTTCATTTTTTGAGCCAGGATAAACATAACCAGGCGGATTATACATATAACCCCCACCGGGTAAAATACCATGCTTACTAACGTTTGCCATTGCTAATGATAAATATATTGGTTGTATAGGCTCATAATCTATTAGTTTTAGTGGATAAATGTATGCAATCAATCCTGAAATAATTCTTGTATTTGTATCCTCATAACTTGCTACCCATTTATAACCATCAAAATTAAATGATAGTGTTACAAATCCAGCAAAAACTCCTATGTTAAATACTTCTGGAGTAGGTGCAAATAATACTTCAATTATATTTGTACTTCCGAAATTTTCCTCAAATGATTTGGTATGCTTTACATTAATAATAAAGTTTTGTGCTGATATTGAAATAAATAAACCAAAATAAAATAAATACAAATACTTTTTCATCTATCCTTCTAGGTTACTTTCAAAAAGTAATTTCGTTGCTGCATCTTTTACTATTTCTTTATCTAGATATATTATTTAATTAAAATTATCTTATTCATCTATAAACTCAGCTCAAATTAAACCCAACAAATCACTTCCAATAAAAACAACCACTATCTGCATTTCTTAATTTTAATCTAATTAAATATTTTTTTAAAACAAAATTGAAGCAATGTAAATAAATGATCCAAACAGTTTTTCTATAATTGAAGCCAAAACAAATATAATATTCCTAAAGACTTTTCTTTCCACATTTGTAGCAACCTTCTTTCAAATCATTTCCTAATATGTTAAATGAATTTGTCATACTCATTTCATATATTTGGGTTTCTATTAATAATTAGAAGAGATAAAAATGAATAGCTTTAGAGACCAAAAAAAGTTCATTGAAGCTCTAGTAAGGTACGAAAGAAAAATGGATCCGAAAGAGCGAGAAATTTTTAGACTAATTGTAGACAGGGATAAAGACGAGGAAGATTTGGATTCACTATCTTTTGCAGATCTTACGGAACTTTATACGAAGTATTATGTTAATAGAGAGAAAAAAAGTTTAGATGATTTATTTAAAAAGGGCTAAGTAAAATTTTTAATTTGAGTTAATGAGGAAAGAATGAGTCAAAAAAACATTCACAGAATGATTGCGTTTTTTGTGTTTTTAATTGCTGCAGCTACATATTTTATGACAGCTCAACCATCAGTTTCTTTTTGGGATTGTGGTGAATTTATTGCGTCATCCTATAGTCTTCAAGTTCCACATCCACCTGGAACCCCATTTTTTATTCTAATTGGTAGATTTTTATCAATGATTCCGTTTGCCGAAAATATCGCATTCCGTGTAAACACAATATCAATTTTATCAAGTGCTTTTGTAATTTTGTTTGTTTACCTATCTGCTGTTAAGTTAATTGAAAACTACAATAATAAGAAATATGATTCCTCTCTTAATCAAATCGGGACTTATTTTTCTGCTGCTGTTGGTGCTTTATCTTTAGCTTTTGCAGATACTTTTTGGTTCAATGCAGTAGAAGCAGAAGTTTATGCATTCTCCACATTTTTTATTGCCTTTGTTACTTGGTTAATTTTAGTCTGGAACGAAAAAGCTGATTCATCTGATAACGAAAAGTATTTGATAATGATTGCATATTTAATTGGATTGTCAATAGGTGTGCATTTAATGTCAGTTCTTGCAATTGTTCCTATTGTAATGATTATAATGTTCCGTAAATATATGAATGATGATACTAAAACAAAAAAAACCGGACTAATATTTTTAATTCAAACTGTTGGAACTTTGGTAATTGCCATCTTTATTTGGGCAACTGCAACTAGTAGTGTTGCTCCTTCGCCTGAGGAATACAAAGCGTTTGATTTAAGATTTGTTACGTTAGTTGGAATTTTTTGGGTTGTATTTATGGGGGCAATGTGGAAAAAGATTTTCCAGAAAAATTCATTTTATCTGCCAATTATGATTGGTGGTGTAATACTAATTTCTGTTTATCCAGGATTTGTAAAATATATTCCAAAACTTATTTATAATTTAAGTGGTGATGATTTCGTAATGAATATTACAGCTTTTCTTGGAATTTTTATTGTAGTGGGATATCTTATCTATTGGTCACAGAAAAACAATAAGCCCACTACTAACCTTCTTGCAAAAAGTGCTCTATTTATTCTGCTTGGATATTCAACATATTCAATGACAATGATTCGTGCAAATCAAGATACTCCAATAAATTTAAATGATCCAAAAACAATGTCAGAATTTCATTCGTATATGAATCGTGAACAATATGGTGATTTTCCAACATTCAAACGTAGATTTTCGCAAGAAGGTCATCAACAAAGCATATACACTAATTATAGTAGTGATTTAGATTTCTTCTGGAATTACCAGATGGATCACATGTTCAACAGATATCTTGGATGGAATTATATAGGAAGAAATTCAACTGTTCAAGACACTGGAGTAAAATTTTGGCAATTACTCGGCATTCCTTTTGCAATAGGTTTGTTTGGAATATTTTATCAGTTTAAGCGAGATTGGAAAATGGCTTCTGCACTAATGGCTATGTTTATCTTTCTCGGATACTTAACTGTTTTTTATCAAAACCAGCAACAGCCCCAACCGCGTGAGCGCGATTATTTTTATGTGGGGGCATTCTTTGTATACTCCATTTGGATTGCACTTGGTACTCGTGGTATTTTAGATTTTGTAATGGAGCAATTTAAAAATTCATCTTTGTTAAAACCAATTTATACATTTGTATTAATTTTAATTTTTGCCGCTGTACCAGTTACAATGTTAAATGCAAATTACCATAGTCACAATAGATCAAACAATTATATTCCTTGGGATTATGCATATAATTTGCTTCAATCAGTTGCGCCTAATGCAGTGCTTTTCACAAATGGAGATAATGACACTTTCCCACTTTGGTATTTACAAGATGTTGAAGGCGTTCGCCGTGATGTTAGAGTTGCAAACCTTAGTCTCTTAAATACTCCTTGGTACATAAAGCAATTAAAAAACACAGCCCCTTACGGAAGCATGAAAGTTGCTATGAGCTTGAATGATGATGAAATTGAAAGAATTGGACCATCTCGTTGGGAACCTAGAACTATGCGCCTTCCAGTTTCTCAAAATGTTTTTGCCGAAGCTGGCATTACTGATACTGCAATTACAAACAAAGGTAGCATTACTTGGTTAATGAACAACACAACTTCTTATGGTAATATTAAAGTTGTTAGAGTTCAAGATATTGTTGCGCTTAATTTAATTCAAGAAGCAAAATGGGAACGCCCAATTTACTATGCTGTTACTTGTTCCGACGATAGCAGAATTGGACTTGAAGATTATTTGCAAATGGAAGGAATGGCTTTTAGATTGGTTCCTAATAAACGTCCGAGACAATCCTATTACATTAATGAAAAAATAATGAGAGAGCATTTATTTAACGAACCAGATGGTTATAGTAAAACTTATCAACCTGGATTTAAATTTAGAGGCTTAAACGATTCAACAATTTATTTGGATGAAAATCATCAGCGACTTTCACAAAATTATCGAAATTCATTTTTACGTTTAGCTTTATTCTATTTAGATCAAGGCAAGAAGGATAAAGCAGTTGAAGTTTTAGATGAAATGGAGAAAAAACTTCCTAGAAAAAACATTGAAATGCGTTATGAATTGTTATATGACGTTTCAAATTTCTATTATAATGCTGGTGCAATGGCTCAGTATAATGCTATTGTAAAAGATTTAGAGCCTGTTATGCTAGCTCGTTTAGAAGCTAATCCTAGAGATTTTCAACAGCAGTATAACCCTTATGTAGTTTTGCGTGATATTTATGAAAACAGACAAGATTATGACAAATTAGTTGATTTATTTTCACGACTTGAAAAGGAAATTCCTGGAGATGCAAATATTCAAGGAATTGTTGCCCGCTATAAAGTTATGGCAAAAACAAAGCAAGCTGCTGATAGCACAAATAATTAAATTTTAATTTTGATTTATTTGTTAAAGCCTCTTGAACTATTTGTTTGAGAGGCTTTTTTTATTAGATTTACTTCCAATTCCAATATTTGTTTTTTGATTTTCAAACAATATATAATTTATGAGAAATAAACTTATTACACATGTCGCTCTAGGAATTTTGGTGCTTACCATTATTACACTTCTTGGTACATCTTTTTATACTTTATTTGAAAAGCATTCAATTCTTGAAGCTTTTTATATGACTATAATTACAATTTCAACAACTGGTTTTAAAGAAGTAAGACCTCTATCCAATGCTGGAATGATAGTAACAATATTAATAATAATCTCGGGTGTTATCACTATTGCTTATACAGGTGGTAAAGCCGCTCAATTAATTATTGAAACACAACTTTTTAGGAGAAAGAATATGAGCAAACAAGTTGGCGAATTAAAAAATCATTATATCGTTTGCGGATATGGCAGAATGGGCAGAGAAGTTTGTGAAACGTTACTTGAAAATAATGAACTGTTTGTTGTTATTGATAATGCCCAAGCAAAGATAGATGAATTGGTTGAAAAGGGAATACTTTTTATTAATGGTGATGCGTCAAGTGATAGCATATTAATTCAAGCTGGAATTAAAAACGCAAAGGGATTAGCTACTGTTGTTAAATCCGATGCTGAAAATGTATTTGTTACTCTTACTGCTAGAGAGCTAAACAAAAGTATTTATATTGTTGCAAGAGCAATTGAGGATAGAACTGAATCAAAATTAATTAAAGCTGGCGCAAGCAGAGTGGTAAAACCATATGAAATTGGTGGCAAACGTATTGTACATCTTTTGTTGAAACCTGGCGTTACTGACTTTATTGAGGATGTTGCTCGTAAACGAGGAATGAACATACACATGGAAGAAATTTCTATTACTAAACCGTGCCCACTTGTTAACAAAACTCTAGCCGAATCACCACTCAGAAAAGATTTTAATGTAATGGTAATTGCTATTAATAAATCAAACAGTAATTTTATATATAATCCTCGTTCTGTTGAAAAAATTGAAATAGGCGATAAGTTAATTGTAATTGGCGAAACCGATAATCTGGCAAAGCTTAATGAGATGGTTTTGGGCAACTAATTAGTGCTTTGAATATTGTAATTAATAATCCACAATAAGTTTGTTGGAAATAAGAAATATTGTGAATAATATGATATTTCTCTTTCTGTTCAAAATTATCTACCATAAATTTTTCATTAATGCTAAAAGATTCAGTCTTTCTTTTTCTCATGTTTTCAGTATTTGGACACCTCAACTTTTTAAGAACATTATTGTAATTTTGCCGATTTCTAATACAGTTTTGCAAGTTTGTCAGTATCGGCTTTGCGATTCGGCGAATCGCACTACATTGTAGCTCGAATCGCTGATTCGAGAGCTTTACCATTTACAAGTTTGCTATTAACACTACAGAAATTAATATAACAAATCTTTTTTATCAAAAAACCAATTGTCTTAGATTCTTTATTTGACATATTATTTTGAGATAATCTGTACTGAAATACTTTCAATATATATTTTCCTTTTATCATAAATGCACATACAAATTAACTCGGGACACCCATTTTTTGAAATATCTTTACAAATTAAACTTATTTTAGCCTTTTGAAAATTGTGCGGAAAACATGATTGAAAGCACCAAACAAAAAATATTTTGGTAATTAAATGCAAAAGACACTTTCGTAGAATATCTTTTGCACAAAATTTTTGGGACTATTTCAGCAAAATCATTTTTTTACTTTGGGTAAAAATAACACTTTGAAGTTTTGGTTACGAATAATTTGTTTTTAAAGACCAACTGACAAAACACAAAAACCAAATAGTACACAGATTTCAATTTCTAATATCCAAACTTTTTTATGAATGATTCATTCAAAAATAATGAGTTTGGGGTTTGGCTATTCATTTTTGCAATTTGTTTGAAATTTATCTTTTGACGTTTGTTATTTGTTATGAAATTTTTAGAAGCCAAAGCCAGATGCAATTAAGTGAATAGCTTCAATAAACACAGGTATGTAATTTTTATCATTTCAACAATTTAACGGAAACAAAATATCCGCAATGATCGGTAGCAACCGAGTCACAAATTACTTTTCTTGATAAAACTTCCCAATTATTATTTTTATTTAGCATGATGTAATCAATTTTTCTATCGGGATTGTTTGAAGGAAATGTCAGTTCTGGATTTGATTTATCATAAGTTGTCTGCCAAAAATTTTCCAAAATATTTATAGAGTTACTATTTGGAACATCGTTAAAATCGCCGGCAAGAATTGTGGGATATTTACTTGAAGAGAACAATTCATTTATTTTATTCACTTGTTCAATGCGTTCCAAACTATTTGGTTTATAATCCAAATGAGTACAAATAAACGAAACAGTATCACCCGATTCTAAAGTAGTAACAATTTGCAATACTGTGCGAGGTTCATTACCATTGTGAAATGGCAAAGCAATATTTTTTGAACCAATAATAGATCTTTTTGATAAAATTGCAACTCCATATTCGCCATCATCAAAATTCATTGCTTTTCCAAATAGAGAAACCATATTGATTTTAGCACCAATTATTTGCGATAAATCTACTTTTTTTACTCTATTTGTTCTAAAATCAACTTCTTGAAGTGCAACCAAATCTGGATTTACACTTTTAATAATTTCAGCAATTTTGTCATAATTATTACTTCCATCGGTATTTGCACCATGAAAAATATTGTAAGTTAAAACATTTAAAGTAGTTTGCGAAAAAAGCGTACTTGAAATACAAAACATTAAAACGAGTAGAATGAGTTTTTTCATCAATAAAATCCTAATCTAGATTAAGAATGTAGCCTTGTTTATAAAGTGAAGATTCATTTTTTTTGATAAACTCAAGCACTTTTTCGGAAGATACAATTCTCCCAATTCCATATTTAATTCCATCAAGCTGCTCAACAGTCATTTCACCAATATATTGAGTTCCTGGCAAAAAATTTATATCGCGGGTTGGATTATTTGGAGTAAGGACAAATCGTTTTTCTGCTGGAACAGATGATACAATTCCAACAAGTTCAAAATTTGGAGCAGCACCTCTAATAGCCAAAACCAAACCTCCGCTTGAACCACGATTTATAAGTGCATCCACCAAAAAGTTTCCTGTGTTATCATAATTTGGATTGCTTACAATTCCGCTTGTAACCATTTTGTTATGCATCGGAAATCCAAGAATGTAAACAAAACTTCCCCATTTTAGCTCCTTTGCATTTCCAAAATTAAAATTAAAAATAGGAAATCGGTTTGGTCTAACATCATTAAATTTATTTCCAACAATGGCAATATCGTTTTTATCATCAATTGCAATAATTTTTAGCATTCCACCTTCGGGCAAATCGGAGTAAATTTTTTGGCGCTCTTTATAAAGAATTGATTCAATATATTTTGATTGCTTTCCTGTTATTGTAAAATACGAAATTATTGTATCGGGATAGCTTATTATGTGCGCAACTGTTAGCAAAGCAACATTATTTCCGGAAACGCTTATTATTGCTCCAGTTCCAGAAGAAGTTTTGCTAATTGTGTTCACTGAAATAGCTTTTTGGTGTAAATCGAAATCGTCCAAATTTTCGTCAGTAATTGTGCTATCAGAATATATATAAGCTTTGTAAAACGTTAAGTTGTTAATCAATTTTAACGAATTACTAATTTCTTCCAACTCAATTGCTACTTCTTTATTTGGAAATATTGTGGTGTATTCATCAACAATTGCATCATTTTGCGAGGTTTCAAGACTGCTGCACGAAATGAAAACTATAGCAGAAAAGATGATTAAAAGTAAAGAAGTTTTCATTTTTATCTCCAATTGAAAATCAATTATTAATGATAGTGTATTTATTTAAAACTAAAAAGAGTATTTTTATAAAGCAAATAATTTGATGATTAATTATGAAAATTGTTATAACAGATTCAGGATTAGGCGGACTTTCGGTGGTTGGCGAGCTTGAGCGACGTTTGGACGAAAATCCAATTTTTAAACGAGCCGAATTGATTTTTTTTAACTCGCTATTTAGTCCAGTTTATGGATATAATTCAATGAAAAGCATTGCCGAAAAAGCGGGAGTTTTTAATAATGCACTAAATTCCATGGTTGAAAATTACAATCCCGATTTAATATTAATTGCTTGCAACACGCTTTCGGTGGTTTATCCACACACAAATTTTGCAAAAAATCCAAAAACAAAGGTTGTTGGAATTGTTGAAAGTGGTGTTTCGCTTTTTGCGGAAAACTTGCAAAATAGCAACGATAAGCTAATTCTTTTAGGAACTCCGACAACTATAAATTCAAATGTATATAAAAACGAATTGATAAAACTTGGCATTTCTGAAAATCAAATAATAAACGAGCCTTGTTTTGGATTAGAAACAGCAATTCAAAATGACCCAAATAGTGACGAAACCAAGAATTTAATAGCGAATTTTGTAAACGAAGCTTTGCAAAAAATGGATTCAATTCCAAATAAAATTTTTGCAGCACTTTGCTGCACGCATTATGGTTATAGCGAAAATTTGTTTTTGGCAGAAATTTCAAATCAAGTGAAATCCAAAGTTGGAATATTAAATCCAAATAATACAATGATTGATTTTCTCTTCGAAAACTCGACGGAATTTTTTGAAAATATTAATATTTCGGTTAAAATAGTCTCGCAAGTTGGGTTAAGGGAAAATGAAATAAAATCATTGGGAAGCATTTTAGAATTAAACTCTCCAAAGACTTCCGCAGCACTGAAAAATTATATATTTGTTGAAAAATTATTTTCAAAGAATTATGAATCAAAATAACGAAACAGAAGTTTTAGATTTTTGCAGAATTAAGAAGATTTTTGATAAAGGATTTGGATTTCTTACAAGTCTGTATCATCAAGAAAATGTGTTTTTTCATTTTTCCAAAATCAAGGATAAAGAAAAACGACAATCGCTTTTTGATTTGAAAAGAGGCGTAATTTCTGTGTTTTTTACTTCTAAAATTTCAGACGGACAACGTAAAGTTGATAAAGTTTGGCTAAATATTGCCGAAGTTCCAGAAAATTTGTTAGCCAATTTTATTGAGCGTTTAATTTTGGAACTAAATGATGGCGTTACAAATCCTTTTGAAATTATTGATGCGCTAAACCAATTAAACCAAATTGGCAAACTAACCGAGCAGAATTTGAAAGAAATTATTTCATCAAAAAAAATTGTAAAAAATCCCTCAATTCTTAACAAATTGCTATCAACCGATAACAGAATGAATTAAAAATTAAATTATTTAGTTGATCATGAAAAAGGCATAAATTATTAGAAAAGAGACGAAAAACGAAGAAATACTCTAATAGAGATATTGACATAATTACAAGATTTAAATAATTTAGATATTAATCTTGCAAAAAAGGATGTTTTATGATGGGCAAAAATTCAACAAACTCACAATGTCAATATTTACGAAAAGAGTTTGCAATATTCACCCAAAAGCTACCAGCAAATATCAAAACTAAAAGTGAACCAGTTTTTCCGAGAGGAAGTACATCAAAAACTAGTAGGAAATACAACGCACGTTAATAGAAGAACAGAAATATAGTCGTTTAGGTAGCAATCCATGAAATATAAAATAGGTGACAAACGAGTAAAAATGGAAATACTGTTACTATTCATTAAAAGTGTACCAGTAAAAAAAGCGGGAGAATTCCCGCCTTTAAATCTTTTATCAAATTATGTTTTGTGTCATTTCATCAAAACAAATTTCTTCGTCTGAACAAACTCTCCACTTTGCAATTTATACAGATAAATTCCACTTGCTAAATTGGAAGCATTTAATTTAACTTCATAATTACCTGCATTTTTCTTCTCATCTACCAAAGTTGCAACTTCTTTTCCGAGAATATCATAAACAATAAGTTTCACATTTGACATTTCATTTTTTACATTATTTGGAATTGAGTATTTAATCGTAGTTGTTGGGTTAAACGGATTTGGATAGTTTTGTTCCAATTTGTATTCTTTTATATTTTCTGTCAATTTTACTTCCACAATATCCGAATATTCATAATTTCCATCAAAATCTATTTGCTTTAGGCGGTACTGTAATTCTTCTTCTAAACCTCCGAGGTTTTTAAAAACCTTGGAGGTTTTATCATCTATAAAACTATATTCTTTTGGAGAATTTGAATTTCCATGCCCTTCAACAAAACCAATTGTTTCCCAATTGTTACGCAGATTGCTAATCTGTGCTACGCAGCGTTCTATTTCAAACCCGTAATTATTCACTTCTGTGGCGGTTTGCCAATTTAACACAACTTTGTTTTCGTTTACATTTGCGGTGAATGAAGTTAATTCAACCGGAAGTGGGTCATCTCCCAATTTATATTCATAAGCTCCCATATCAATTGTTCCGATAGTACCTGTTGCTTTATTTAATTTCCTTGAAAAACCTGTACCGCGAATATCATAAGTTTGTGTGTTATATGAATCATTACCGGCGTCAGTACAAGGCGATTCACCATGAAGTCTAAAATCATTTCCAACGGCATCCACAAATAAAGGATCTGTATTGATATTATGGTTCGTGGCGGTTAGAGTCCCGTTCGACACTTCAATATCATTAGCTTGGTTTTTGTAACAAGAATAATTTAGTGTTGAAGTTCCAGTACTGACCAACGATAATTCATTGCCAGAAGTTACAGCCGTGTTGCCCCAAACGATGCTATTGTTTATGTTGAGTGTTGAAGATGCATTATTAGAAGCAAAACGTATACCCCCACCATTTGGCCCTGTCAGGTTATCCGAAATCGTAACATTATTCAGTGTAGCATTGAATTGAACAGAAGATGAATAAAAGATAATCGCCCCGCCATTGTTACCAGCAGTATTCGAGGAGAATAAAGCATTGGTGAGCGTTGGCGAAGCAGAATGGGTTGATAAAGCCCCGCCGTCAGCGGAAGATACATTGCCGCTAAATATTGCATTATTGATAACAGGACTTCCTGTTGAAACATAAAGTCCCCCGCCGCCACCGGAAATATTTTCAACGAACGAAACATTTGAGAATTCGGAACTGCTGTTGTAAATGTATGCTGCACCGCCGAGTTCTCTTGCTTGGTGAGAATGAAAGATTACATTTTTTATGGTGGGTGATGATGAATACAGATATAATCCGCCAGCTTTGTTGTGTGGATCTGTTGTTCCGATTGCATTTCCACCGGTGATTGTAAAGCCATCAAAAATGGTAGCGCTTGTAAGGTTCAGTCCCTCTGGATGATAAAAAACATGGTAGCAATTATCTACGCCTGAGCCGGCAAGATATCCGCCATTGGTTGCATCAAAATTATCATTGCTACCCAAGTCGCCGCTTAAAATGGTTTCATTAGCTTCACCCGAACCAAAATTTATCCTCTGACTGATAGTTGTTTCGGTGCCGGCAAATCCACCATAGATTTCCACACCTTCAATTAAGCGGAAATGATAATAGCGTGGAGTATTCGTCAAATTGTAAGCTGAACTTGGTTTGTAGTTCCCTTTTGCTACCCAGATGGAATTACCGGAAATTGCTATATCCAATGCAGATTGCAAAGAAGTAAAGGCATTAGCCCAGCTTGAACCGTCATTTGCTCCCGATGCATTGATATTAACATATATAACTTCTCCGGTACTCAAGTAGGGATCAATTCCGCTAGTCCATTCATAAGCGCCCATATCTATTATTGTATTCTGGATACGTATCTGTCCTCGTATATCGCTTGCCAATGCATTATACCCATTCAACCCTTTATCCTTGCAGGGAGAAAGCCCAATGATCCTGAAATCATCTGAAGGCGGATCAACAAATTTGGGATTGGCGGTAGTATTGTTATTCGAAGAAGTAAGCGTTCCATTGGAAACAGCAACGTCATTTGTTTCATTTTTAAAGCAGGAATAATTCAGTGTGGTAGTTCCTGTACTGACCAGCGATAATTCGTTACCGGAAGTTCCAGCCGTGTTGCCCCAGATTATGCTATTGTTTAAGCTAAGTGTTGAAGCTGCATTATTGGAGGCAAAACGTATGCCCCCGCCATTAGCATTGGCGTGATTATCCGAAAGTGTAACATTGTTTAATGTGGCGTTGAACTGAACCGAGTTTGAATAAAAGATAATCGCCCCGCCATTGTTACCGGTAATGTTCGACGAGAACAAAACATTGGTGAGCGTTGGTGATGATGAATGGGTGGAGAAAGCGCCGCCATCGCCGGATGACACGTTTCCTGTAAATATGCAATTATTCAAAACCGGACTTGCATAGCTGATGTAAAAAGCGCCACCACCACCGGAAATATTTTCTAAAAATGTAACAGTCGAAAATTCCGATGTGCTGTTGTAAATGTACGCTGCGCCACCAAAACTTGTCGCCTCATTAGAATGAAAGATCACATTTTGTATAGTTGGCGATGATGAATAAAGATACATTGCACCGGCTTTGTTGTGTGGATCAGCTGCTCCGTTCGCATTCCCACCGGTAATGGTAAATCCGTCAAGAATCGCGGCGCTTGTAAGATTCAATCCATCGGGATGATACAACACATGGTAGCAGTTATCATCACCTGTAGTAGTTTGGTATCCTCCATTTGTAACATCAAAATTATCGTTGCTGCTCAAGTCGCCACTTAAGATTGTTTCATTTGCTTCGCCCGAACCAAAGTTTATCCTTTGGCTGACGGCTGTTTCCGTTCCGGCAAAACCGCCGTAGATTTTTACACCTTCAATTATTCTAAAATGATAATAGCGTGAAGTATTCGTCAGATCGTAAGCTGAACAAGGTTTATAAGTTCCTTTTGCCACCCAAATGGAGTTTCCTGAAATAGCTACATCCAATGCAGATTGCAAAGAAGTAAAGGCATTTGCCCAGCTTGAACCATCATTTGCTCCCGAAGCGTTCACATCAACATAAATCGTATTTCCTGTGCTCATATAGGGATCAATGCCTGCGGTCCATTCATAAGCGCCCATGTCTATCGTTGTGTTCTGGATACGTGCCTGCCCGCGTAAATCAGTAAGTTCAGAATTATAACTGTTATTCCCGGTATTCACAGCAGGTGAATTTCCGTAAAGCCTTAGGTCGTCATTTAAAGCATCAACAAATAATGGGTCTGCATCTATATTGTTTATAAAGTTTCCTGTATAGGTTCCGCTACCTTCAGTAAAGCCGAATGCTGCCGTGCCGCCTTGTATATTGCAATGATAAAAATCGGTTTCCCCATGGTCAAGAGTAAAGCAAATTTGATCACCTTCCCTTCCCGCTGTGTTTCCCCAAAAAATCGAATTTTCATAAAGCCCTGTACTATTTCGGAAAAATATTGCGCCACCATACCAATCCGTTGAGTTACCGAAAAAAGTACAGTTAGTGTAAACAGATTCCCAACAAGAACCCGTAAATATTGCACCACCAAAATGCTCTGCTGTATTGTTTAAAAAAGTAACATTGGTAAGTGTTACAGCCGACAAGTAATTGTACATTGCCCCTCCATCGCCTTGATACTCAGCTACATTCCCGGAAAATATGCAGTCAATAATCACAGGATGGTTACTTAAATTAGCCATCCCGCCTCCCCCGTTTGGTTGCTGGCGAATAGGGTCATAAAAAGCAATATTTTCGGAAAATAAGCAATTGGTTATCAATACGTCACAATCTTCTGCATTATACATCCCGGCAGCACCCACGCCGGAATAATTCGAAATGAAATCACAAGAGTCAACACTTGGACTGCTACCATTATAGTTAGCCATACCTGCGCCATAGCAAGAACTCGACCCATATAATATATTTTCAAAGAAGGTACAGTTACTCACATAGGGCGATGAACCATTATAATTAAGCATGCCGGCGCCTTGGAAAAGTGCCTGATTACCGGTGAAGATGCAGTTAACAACTTTTGGAGAAGCGGAAAGATTGCACATTCCACCTCCAGAGCCGGGTATAGGATTGGGTGGGGTACTAAGATCATTATCGTCTTCAGTTGGTGCATATCCGCCGGAAATGGTAAAACCATCCAATACTGCCGTAGTATTCAGGTTGATTAAGGAATCGTTATAAATAACATGATAGCTGTTATCGTCACCGCTTGTGCCTTGGAATCCGTAATTTGTTACATCAAAAACGTCGTTACCGCTTAAATCGCCGCTCAGAATGGTTTCGTTGGTTTCCCAATCGCGGGCGCCTCCGCCGGTAGGATAACCGCCCAGTATTGAAATGCCGTTAACCATTGCAAATGAGATGGTCTGGTCGGTGCCGCTTGTAGGTTTATAGGTTCCGGCAGCCACCTTAATGGTAGTAAAGCCCGGGCATGTACGGGCAATCAGCAATGCCCACTGCAAATCGGTAAAAGCATTTGCCCAGGTAATCCCATCGTTGTTTCCCGTAGCATTTATATCAACATAAATGATGGGCGAGGTGGAATAATTTCCCCCCTCGTATGCACCTATGTCAACATGCTCAACCTGGATGCGGTTTTCGCCATCAAAATCGGTAAATTGCAAGTAATACAATAAATCATTATTTCCCGCTTCAAAACAGGGAGAAGTACTTGTGGGATAATCATTGATAAGATGAAAATCGCCAACTGCACTTGGCGCCGGAGAAGTGACGTCAGTTACAAAATTCGGGTCGCCGTCAATATTATTTGAATAAATTCCTGAATACGTTCCGGAACTAAGCCCAATACCTGCAGAGCCTCCCTCCACATCACAATTGTAAATATTTGGATGGTTTGAACCGGCATTATAAACTTGTGATCCGCTGTTGGTTGCGGTATTTCCCCACAGAATTGAATTCATCAGATCCGATTGTGGACCAAAACTATTATTAACATATATTCCCCCTCCGTTTCTATCAGCATGATTGCCGGTAATAGTTGTATTTATAGGAAGAAACCTGGCTCCTTCAATAAAAACACCACCGCCATCATAATTTGACTTGTTCCCCGAGATAATGCAATTGTGAAATTTTATATCTGTTATTGCCCCCTGTATGCAAATTCCACTACCATAATCCGCAATGTTGTTTTTATAAGTAACATTGGTATGAGTCAGATAATTATTATAACTGTACATTCCGCCGCCATATACAGCCGAGTTACCTGAAAAAATAATATGATTCAACAATGGGTTTGACGCCCTGTAGTTAAACATACCGCCTCCCTTTGCATGATCGCCTGAACCATTTGCGTTACCCCCGGAAACTGTAACACCATCAAAATGTATAGCGTTTATTGAAGTAGTGTGATTGTAAATAACATGATAACAGTTTTCCGAGTTATTGGTAAAACCAACATCATCGCCATTTAGGTCGCCACTAAAAATGGTTTCATTTACTTCGCCATGTCCATAATTTTCTCTTTCCTCAATACTGTTTTCTGTACCTGCAAAACCGCCATAAACATCAACTCCGATTTTTAAGCTGAAATGATAATAACGAGATCCGCCGCCGAGA
Organism: Bacteroidota bacterium; assembly: GCA_018818165.1. Taxonomy (GTDB): domain Bacteria; phylum Bacteroidota; class Ignavibacteria; order Ignavibacteriales; family Melioribacteraceae; genus 1-14-2-50-31-20. The sequence continues at coordinate 14,608 of JAHISP010000064.1, read as the reverse complement.
CCATTATCTGAACTTGGTTTGTAAGTTCCTTTTGCAATCCAGATCTCATCCCCCGAAACGGCGTTATCAAGTGCGGATTGAAAAGATGTGTAAGCACTTAACCAGCTTGTGCCGTTGTTACTTCCACTCGCATAAGCATCAACATAAATTGTGGATTGTGCATTAAGTATTATAGAGGTTACTGTATGAATAAAGAAAATCAAAAGTAATGATTTTTTCATGAAATCACCTTTAGTCTATTATAAATTTCAAATATATTTTCTTTTGGAATAAATGCGTCAACTCCAATTTGATCGGATTTTTTTTGAAGCGTTTTATCTTCATAATCTGCTAGAAGTGCAATTTTAGCTTTGGGATATTTTTTTTTTAGATTTGATGCCAGAACGAATGCATTTACATTTTTTAGATTTATGTCAATTAAAGTTATATCAGGAGAACTATTTTTGTAGTAAAAGTTCAAGTTAGCAAAATCTTTCACTTCAATACATTCATCACAATGGTTAGAGATTAGGGTTTTAATGTAATTTCCGAAAATCTCATTTTCATTCAACAAAAGAAATTTCAAAGTATTCTCAAATTGTTTATTAGATTGGATAAAAATAATTATTTGAGTTTTAGATTTTATAAGAGTTAACACACTTTTTTCCGTGCGTCAACGCATTTTTTTGAGTTGGGAGGGTACTTTAATTTTGGCTATATGTAAAGATAATACTAAATTTCAGTTAAGTTATCTTTATTCTCAATTGCAAATTTGAGTAATCCTTTTGAGTTTTCGAGAAGCAGTTTATGTGCAATTGCAACCTTATTATTCTCAACTGTTCGTTTTGAGATAAACAGAATATCCGCAATTTCATCGTTTGATTTTAACCTGGCAATTAATGAAAGTAATTTCCTTTCAGAATCCGTAAGTTCTTTTATTAACGCAATTGTTCTTTTTTCAGACTCCGTTTCTTTCATACCTTCAATCAAAAGATTTGTAAGCCTGGAGCTATAAAACTTTTCGCCGTAATTTACTTTTCTTACAGCTTCAACAATATCCAGCACGGCGTCATCTTTTAATACAAAACCCTGTACACCCGATTCCAACGCATTAAGGAATGTTTTTTTATCGTTATGCATTGTAAGAAGTACCACTTTTGTTTTGCTATTAATTCCGGATAATTTTTTAGTTACTTCATTTCCTTTCATGCTCGGCATTTGATAATCGAGAACAGCAATATCCGGCTTCAATTCTTCAATTAAATGAAGAGCATGCAAACCATCTCCGGTTTCGGCAACTATTTTAAAATCGTTCTGATTTTCAAGTTCGCTACGAACACCGGCTCTAAATAGAGGATGGTCGTCGGCTATAATAATTGTTATCTCATTCATTGTTATCATCACTTACAATTTTTTTTACAGGATATTTCAAAATAATGGTTGTTCCATTTTTACCATTAATATCCAGCTCTAATTCTGCTTCTAAAATTTTAGACCGTTCACGGATGCTGTTAAGTCCAACTCCATTTAATTTGTTTTGGTTCTTTTCAATTCCGGTTCCATTATCATGAACTTTCACAAAAATGAAATTTTCACAATTTTGAATTTCAATGATAGCTTTATCTGCGTTGGAGTGTTTTAGAATATTGTTCAAACTTTCCTGAATTATCCTGAATAAATTTATTTCATCCGCTTTAATAACTGCATCATCAATGTTATCAATCTTTTTAATAAACTCTATTTCCGAAGATTCAAATAATTTTTCTATCAAGGTTTCAATTGCTACGGTTAAACCGAGATTATCCAAATGCTGCGGGCGCAGATTAAAAATTATACTTCTTATTTCATCAATTGTATCGCCGGTAAGCTCATTAATTCCGTTTAATGATTTAGTTTCCTCTTCACTATCTGTTCTCTTTAGTTTAGATAAAATTAAATTTTTTACAAGCAATAGTTTTTGTCCGATGCTGTCGTGTAATTCCAATGCAATTCTGTTTCTTTCATTTTCCTGCGACTCAATTAATTGAGATGCAAACTTTGCATGTGCTTCGTTTTCTCGTTGAATGGCTTCAAATCTCAATTGCTGATTTTTTTCCTTTTCTTTTATTGTTTTAAAATAATTATAAACTGCGAGCCAAATAATTGACAAAACAAAAAAGAATATTCCAATTGGTAGAAATCTTAATTTGAAACCAAAGCCGACTTCAAAACCTTTGATGAAAATAAAAACGAATTCCAGAATAGCGGTTACAACAATGAATGCCATTCCAACAATTAAAATCTTGCTCTCATACTTACTTTTTAATGCACTAATGAGCAAGAAAACAATAACCATAAAAAGCGAAAGCACACCGAAAATTGCTTGATATTTTATTACCTGCAGATATATAATATCGGTAATATTTGTCGCAAAAATGAAGGCAATCAATATTGCAATTTTTATTTTCCAAAGAATATTTATAATCTTTTTGTACTTGTCAATTACAACAAGTTCACTCAATATATAAAAACTGATAGTGCCAATATTAAACGAGAGATAGTTCAAATGATAAAATACGTTTGGATAGCTAAATATCAACTGTAAGAATGAATTGTTTACGGCAACAAAAACTCCCATCGAAAAAAGAAACAACATTGAACTTAAAAGCAGGTAAGGTTTTTCCAGATTAAAATAGATTATTGATACCAAAAGCCCTGCTATCAAAATTATTATAAAGAGGATGAAATTAAAAATATTATCTTCAAAAATATTTTGAACAATTCTCACGTATGAACCGAAAAGAAAATCATTATTTATAGCATCTGTTAAGTCTTCCATTTTGATTCGAAAATAAACATCCTCTCCTTTTTTCAAATCCTCGATTGGAATCAAAACTTGTTTCCAATGTAAATACTTACTTGAATTTGAGGAAAAATCTCCCCATTCATATATTAATTTTTCGCGAAAGAATACTTGCAGATGGAAAACAATTTGTCCTAAATAAATTGAAGGATAAGTTAAACCGGAATCCGGAGGAATTGTTTTCAGCCAAATTATTTCACCTTTTTTGATTGCATTAATTTCTTTTGGGGATGCAATTGATTTCCAATTTGCAGACGAAATTACTTCTTTGATAGAAAGTGTTTTTCCGGATAATTCTGTTGACTCAGAAAAATATTGAAAATTAGTTAACGATATTTGAATGCTATTTTTATCAGCATGCAGTTTATCATTAGAGCAAGAAATAAAAGTCAAGATTAGAACAAGAAAAGAGAGAAAATATTTAGAAAATTTCAGCAAATAAAAACTCACCGTTAATTGTCTGAATTATTTAGAAAAGCACTAAAATTGTTTGAGAAAGATAATATATTATTTAAAGATAAGCCACTAAATAGCTGTTAATATTAGAGCTTATCTCTATTTGTTAGAACACAACAAATAAAAAAAGCGGGAGAATTCCCGCCTTTAAATTTTTTATCAAATTATGTTTTGTGTCATTTCATCAAAACAAATTTCTTCGTCTTAGCAAACTCTCCGCTTTGCAATTTATAGATATAAACTCCGCTTGCCAAGTTAGAAGCATTGAATTTTACTTCATAATTGCCAGCACTTTTTTTCTCATTTACCAAAGTTGCAACTTCGCTTCCAAGAATATCGTAAACAATAAGTTTCACGTTTGACATTTCATTTTTCACATTATTTGGAATTGAGTATTTTATCGTAGTTGTCGGATTGAACGGATTTGGATAGTTTTGCTCCAATTTATATTCTTTTACAATTTCGGTTAGTTTTATTTCAATAACATTTGAGTATTCATAATTTCCATTAAAATCCAATTGCTTTAAACGGTACTGTAATTCTCCGTCTAAACCTCCGAGGTTTTTAAAAACCTCGGAGGTTTTTGAATCTACAAATGAATAATCTTTTGGAGAATTGCTGTTTCCATGCCCTTCTACAAAGCCAATGGTTTCCCAATTGTAGCACAGATTACTAATCTGTGCTACGGAGCGTTCTATTTCGAATCCGTAATTATTCACTTCTGTTGCAGTTTGCCAATTTAACTTAATCACCCTATTTTCTAATTTAGCAGTAAAAGCTACTATCTCTACAGGTAATGCTCTAGTCGTAAAAAGAGCAATCCTGGGCTGCAAGTCCTCATTCATTGCATTGAACTCGCCACCTGCATAAAGATCATCACCACTTGATACAACAGAGTGGACTAAATAACCGCAATTAACATCCCAAGACTCTGTATTTCCATTTGTGTTATTAAGTTTAGCGAGGTAATAAATTGAATTTGAGCCGCCAATAACGAAGAAATTTCCTCCTACATAAACAGAAGAACCGGAGCTGTTTGTTACCAAAGTGTAAATCCAACCATCAGAATTTGGATTCCATGTTTCATCAAGTGAACCTGAAGATAAATCATATTTTGCAAGACGGTTTCGGGTTTGACCACCAATTACTGTAAATCCCCCTCCGATGTAAAGTTTAGAAGCATTTAAAGCGAGATCGTAAACATAATTATTAGCATTTGGGTTTAAGTCATTTGCATTACCATTAGTAGTATTTAAATGAGCAATATAGTTTCTTGATTGTCCACCAATGGTGGTGAATTCTCCTCCCGCATAAACAGAACCGCTGGATACTATTAATGATCGTACACGATTACTGGCATTCGGATCCCATGTTATATCAGTAGCACCCGTGGAGTTATTTACTTTTGCAACGTAATTTCGTGCAGTGGAATTTACCGAAGTAAAATCTCCTCCAAGATATATTGCATCGTTTGATTCGTCGGGATAAATTGTTCTAACAATATTATCAAACGATGGTGTCCACGTACCATCAAGTGCGGCGTTTGATCTTATATATCTCTTAGCGAACGAATCACCTCCCAGGTAGATGTAAGTAGTTCCCAGATCTATTGTATATACAACACCAACACCTATTGGACTCCAATTTTCATCCAGTTTCCCGGTAGTATTATTTATTCTTGCGATATAACTTTGGAATTTCCCTCCTGCAGATGAAAAACTACCCCCCGCATAAATATCATCTCCGCTGATAGCAATTGCATTCGAATAAGTATTTGGTGTAGGTAACCACGTAGAAACGGCATCCCCATTTGAAGTATTCAACTTAGCAAATCGGTACACATCAACACCTTGTGAGGAAGAAATATTTGTGAAATTGCCTCCAACATATACAGCAGAGCTTGTTACAGCGATCGAATAGACATCATGGTTAGGATAAGGCTGCCATGTAGCATCAACCAAGGGATTTATAACACCTATTTTTGCAAGTCTGGTCCGGGATTCCCCTCCTATTGATGTAAAAGTCCCCCCAACATATAATGCTCCTCCATCGCTGCTTAAAGCCATGTCATAAACTGAGCTGTTTTGATTAGCATTCCAGGTTTCAGCATTACCATCAGTTGTATTCAACTTTGCTATCTTGCTTCTGGACTGACCACCTATTGTTGTGAAATCTCCAATTACAAATAAATAGCTGGTGGATATCAATAACTTCTTAACATTGTTGTTTGCATTTGCATCCCAACTTGAATTCCTACTTCCATCGCTTATATTTAATTTGGCAATTTTATTAACAGTTGTGCTATTTATCGATGTAAAGTTCCCTCCAATGTAAATATCACTACCAGTTATTGCGATAGTATAAACTATTGGGTTTGCATTATCAAGATTTGCATTCCATGAAGCATCAGCGTTACCATCCGTGTTATTCAATTTTGCTATTGCTTTCCGTGTTTGTCCTCCAATAGTAGTAAAATTTCCACCCACGTAAATATTGTTTCCGTCTTTTTTTATTGAATAAACTGTTGAATTTGCATTTGGATTCCATGTTGTATTCACTGATCCGTCAGAGTTAATATGAGCAATCTGATTTCGCGTATAACTTCCAACTTTTGAAAAACTTCCCCCAATATACCAACCACCGCTGCCGTCGGGTTCTACACAATAAATAGTTCCGTTCACTTTTGGATAAGTTTTTGAAGGCACTGCTGAACTTGCGGTAAGTTTGATGCCATAACCTGTATTCATTCCAACATAAGAAAAAACCCCTCCGATGTAAGTGTAATCGCCATCAACGGCAATTGCATAAACGTTGCCATTAGTAACATAAAAATCTTGATTTGCAGTAGTTGGCTGTGCATAAAGATTTAATGAAAGTAATAGCAATAAAAAAAAGATTGACTCAAACGTTTTCATAGAAACTCCAATTAACTATTTTTTTACATGTTATTTACACATTACCTATTTCATAACTAGTAGCTTTCTAACTTGAATAAATTCGTTTTTAGTTAAGTTACTCTGTACTATCATCCTATAAAAATATACCCCTGATGCCAAACATAACTTTGATGTATTTACTTCTATTGTGTAATATCCGGCTTCTTGCGGCTGGTTAACGAGCGTAGCAACTCTTTCTCCTGTAATCGAATAAAGTTCAATCTTTAATTCGGAATTGAACGGGAGTTGATAATCTATTCTCGTTGTGGGATTAAAGGGATTTGGGTAATTCTGATGCAATTTATATGCTTTTATATTTTCGGTTAATGTTACTTCCACAACATCCGAATATTTATAATTTCCGTCAAAATCTATTTGCTTTAAACGATACTGTAATTCTCCATCGAAACCTCCGAGGTTTTTAAAAACCTCGGAGGTTTTTGAATCTACAAATGAATAATCTTTTGGAGAATTTGAATTTCCGTGTCCTTCTACAAAACCAATTGTTTCCCAATTGTGGCACAGATTACTAATCTGTGCTACGCAACGCTCTATTTCGAATCCATAGTTATTCACTTCCGTTGTGGTTTGCCAATTTAATGTTACTTTGTTTTCTGATGTTGAAGCTGTAACTGATGTTAGTTCTACCGGAAGCGGAGTGCCACTTGGGTTTTGCCAATCTAAATATGGATAATCATCGTTAATTCCGTCTCCAATATTCCATATTGCAGAACTCCAACCAGCATCCAAGAATGTGGATTGCGTTTTCATTTCTGTAGTTGTTTTACCTGTTGCAAATGAAGTTGAACCTGTTGATGATTGACCCGAAGACTCTGTATCCCAAAAATTTGCTGTATAACCACCACTATTATTAGATCCAACAAATCCCTTATTTGTTGGATCATCAGCCAACAAATAACTTACCATGCCAATTGAATAACAATATTCAATTCTAGAATCACTAGTAATCCCATGATTTCCACAAAAACCTCCTAATGTTGGCTCCTGCACGCCTTCTTGTCTGCACTGTACATTTCCTAAACTATAACAGTTGATGATTGTCGAACTACTGTTATTACCAATAAATCCACCAGCTACTGCATTAGCTTGAATATCTACATTAGCAAAACAACGATTAACTGATGAATTAAAAATATTGTTACCAATAAGTCCGCCGCAAGTCATATCACCTGATAAGTTTCCCGTCGCATAACAATTATTTATTGTTGTAGAATAGTTATAGCCAACAATACTTCCAACACTTTGCTGACCGGTAATGCTGACGCTGGTTACACCAAGGTTTTGAATTGTTGCTCCTATGGTATAACCAAATAGGCCGATATAGTTAGTTGAGCCCCTTGAAATTGTAAGTCTATCAATTGAGTACCCCTGTCCGTTATAAGAACCTGTGAAAGATTCTGAGGATGAATTGCCAATTGGTGTCCACCCATCAGCACCCCAATCACCTCCCGCTGTAGCCAATGCGTCTATATCAGCGGTTTGGATGTAATACGCAGCCCATCGGGTCGCTTGATTTGGACTTGACACCACACCATCTGAAGCCGCTATCCAGTAAAGATTTTCGAGAGTTGTGATTTGGTATGGGGTTCCAATTGAACCATCGCCTGCCGCTGGAGGTGTTGCAGTTTGCCCGAAAAGCATAGAAAAGGAAAATAAAACAAAAAATAGAATAAGTGTTCTCATTGTTAACTCCGTAGTTTTTTGACAAATTTATCTATATTTCAATAAAATGTACTGTACATTCGGAATAAGTATACTTGACTCTAATAACGTTTGAAATTACATCCCGTCTTCTCTGACTGAATGCAAATTCTTATCTATTTTTTTGATTCCCTTAATTGATTTCATAAGTTGGAACAGCTAAAAAGAGAAATAAGGAATCAAGTCAATAAAAAAACAAAAAAGATTCTATTTTTCGATAATCCTATCGCTTTAAATTCTGAAAAGATTACTTTATGAATATAAATATTTTACTAATAAATAGTTAGATAAAATCATCTCGCAAATAGAAATTTCTTCACCTATACTTAATTTCGATTTTTTCGCTTGTATGTCAAATCTTCTCTTTGAGACAATAAATATTTATTTTAAGCTCCTAAAAAGTTTTTTCCATAATAAATAAGTTCAACCTCTTGGCAGAAGTTGAACTTTTTCTTCGTGAAAATCAGTGTAATTCGTGTGTTATTTCATCAAAACAAATTTCTTTGTCTAAACGAAACTTCCACTTTGCAGTTTGTCCGAATGGATCTCTATGCGATAAAGATAAACTCCGCTTGCAAAATTGGAAGCATTAAACTTTACTTCATAATTGCCAGCACTTTTTTCTCGTTTACCAAAGTTGCTACTTCGTTTCCGAGAATGTCGTAATTTTTTAATGTTGTTTGTGGCACAGAATAATATTCTGTGCTACGAAGAATTGAATAACTCATAATTGTTTTCGGATTATCCCAAAGGGATGGCTTCGCCAAACGGATTTGGATAATTCTGCAACAATGCAAATTCTGACGTGATAAATACCATCTCTACGGTTAAAATTTTGGGCATTCATAATTACCTTTACATCGAAACCTACGAAATTTTTAAAAACTTCGTAGGTTTTTGAATCTTTATTTCATCAACATTAATTTTTTCGTCTGAGCAAATGAACCACTTTGCAATTTATCCGAATGGATCGCTATGCGATAAAGATAAACTCCGCTTGCCAAGTTAGAAGCATCAAATTTTACTTCATAATTGCCTGCACTTTTATTCTCATTTACCAAAGTTGCTACTTCATTTCCAAGTATATCATACACTACAAGTTTTACGTTTGACATTTCACTTTTCACATCTGTTGGAATTGAATATTTAATTACCGTACTTGGATTAAAAGGATTTGGATAATTTTGTTCTAATTTATATGCTTTTACGTTTTCAGCCAATTTTACTTCTACAACGTCCGAATATTCAAACTTTCCGTCAAAATCGAGCTGTTTTAATCTATATTGAATTACACCGTTAAAACCTTCGAGGTTTTCCAAAACCTCGAAGGTTTGAGAATCTGTAAATGTGTAATCTTTTGGACTGTTACTATTTCCGTGTCCTTCTACAAAACCAACTTTTTCCCAATTGTTACACAGATTAGAAATCTGTGCTACGCATCTTTCAACTTCAAAACCATAGTTGTTTAATTCTGTGGCAGTTTGCCAATTCAATATTACTTCGTTGCCATTACTAACCGCAGTAAATAATGTTAATTCAACAGGTAATGCACCTCCACTACACCATGTTCCATCTCCAGAAATAATTCCATCTCCACTTTTTGAACCTGCACAAATGTCTGTGCCAGCTTCAGCTACTAATGAACAGTTTGCATCTACTACTATGCTTGATTGTGCCATTACTTGTGTAATAAGCAGAATAAATATTGCTATTATTAATTTTTTTTTCATTTTATCACCTTATCAATTTTAATTATTCTCAAGAGTTGTAAGCCTAATTTGGCTATTTGGTGTTTCTGAATCTTTATTTTCAAGAGCTTTTTGCATATTAATAAGCTCCACTTTTAGTTCATCAATTATTTGTAATTTTTGTGCGAATAACGAATTAGCTGCTTTAAGTTCATCAATTTGTTTTTGCTGTGCTTCTATTTGTGTCTGTTGTTCCTGTATAGCATCTACAGCAACAGTAAAGATCATATCATACGAAAGGGATTTAAAATCATCTACAGTTTTCGATTTAACGATAATTTCACCGGTCGGTCTTACATCATCTTTTGTGTAGGTTTGCTCTTTAATATCGTCGCCGTTTTTTACAAGGATAGTATAAGTCACACCATCTTCAAACTCAACTTTATCAAATGGTTTTAATACGGGGATTTCGCCAGTGCCGGTGTTCACTGCATCGGGCAGTATTTTCTCCACCTCCTGGGCAATAAAACCAAATTCAGTTCTACCTCCATTTTCAATTTTGTCTATTTTATTGTAAGAAACCGGTCTTAACTTCCTGACCAAATCCAAAGAATGTTGAACTTCCTTTATATTTTCCTTAATTCTCAAATCTGAAAACGCCACAAAAGCACCATTAGTCAAAATGCTATTCACAGAATAAATGCCTACATTCCAATTCCCATAGGTCGCGGTAAGTTCTGATGTACTACCGGTAAAAAAATACCCGGGATCATTTGTTGTAGTCGCATAAGAAGTAACATGCAAAGGATATGATGGTGTTGTTGTCCCGATGCCGACGTTGCCGTTGCTTGTGAGTCTCAAATTAGCCGTATTATCAGTACCTCCAGGCACTAATAATTCAGACCAATCGCCAATTCCATCCGTCCATCCTGTGCGCAACAAAACCTGATTAGCCCAAGCAGAACCTGTATTAACCTTCAACGCTTCGCCCTGAGAAGTTCCAATATTTATTGCGCCTGCAACATCCAATTTCGCTTGCGGCCCCGTCGTCCCGATACCGACATTGCCCGCACCTGTAATATTAAAAAGATTGTCATGTGAATGAAGTCCAAAAGTTAAAAAGTTACCCGCACTTCCAGATTCCACAAAATTAAACCCAATATAACCCGCATTATATTCACTTCCTGCCTTACCTATCATATGAATTACATTTCTACCGGCAGAAAGATTTGGGGCAAAAGCTGATGTTGCCCATGTAAAAGCGGCGTTGCCATTAACATTAAGACTCGAAACAGCAGTATTTGATTCTCCATTCCCGCTTAGTGTTAAAAATGTACTTTCAACATCTTTTACAATAAAACTGCCATTTGTACCCAAAGTATTTATAATATCATTTTGTGCAAATAATTGGGTTGCTAACAAAGCAAAGGTTAGGGTTAGTAATAATTTTTTCATTTTATCTCTCCTAATAAATTTATTTGTTTTCAAGTTTTGTTAGTCTAATTTGATTATTTGGTGTTTCTGAATCTTTATTTTCAAGTGCTTTTTGAAGATTAACAAGCTCCACTTTAAGTTCGTCAATAATTTGTAATTTTTGTGCTAATAACGAATTAGCAGATTCAAGTTTATTAATTTGTTTTTGTTGCTCCTGGATGACTTTAACCATTTCCGGAATAAGGAATTTTGTATCAATTGCCTGATAGATTGGTTTTCCGTCTTTATCTACGGCATCTTTTTCTCCGGTTACGCCATTGGCAAATCCTGCCTCTGCCATCTCATGTGCCAAAAATCCCGAGATGACTGTTTTATTCTGGTCAGAAATATAGTTGTACTCTACCGGTCGTAATGCCATCAACCTTGATTTGGCTTGATTTATATCGATGTTGACAACATTTTCTTTTAAACGATAATCAGAAGTTGTGTTGTAAACCACGTTCTCGCCAGAACCTCTTGCAATGCTTCCAATAGCTGTACCGACGGTGTTGTGAAATGTAATATAGTGTCCACCTTCAGTATCATTTACTGGGGTCATTGCTATACCTGTTACGATACCATAACCAAACCCGGCAATATGCAATCTTGCGCCCGGAGTTGTTGTCCCGATGCCAACATTGCCTCCTCCACCAACAAGATACACATCTCCACTATGATAGTGGTTCAGGTAAATACCAGAAACACCAGGTCCTGCTTTTGCGTCAAGATGCAGATTACCAATCGATGACTGTATTCTGGCCTCGCTAAAGTCAGTGTCATTCCATCCACCCAACAAAAGCGATCTGGAGAAGGAGGTATTTGGCCCGATGCGAATTCCAGGATTATTTCCTGATGAAATATCGAGTTTGTAGGATGGACTCGTTGTCCCGATGCCGACATTGCCAGCGTTGGTAATAACCAGTCTCTGATTTTCTGTGGCTTCGACACCTGCCCCATCAGTATTATTTGAAAAGGTTGAAAAAGACAATTCTCCAGAAGCGCCTTGATAGAGTCCGGTACCATAACCATTACCACGATATTTCCAACCACCAGCACCATAATAAATATTTTGAAATAGTCCGTTTCCAGAGGCTTGGGTTATATTTCCCGAAATATCTAACGGTGAAATAGGATTTGTTGTCCCGATGCCGACATTGCCGTTAGATTCTTGCAAAGTAAACCAAGTATTAGGTGTTGCAGTTGCGTCTTTAATATAAAAAAAGCCGTTATCGCCCAAAGTATTTGTAATATCATTTTGTGCAAATAATTGTGTTGCTAAAAGAGCAAAGGTTAGGGTAAGTAATAATTTTTTCATGTGGTTTCTCCTAATAAATTTATTTGTTTTCAAGATTTGATATTCTATCTCGCAATTCTTCAATGAGTTTTTGCTGTTCTTGAATTGCTTTGGTAAGAACGGGAACTAAATCACTGTAAGCAATAGATTTTGTCTTCATTTCATCATCTGCTGTGCTCACAACTTGCGGAACAACTACTTCCACTTCCTGGGCAATAAATCCTACGTGGTTGCGATCATCATAATTACGTTTTGGAAATTCGCTTTGCTTCCAGTAAAATGTAATCGGACGTAATTTCATCACTTTATCTAATCCATTTTCGATGAGATTAACATCTTTTTTAAGTCTTTTATCAGAATCATTTGTCCAGGCATTAGTCCCTCCTGATGTTCCATTTACATATAAACGGTAAGATGGAGATGTTGTGTTGATACCGACTTTAGCATTTTCCAAATCAACATAAAACGGGGTGGTTAATCCTGTTATATCGTTACCCACTGTTGTAGATTGAGTTGGAGCATAATGGAGCTTGAAAAATCTATTACTAAGTTCCATACCTGAGCGTTCGAACGTCGCATTATCCGCTGAACTTATGTATCCACTCGAACCCGACTTTGGTCTCATGCAATATCCCATCAACCATGCACCGGATCCGAACATAGAACCTAAAGTATTTACTACATCATTGGAAGATTGCGAATAGTGGCCTTCTATAATAGTTGAACCATTAGTAGAAGTTTCATCACCGGCAATTATCTTATCCTGCACTTCTAATTTGGAGTATGGCGTTGTAGTCCCGATACCGACTCTGCCTTGGGCGGTCATTGTTTGAACAATAGTACTTCCATATGTATTATCACTTACTCCTATAAAAGCTGCTCCGGGATCATTACCGGGTGCAGTAATATAGGTATAAGTATTTGGTGCAGCGACCGGATCTCTTGTGATTCTGAAATCTGTACTGACGTTTCCTCCTCGAACATCTAACTTAGCATTTGGACTTGTTGTCCCGATACCCACATTGCCGTTATCTTGAAATGTTAAAATATCTGTTGATGCCCCATCAGCTGGTAGTTTTTTTGCAATTCTCAAATTAGTTGATCCTGCCGGCGTGTACATTTCCCAATTAACGTCGTTGGCATCTGCTGTTCTAATTATTTGAAAACCACTTTGTACGTCTGCGGTAACTGAAGCAGTAATCCTGTTAAAAGTAGAACCCGAAACTTCAAATCTATTAACCGGCGTCGCAGTTCCGATGCCGACATTACCGGTTGCTTCATCTACAGTTACAAGGTTTTGTTCGGTACTTCCGCTTTTAATATAAAACTTTCCTGTTGCTCCTAAAGTATTTGTAATATCATTTTGTGCAAATAATTGTGTTGCAATAAGAGCAAAGGTTAGGGTAAGTAATAATTTTTTCATTTTGTGGCTCCTTATTATTTATTTAGTATGTAGATAATTAATCTTCTCAATCGTGATTATTATCGTTAAATTAGAATAGTAAATTGAAGTAAATATGGCTTTATTTTGTCCACATTTACCAAAATGGACAAAATAATTGACAGTTTTATTAAATTGTAGTGTCAATTTTTAATTTTTTGAGATATGAGTAAATTTTTTCATTTAGTAATAGTAATTTTATTTGGTATAAATTCTTCGTTAATTTTTCCACAAACAATTGAAGAACGGATAGATTTTCTTAATAAAGTAGATAAGTCTCTTTTGGAAGATTCAATTGGTGCAATTACTTGGTCTATTTTTGTTCAGCCCCCCGAAACCGCAAAAAAACATTCCAACTTACTACTCAAAAAGACAAAGGAAATTGGCATAAAAGCAAATTTAATCGCAAAATCATTTTCACTTAATTACGAGAAAACAAATTACATAGCAAAGTTAGATTCTATTTATAACACCGCAAAAGAAAATGATTTAACCGGAATTATGGCAGGAGTTTTGGTAACAAAAAGCGATTATTACAAAAAAAATGAAAAATACGATTCAGCTATGGTTGCAACACTTGAAGCTCAAAACATTTATGAAGATGCGAGTGGTATAGATGGTTTTGTAACTTGCCGGCAAATAATTGGTGATTTATACTTTACAGCCTGATTGTATAAAGAAGCAGAAGATATTTATAAAGAAATAGAAGAAATTAAAGGTGAAACTGGTCAATGGGAAAACTGGCGAAGAAGAGTAATAAGAAATAATCTTGCTTTA
>JAHISP010000063.1 GCA_018818165.1 Bacteroidota bacterium | reverse complement strand
TGTTTATTTGGAGAACAGATGTAATTTTAAGTGAGATTGAAAATTACATGTTGGATTTGTACGAAGGGCTGCAAACAGTAAAACAATCAATTGGCACTAGTGATTATGAGGAAGTTCTAAATACGGTTTATGGTCAACTTAAGAGCATTTCCATCGATTATGGAATTATGGAAAATTCCAAAAATGTTCGCTTGATAAAAGGTAAATTTGATTGGAGTGATGTTGGAAGTTGGGATGCAGTTTATCATCTACTTGAAAAAGATAATAAGGGAAATGCTTCAAAAGGTGATGTTTATTTTGGCAACACAAATGGGACTTATGTGAATTCAGAAAGCAAATTTACTGCTGTTATTGGTGTTAAAGATTTGTTGGTAATAAACACAGAAGATGCTACACTTGTTTGTCATAGAGATTATGCTCAAGATGTAAAACTAATTGTGGATTATCTTAAAATGAATAAAAAAGATGAATTGTTATAAGGATTAAAACGAACAAAGTTATGATAGAAAAAAATGGAATAGTTGAAGAAGTTATTGAAATTCAGAATGGTGTTTATATTCTAAGAGTGAAATCTCAACAAATTGCTGATGAAGTGAAACCTGGACAATTTTGCAATATTAAAGTTGATGATTCACTCTCACCTTTTTTGAGACGCCCATTTTCTGTTTGCGATGTTGAAGATGGCATTATTTCTTTCCAATTTAATCTTGTTGGTGAAGGTACAAGAATCCTATCCAAGAAGAAAAATGGTGATGTCCTTAATATTATTGGTCCCCTTGGAGTTGGTTTTGATTATTCTGGCATTTTTGAGAATGCCATAATTGTTGCTGGAGGAATAGGTGCCGCTCCTTTTCCTTTATTAATTAATGAATTAAATTCCACTAAAAATATTATTTCATTTATTGGCGGAAGATCCCAAAAAGATTTAATTAAATATAAGCTCAAGAATATTGTAGTTTCAACCGATGATGGCTCAGAAGGATTTCATGGAAATGTTGTGCAGCTTTTAGAATCTGAAATTCATAAATATGATAAAGTTAAAACAAAAATATTTGCTTGCGGACCAAACCCTATGTTGCGAGCGCTAAGTAAATTCACAATTGAAAATGGTTATAATTGTGAAATATCTACTGAAAGTGTAATGGCATGTGGTTTTGGAATTTGTCAGGGTTGTAATATTGAAAGTGTAAATTCAGATAGATTTCTGCTCGTATGTAAAGATGGACCGGTATTTAAAGCAGAGGATGTAAAATTATGAGAAGTATTGATTTATCTGTGAAAATTGGAAGTTTGAATTTGCAAAATCCAATTTTGCTAGCATCTGGAACAGTTGGATATGGAAACGAAATATCTGAGTATACCGATTTAACCAAGATAGGTGGAATTGTTACAAAATCGGTTTCTCTTAATCCGAGAAAAGGAAATCCTCCACCGCGAATAACAGAAACAGCTTCAGGCATGTTAAATGCTATTGGTCTTGCCAATGTTGGTCTTGAGGAGTTTATTAAAACTAAAATTCCATTTCTGAAAAATATTGGCTCAACTCTTATTTGCAATATTGCTGCAAGCAGTATTGAGGAATATGTTGAATGCACTAGAACTCTTGATTTTGAAGATACAGTAAAGGCTTTTGAAATTAATGTGTCGTGTCCAAACGTTAAAGATGGTGGACTCATTTTTGGAAATGATGTTAAAAATGTTGCTATAATTACTGAAAAAGTGAGAGCCGTTACAAGTAAGCCAATTATTATTAAACTTTCTCCAAATACTGCATCAATAAAGGAATTTGCTCAAGCTGCTAAAGATGGAGGTGCCGATGCAGTTTCGGCAATTAACACTCTTGTTGGTACAAGCTTTAATATTTATACAAGAAAACCTAAAATTAAAAACATTACTGGTGGATTATCTGGACCTGCAATAAAACCAGTTGCTCTAGCTAAAGTTCTAGAGATTAGCCGCAATGTTGATATTCCAATAATAGGCATTGGTGGAATAATGAGTTGGCAAGATGCTGTTGAATTTATGATTTGTGGTGCAACAGCAGTGCAACTTGGAACTGTTAATTTTATTAATCCAAATGCTTCTTTGGAAATTATTGATGGATTAAAGAATTATTGTCTAGAAACTAATCTTACAAAAATTAGTGATTTAACTGCATCCTTTTTAATTTAATGAAATATATATCTACTAAAATCAAAATAATAATAATTCAAAATAGTAAAATTAAATTCTTTATAATTTAATTAAATTATAACAAATATTCTAAAAGCTATTTTGTAAAACTTAATTTCTTAAAATCAAAAAAAATGAACTACGAACAATCTCTCGAAAAGCTTTTTTCTTTACACCAATTTGGCATAAAACTTGGCTTAGATAATATAAAAAAACTTCTTAAGCACATAGGGAATCCAGAGGCTAAATTAAAAACAATTCATATTGCTGGTTCAAATGGAAAGGGAAGTACAGCGTCATTTATATCTAGCATTTTAATTGAAGCTGGCTATAAAGTTGGATTATATACTTCACCACATTTTATAAATTATACTGAGCGCATAAGAGTTAATGGCATTGAAATACCAAATGAATATGTAGCTGAATTTGTAAATCAAAATAATGATTTTATTGACGCAGAATCTCCAACTTTTTTTGAGCTAACAACCGCAGTTGCATTCAAATATTTTGTTGACCAAAACGTTGATTTCGCAGTTATTGAAACCGGTCTTGGAGGAAGATTAGATGCTACTAATGTTTTAAATTCACTAGCTTCTGTTATTACCTCAATTAGTTTAGAACACACCAATATTTTAGGAAATGATTTATCAACAATAGCAAAAGAGAAAGCTGCTATAATTAAAGAAAATCAGAAAGTCTTTATAGGGTCACTTCCAGATGAAGCTAGAGATGTTATTATTATGAAAGCAAAAGAATGTAATTCAGAATGTTTTGAGGTAAAAAAAATAGTAAGATTTAGTGACAATGAAAGCATTGTTGAAAGAGAAAACACGAAAATTAGAATATCAAATCTTCCTTTAATTGGTTCATATCAAATTATAAATGCTTCATTAGCTGTTTTAGCAATTATTAATTTGTTTCCTAAAATTGAAACAGAATCAATTCTAAATGGTTTAAGAAATGTTATTATAAATTCTGGTATTCAAGGACGTTATGAAATATATAGTGATAATCCAAAAGTGATTTTTGATTCTGCACACAACTCTGAGGGAATTGAATTATTTCTAGAAGAATTTAAAAAAGACAAAATGAATTACTCAAAGTGTAGTTTGATTTATGGAGCAATGAAGGACAAAAATGTTGAGCAGATTTTAAGTCAATTATCAAAATATTTTGATGTAATTTATGGAACTGAAATTGAATATGAAAGATCACTTAAGATTAATGAACTTATAAACATTGGGAATAAATGCGGTGTTAATATTATTCCATTAAAACTACCAGAAAAATTCATTAGAGAATTTATCACTGAAAAGAGCAGTGAAATGTTGGTAATATTGGGGTCAATGTATATTCTAGGAGAAATAAAAAGGAACTTGTTATCATATAATACTTGACATTCATACGGGAATGATGTAATTTGGCACTATTCCTCTTGTTCCTTTCGTCAAAATCAAGAATTAGTCAGAAAATATGGAATCACTTCCGTAGAATATTTAAATTATATTTACAAAACATTTAAAGGTTAAAATACAAATGGATATTTCCGAATTAAAAAAATTGAAGATTGTGGATCTTCACGAAATTGCCAAAACATTTAAGTTAAATAACTTTAATGATCTTAGAAAACAAGAACTTATTTTTCAAATCCTCGAAGCACAAACCAAAAAAGATGGTTTAACATTTTCTAAAGGTACACTTGAAGTACTTGCTGATGGATACGGATTTTTGCGCTCATCATCTTATAATTACTTACCTTCACCTGATGATATCTACGTTTCACCATCACAAATAAAAAGATTTCATATGCGTACGGGTGATTTTGTTAGTGGACAAGTGCGACCTCCAAAAGATCAGGAAAGATTTTTTGCTTTACTTCGTGTTGAAGCTATGAATGGAAAAGATCCCGAGGAAATAAGAAACAGAACTCTATTTGATAATCTAACCCCACTTTACCCAACTAAAAAATTAAATCTTGAATCGGCACCTGGCGAATATGGTATGCGTGTGATGAATATGTTATCTCCAATTGGCAAAGGACAAAGAGGACTAATAGTTTCTCCACCAAAAACTGGAAAGACAGTTTTACTTCAAAAAATTGCAAATTCAATTGCTCGTAATCACCCAGAAGTACAATTAATTATGCTTCTTATTGATGAACGTCCAGAAGAAGTAACAGATATGCAACGCTCAGTAAATGCAGAAGTAATAAGCTCTACATTTGATGAACACGCTGAACGCCACGTTCAGGTTGCAAATATGGTAATAGAAAAAGCTAAAAGGTCAGTAGAAGCTGGTGAGGATGTTGTTATTCTGCTTGATAGTATTACTCGTCTTGCACGTGCTCACAATACTGTTGCACCTCATAGTGGAAGAATTCTTTCTGGTGGTGTTGACTCTAATGCACTTCAAAAACCAAAAAGATTTTTTGGTGCTGCCCGTAATATTGAAGAAGGCGGAAGTTTAACAATTATTGCTACCGCTTTAATTGAAACTGGAAGTAGAATGGATGATGTTATTTTTGAAGAATTTAAAGGTACCGGCAATATGGAACTTGTTCTTGACCGTGCATTGTCGGATAGAAGAGTTTTCCCTGCAATTAATGTTAATAAATCTGGAACACGAAAAGAAGAATTAATAATGAATGCAGAAGAACTAAGCAAAGTTTGGATTCTTAGAAAATTATTAAGTGACTATGATTCTATAGATGCAATGGAGTTTTTAATTGATAAATTGCGTGGCACTAGAAATAATAAAGAATTTATTGAAAGTATGAATAGTTAATAAATTCATAATATTTTTATTTGGGCTTATCAATTTGGTAAGCCTTTTTTTATTATATTAGTTTAATAAAATTAAATAAACCAATATAGACTTGAATAAAAAAAATATATATATACGCGTTGCACTTATTCTACTTATTCTTTTTCTGTTCAATATGTTAAATGCTCAGAAGAGAAAAGAAAGAAATGAAATTCCACACAAGTTACCACTATATATTGAAACACATATTTTTCCATCTGATTCATTATTTACATGTTTAATTTCATATAAAATTCCCTTTAGCAATATTCTATTTATAAAGGAAAATACCCAGTACACATCTGGCTATACAATTTCGTTTGAATTATACATTAACGAAAATTTATATAAGAGAATTTATAGCTCAAGTGAAGTTTCCACTGATAATTACTCAGAGACACTTAGTGAAAATATTTATAGTGAGGGGTTTGTTGCTTTTGAAATTACTGAAGGAAACTTCCAGATTAGACCTTCTATAATTATCAACAATACGGATATTGAAGCAAGAATAAAGCCTATCGAATTAATTGTTGATTCAACTCAAATTTATAAACCATTTTTTGTAAATAGAACAAAGCTTATATGTGATAGCATAAATTATCAATTAGTCAATTTCCAAAATTCTATTCCTTTTTCTGAAGGAGGGTGTGATATGCTTATTCCTTCTTTTTCTGAATTTCAAAAGTCAATTAATTTAGAAATTTTACAGAATGATAAAAGTATAATGAATTCAAAAATTTATGATACAATATTTTTAAATGAAACAGTAAGCTCATGTAATAATCAAATAGTATTTACATCCGATTCAACTTTACCATTAATAAAGTTCTTTAAAGTAAATAACGTTAATCAAAAATTAGCTGAAGGTGAATTTGAAGTTAGTTTGGAATTGGGGAAAGAAAATATAAATTACAAACTGCCTGTTTTATGGTTCAATAAACCAAATTCGCTAAATAATATTGAAGAAGCAATTGATTATTTAACAATAATTGGATTAAGTAAAAGTGCAGATAGTTTATCCAATTTTTCTGAA
Organism: Bacteroidota bacterium; assembly: GCA_018818165.1. Lineage (GTDB taxonomy): Bacteria > Bacteroidota > Ignavibacteria > Ignavibacteriales > Melioribacteraceae > 1-14-2-50-31-20. Next base: position 1,970 of record JAHISP010000063.1, on the reverse strand, counting down.
GATGCAGAATATAAAGCTTTATTTAATTTTTGGCGTAGATATGATGATGACACTTCAACAGTGTTTAATTCTGTTTTTGCAGAATATTATTCAAGAATTGATTATGTGAAAGAAGAATTTAATTCAGTCGGTAAAAATGATGCATTAGAAACTGATAGAGGAAGAACTTATATTAATTTAGGAAGACCCGATAATATAGCCAGAAAATTTAATGATGTTTATGATGTAATTGAAGTTTGGGAATATAAATCGCTTAATGAGAAAATATACTTTTCCGATAAGACTGGAACTGGAAAATTTGAGAGGATTAAATAGTTGAATAATTTTATTTTTACATGTGGTGATATTAATGGAATTGGACCTGAAATTTCAATTAAAGCAATTAATGAGCTTTATTCAATTGAAAAATATAAGATTACGTTGGTAATACCCAAGAATGTATTTGAATTCTATAAGGAACAAATTCCCATTGAATTTCCATACAATATTTGCAACTCAATTACAAAAGAAGATATTAGTGATAGCAAAGTTTCCATATTAGATATTGGCAAATCGGAGCTTAATATTGGAAGTGTAACCGCTAATTCTGGTTTATCAAGTTTTAATGCAATTATTAAAGCTTTTGAACTAATCAAAACTCAATTTGGCTCGGCTATTATTACTGCACCAGTATCCAAAGAGGCTTGGCAAAAGGGAGGGATTAAATTTACTGGTCATACAGAATTATTAGCAAGTCTTACAAATGTTAGTAATTATGCAATGATGTTTTTATCAAAAAGATTTAAGGCAGTTTTAACCACAATCCATATCCCTATCAGTTCAGTTTCTAGTAATCTTAGTATTACTAAAATTAAAAATACTATAATGCAAGCACACAATACATTTGAATACGATCTAAAAATTAAATCACCAAGAATTGCGGTGCTTGGGCTTAATCCTCATGCTGGAGAAAATGGACAACTTGGAGCAGAAGAAATTGATTTGATAATTCCTGCAATTAAAGAACTTCAGGAAAAAGGTATTAATGTTACTGGCCCATTTGTTCCAGATGCTTTTTTTGGAGCAAAACTTCATAATAAATTTGATGTTACTGTTGGAATGTATCACGATCAAGTACTAATTCCATTTAAATTGTTAAACTTTGATGAAGGTGTTAATTATACATCTGGATTGCCAATAATAAGAACTTCACCTGATCATGGAACTGCATTTGATATTGCTCGTAAATTGGTTGCAAATCCTAATAGTATTATTGAATCATTTAACTGGGCTAGAGAAATTGTTAAAAATAGAAATTGTTCATTTAATAAATAACTGATGCAAAGAGATCCTTATAAACTTGTTTCCAATATTTATGATCATTTAATGAAAACACTCAGTTATTCAGAGTGGGCTAAGTATATTTCAGAATTAAAGGAATACTACCTACCAGATTCAAAAACATTTTTGGAAATTGCAGCTGGTAATGGAAAACTAGCTTTTTATTTAACAAGAGTTTTTTCAGATATTGTGCTTTTAGATATTTCGCAAAGTATGTTATCACTTATAGATAGAGATTTAAAACGTGTTTGTGCTGATATGGTTGCACTTCCACTAAAAGGTAAATTTGACTTTATTTATTCAACATTTGATAGCATAAATTATTTAATGAATGAAGATGATTTGCAAAAGTACTTTCATGAAATTTATAGAATTCTTACTCCAAACGGAATTTTTACTTTTGACGCAACACTTGAAAATAATAGTCTTAAAAATTTGAAAAGGTTAAATAGAAAAGATAAGTTTCAAAATATATTGTATATTCAAAAAAGCTTTTACGATGCTGAAAAGAGAATTCATACAAACAAGTTTACAGTTAAGCTTGAAAATGATAAAATATATGAAGAAGTTCATTTACAAAAAATATATAATTTTGAACTCTATTTTGAATTAATAGAAATTGCTGGACTTATGGTGGTTGATTGCTTTGA
>JAHISP010000098.1 GCA_018818165.1 Bacteroidota bacterium | reverse complement strand
TGTTGGAACGAACGGTCAGCCGCCGGGACCGCCGCTCCTTTGGCCTGGCCCTGACCGATGAGGGACGACGGGTCCAGGCAGACCACGACCGGCTCGACCGGGAACTGGCCCTGACCATGCTCGAAGCCCTGGACACTGATGGCGAGCGGAACACCTTTGTTACCCTGATCGAAAAAATGAGCCGGCACCTCTCGCCGTGACAGGTTTCCGTCAGAACTCTTTGGTTGAAACCACATTGACACAAAGAATCCGGCGATCACGAACCGCAACAAAAAAACATTTCACCTCTTCTCCTTGCATACAGTATAGTTATTCCAAAAGAGGACATTCATTGTCTATTGAACAGGCAAAACAGACGTTAACGAGAAGATGTCAGGGGAAAAAACAGCCGCCAGTCCTTAACCATGTAGCCTCCGAAATGAGGTGAGCACCAATGTTAACCAACACAGCAAGACGGTATGGATATTCAAAAGGCATTTGTAAAAGACAACGACATGGCCTCAATCCGATGTCCGAAGTGTGAAATCGTCAAAGATATTGATGTTGGCAAGTTTCGTAACAATAAGCATACCCTCAAAACCCGATGCAGATGCGGCTATGTTTTTGCAATAGCGCTTGAATTTCGCAAACACTATCGGAAACCTACCAACCTGGAAGGAATTTATACTCTCACTGGTCCTCCAAGCAACGGGGGGGGGAGGATGCAGATCCAGAACATCTCACGCAGTGGTGTCGGATTCACCATATCCGGCCTCCATAATATTCATGTCGGCCAAAAGGCGTCCCTCAGCTTCACCCTGGACAACAAGAAACAGACCAAAATCGTCAAAGAAGTGATCATCCGCACCATCCGGGAAAACGCTATCGGATGTGAATTTCTTGATCAAGGGGATCTCGGCAAAGACCTTGGCTTTTACCTTCGCCCCTGATGCTACTCCTGCTGTAGAATTTTCCCAATCATCACCTGTGCTTTTTCCAGAAACGGTGTCAAGGTTTGCCGGTCAAGGGCACTGATTACTATCCCTTCCCGTTTCGCCTCTACCAGCAACATCTCACTATCCACCACCTTGTCCGCTTTATTAAAGAGTTTCAGGCAGGGGACAGTACCCAACTCAAGCTCGCGCAGCAACTCTTCCACCACCGCCACCTGCTCACGAAAACTGGGGTTAGAAAGATCGATGACATGAACCAGAAGATCCGCCTCATCCAGTTCTTCCAGGGTGGCCGAAAAGGCCTGCAGGAGATCCGCCGGAAGATGGCGAATAAAGCCGACAGTATCGGTAACCAGCACCTCCATATCCCGGGGAAAACGAAGGCGGCGACTGGTTGGATCAAGGGTGGCAAAGAGTTTATCTTCGGCCACGATATCACTCTTGGTGAGCGTGTTGAGGAGGGTGGATTTTCCGGCATTGGTATAGCCGACAAGGGAAAGGACCGGCAGCTCTTTTTTTCTGCGCCGGGATCTCCGCCGGTAGCGCTCCTGACTCACATTTTTCAGCTCCTGACCCAATCTCGTCAGCCGATCATTGATACGACGTCTGTCTATCTCGAGTTTTGTCTCGCCCGGACCCCGAGCCCCAATGCCGCCGGTCAGACGCGAAAGGGCATCATCTCGAGAAGAGAGTCTGGGCAGCATATATTTCAGCTGAGCAATCTCCACCTGCAGCTTTCCTTCCCTGCTCAAGGCCCGATGGGCAAAGATATCGAGGATAAGCTGGGTTCGGTCAATGACCCGCATCTCGGTATAATCAGTAATAGAACGGATCTGAGAAGGGTTGAGCTCCTGATCAAAGATGAGGAGGTTGGCATTCAACTGCAGGGCCTGGATCATGATATCGGCCAGCTTCCCCTTCCCCAGGATAAAACGGGGATTCACCTTCCTTCTGCTCTGGAGTACCGTATCCAGGACCACAACATTATCGGAGCGAGCCAGTTCCGCCAGCTCTGCCATAGATTCCTGAGCACGAATCATGGACTGGGTGGAGACACTGACCAGAATGGCCCGGTCTTCTCCACTCTCCACCGCCGAGACCTTGTCTTTACGAGTGAACTCCCCTTCCAGAGCATGGATGAAGTCTTCAAAAGAAACCTCCTGATTGGCGGGATGGACAGGCGGGAGAAATGCCCAGCTCTTGCCATCACGGGAATCCGGGAGAAGGTGGACAGAATAGAGCCGTTCCGGAAGCCCCTCAGCCGTCACTTTCAGAACCGACAAAAGATCAAGGCGGAGGAAGAGAAGATCCATCAGATCCTCGTCACTGATATCTTCACCAGCCAGATGTGTATGGACCAGGCGCAGCCCCTTGAGACGTCCGCGACTGCGGATGTGAGAAAGCATGGGGATCATAATCCCCTTGAAATCACCAACAATGACGGCTTCCACCTTTCCGGAACGCTGGAGAAGAAGACCGATCTGCCGATTCAGTTCAAAGGAAAGCTGACAGAGGGAACGGGCCATCTCGGGTCCGATTACCTGGTCCCTGCTTCCCCGCTTTCCAGCCAGACGCTCCAGCAACTTCAGCTGGTTCTTTTTCAATCCACTCGTGTTACCGCTGACAAGTGCTATGGCAGCACCTCCTGTACAATGTCTCCCCGCAAAAGGAGCAGTATAGAATATTGCAAACTGTTCACGATCTTTTTGCCTGCAACGTTAAAAAAGACTGCGACGTACCCAGGGAACGCCACAGTGACAAAAATCTGTACCGCCAAAGAAGATTTTTTTTTGCCAGGAGCTTGTCCGAGAACAGGCATTTCTTCTCAAATCGAAAAATCCCCACAAATCCAACACAACCATCCGATTGATATCACGATCTTTATCTTTTGAGAATTCCGAAGAATTGGGAAAAAAGGGCATTCCCGGACAGGCTCCTGGGCCATCAACTCGCCTGATACTGCTTTATAGCCTCGGCAATGGTGGTGAAAATCTGGCGAAAGATCTCTTCGTCACGTTCAAGCAGAGTCACCCTGAATCCCTGGAGATAGGTAGCAAAAGAGGTCAGGGGGACCACACAGATGCCGGTGGCTCCGAGGAGATAGTAGACAAAACGTTTATCGAGCGATGTTCCCGGAGGGCTCACCAGCGATTCAACCAGTTTCTTTACCTCAACATTCTCGATGGGCAGGGTCTGTCTGGAAGTAAGGGCTCCATCTTCAAAACAGACACTCATGTAAAAGGCCCCATTGGGACGATTGACCAGCACCCCTTTCACACCTTTGAGACAGTCATAGGCGATATTGGAAAACTTTTCATAGCGCCTGATCCGCTCTTCCAGGTAGCTCTGATATTTTGGATGCTGCACCACCTTGGGATACACTGTCTGCGGCAGAGTCGTGGAACAGACCTCCACCATCTTGGCATTGAGGATGGACTGAATATACTTGGCAAACATGGGGTCTTTATCCCCGTTATACACCTCAATCCAGCCACAGCGGGAACCGGGCCAGGGCATCTCTTTCGAAATACCACGCATGGCAATCGCCGGCACATCGCCGATCACATCCGAAAGCGGTGATGTGGAGGTACCGTTGTAGACGATATTGTGATAGACCTCATCGCAGATGATAAACAAATCATAGCGCTTGGCTATCTCAACAATGGCCTCCAGGATATAGGTGGGATAAACCGCTCCTGTTGGATTGTCAGGATTAATAATAAGGATACCGGCTACGGCAGGGTTATACTTGATGGACTTTTCCAGATCATCCAGATCCGGATACCAATGATGGTTGGGATCGAGGATGTAGGTTAAGGGCTTGTCACCAGCATGGGCAGCCTCAGCGGAAGAATGGGTAGTATAACTTGGCGTCGGCACCAGGACCCGGGCAGTCCGACGCAGAAATCCGAAGATCTTGGAAATGGCATCGCCCAGGCCGTTAAAAAAGATAATATCTTCGGGATCAATCTGCACCCCGCCCCGACTATTGGTCTCGGCAGCAATAAATTCACGGGTGGTCAGGACGCCCTTGGTGGGACAATAGCCATAGGTGGAATCCTGCATAACCGCATCGGAGACGATCTCTTTCATCCACAGAGGAATTTTTTCTCCCTTGGCAATGGGATCGCCAATATTTTCCCAGTTGGTACTCAGCCCAAGTTTTTGTAATTTCATCCCGACATTAACGATATTGCGAATCTCGTATGTCAGTTCACCAGCACCAATATGGACGATATCTGTCCTCATTGACTCGCTCCCCCTACTCTAAAAACGTTACCTTGGTAACAGAAAATCCTGCCTGAGACACCAGCAGGAAGATTAAATAACTTTTCAAATATATCACCGAAGAAAAAAGAGTGGAAATCCAAAATTTCACATTCTTCCACCTCTCCCTTCTGCTCTTAGCCATTACCACAGCCTTTTGCCATAGTCAACTGACGCTGACAGCTGTCATTACATTGTCATAATCACCTAACTTGTGAAGAGAATAACTTGGCGAAAAAACCCTCTGCCAAGCCTGCTCATACTATATTTCATATGCGGATTTGAGGAAATACAAGGTAGCTAAGGAAGGTCGCAGTGGATATTCCACTCCAACAAGACAGATAAAGCGTTTTTTTTAAAGGTCATCAGACCTCTTCATACTTATGCAATTTGTTCTGCAGGGTCTTCCGGGTAATGCCCAGCCTTCTGGCAGCCTCACTCTTGTTGCCTTTGGTATCTTCCAGGGTCTTGAGGATCTGTTTTTTCTCCACGTCCTCAAGAGAAATCGGCTGCACCGACGCCACCTTCCCCCGATGCTCCTGTTTTTGGATAGGAAGGGGCAGGTTCTTCTCGGTGAGCTGCTCTCCCCGCATGAGGATCACCCCCCGTTCGATGGCATTCTCTAACTCCCGCACATTCCCTGGCCAGCGATAAGAAGCCAGGAGTGCCATACACTTTGGTGTGACGCCTGTAACCACCCGCCTGTTTTTTTCCGAAAATTTACGGACGAAATGATTCACCAGAAGGAGGATATCCCCGCCACGGTCTCGGAGAGGAGGCACCGCCACGGTCACCACATTCAATCGATAATAGAGGTCTTCACGAAAATTACCGAGCCGAACCTCTTCCTCGAGATCACGGTTGGTGGCAGCAATAATTCGGGTATCGGTACGAATAGTCTCCTGGCCGCCCACTCGCTGTAATTCATGCTCCTGAAGGACCCGCAGCATCTTGACCTGCATGGCCTGGCTGGTTTCCCCTATTTCATCGAGGAACAGAGTCCCGCCGGATGCCTGAACAAACTTCCCCTCCCGCTGCTTATCAGCCCCGGTAAAGGCCCCCTTCTCATGGCCGAACAACTCCGATTCGAGTAGCCCTTCGGCCAGTGCCGCACAATTAACCCGGACAAAAGGCCCGTTATGGCGTTCACTGCCGCGATGGAGCTCGGCAGCCACCAACTCCTTGCCGGTTCCAGATTCACCGGTGATAAGGACCGTTGCCTCAGTGGGGGCGACATAAGAAATCATCTCCAGCAATTCCTGCATGGGGGGAGAATTGCCGATGATGGCGGAATGATTCGAAACAGGATCGACTTGTTTTCTTTCTCGCTTCTTCTCTTCCACCTGTTTCCGATCCACAGCCCGTTCCAGGGTCAGACGCAGACGGTCAAAATCCAGAGGTTTTGTCAGATAGTCATAGGCCCCGTGCTTGATGGCTTTCACGGCCGCATCCACTGAGGAATAGGCAGTCATAATAATCACAGGCAGAGCGGGATGGGCGGCATGAATACGTTTAAAGGCTTCCATCCCGTCCATCCTGGCCATACGCACATCCATCAGCACCGCATCATAGACAAACTTCCCGACAGCCTCTAAAGCAGTACGGCCATCGTCGGCCTCCACGCACTTCCAACCCCATTCCGTAAACATGGAACAGAGCATATAGCGATGCACCTGTTCATCATCCACTACCAGGATGGTCACCTGCCTGTCTTCTCTGCTCACCCAATAACTCCTATCGCAACTTTTCCAAAGCCCATGCCATATTCTGCCCCAAGACCTTCATGGTCTTCATCCCCTCTTCATCCTTGGCCACTTCTTCCTTTTCCCGACCCATTCCGATATTCCAGTAATCGGAACCAACCACGATCATCTGGCCAATAAGAAAGAAATGATTTATGGAATCAAAGACATGGATCGCCCCAGCGCGCCGAGCTGCTACCACCGCCGCTCCCAGTTTTCTTTTAAACAGATCGCCGTTGGCCCTGCTGACCATACCACAACGATCCATCAGGGCCTTCATCTCGGAGGAGACATCAGCAAAATAGGTTGGTGAACCAAGAAGGATTGCATCAGCCCCCTTCATCTTCTCAAGACAGTCGTTGATGACATCTTTTTCCACCGCACAGCGGCCATCTTTTCTCTTAAAACATTCATAGCAGGCAATGCAACCACGAATTCCCTTACCTGCCAACTGCACCAGCTCGGTTTCAATGCCGGCTACCTCAATCTCTGCCAAAACAGTCTTTAACAACAGGGCCGTATTTCCATCTTTCCGAGCACTTCCACAAAAAGCAACTACCTTCATACAGTTCTCCTCTCCACTCCCAGGATATTGGATACTCTTAGGCAAAACAAACTGGTAAAAAATCGAATTCCGGGATGACCCGGTAAGAAAAAAACAGATTCGGAAACGCCTGCTTAGCATTTCCTCAATCTTTTATACCGCATCTCACCGATTTTTTCCGGTAAAATTTCTCTCACCATCACTCCTGGTTGGTGATTCTTTTATCTGTAACGGTTCTCCCCCCAGAAATGCCTGTCCCTTCTAAAGAATTTTATCTTCCTTAATGACACTATGAACATCCTTAACACCATATTTATTTCATTCCAGGCCTCTCATGGAAGGCCAATTTTTGAATAACGTGTTGTCAGTTCTGAGGATTTTAATCCACGCCCCCGTGAAGGGGGCGACGAGGCCCCTGGAGCCACCGGAGGCCAGTTTTTACGTTTCAATCCACGCCCCCGTGAAGGGGGCGACCAGTGATTCTAGCCATCCCTTGTGGAGCTTTTGGAGTTTCAATCCACGCCCCCGTGAAGGGGGCGACACAATTTTGGGAGTTTTGCTATGTCATCAGGACCAGTTTCAATCCACGCCCCCGTGAAGGGGGCGACGATATAAAAATTCTAGGGGCTTTGGACGGATCAAAGTTTCAATCCACGCCCCCGTGAAGGGGGCGACCGGAAGACGAAGAGCCATGTGTTGTTGTGATTAACGTTTCAATCCACGCCCCCGTGAAGGGGGCGACAGCAGAGGCACTCAATTATAAACTGAATCAGAGCGTTTCAATCCACGCCCCCGTGAAGGGGGCGACCAAAGGTAGATGTTGGCCAGACGTTAGTTATGCCTGTTTCAATCCACGCCCCCGTGAAGTGGGCGACTGGGGCTAATGTTTTGAGGGGTAGCCAGTCTTTTGTTTCAATCCACGCCCCCGTGAAGGGGGCGACCATTCTTTTGTTTTTCCCTGTAGAACTTTCTGGAGTTTCAATCCACGCCCCCGTGAAGGGGGCGACTGGGTAATAGGTGAAAACAAGTACCCTTCAGCAAGTTTCAATCCACGCCCCCGTGAAGGGGGCGACACCTGGGAGCGTGAACATGAGAACGAATATCGTGGTTTCAATCCACGCCCCCGTGAAGGGGGCGACTTTTGATTTTTGTGATCAGTTTCGGATCATATCCGTTTCAATCCACGCCCCCGTGAAGGGGGCGACTGCAGCTCCCATGCCTCTGTATTGTTACTGGCGAGGTTTCAATCCACGCCCCCGTGAAGGGGGCGACACCAGTTGACCACATGCAACGAAAGCAGGGACTGGGTTTCAATCCACGCCCCCGTGAAGGGGGCGACTAGGAGCCCAGACAATTATCGGGAATTTAAAACTGTTTCAATCCACGCCCCCGTGAAGGGGGCGACTTTTAGTGACATACACTTTGGTTCCTTCATCCGGGGTTTCAATCCACGCCCCCGTGAAGGGGGCGACAGATTTGAGCCGAGCGTCTGCTATGGCGTTTGGAGTTTCAATCCACGCCCCCGTGAAGGGGGCGACCACAGCATCATATCGCGAGTTGAACAAATCGCTTGTTTCAATCCACGCCCCCGTGAAGGGGGCGACGTACAGGGGTCCCTGGTGTCTCTGCTGATTGGGTAGTTTCAATCCACGCCCCCGTGAAGGGGGCGACGCGATTTGCCCTATTTTGGTACTTGGGGGGATGTGTTTCAATCCACGCCCCCGTGAAGGGGGCGACAGGTTTTTAATCGTAATATGGCAATAGTAAGAGAGTTTCAATCCACGCCCCCGTGAAGGGGGCGACAGGGGCCTCAATAGGACTCGGGTGTCTGGTCTGTACGTTTCAATCCACGCCCCCGTGAAGGGGGCGACTTAAATCCTTTGATTGCTAAACCCATATCGTAATCGTTTCAATCCACGCCCCCGTGAAGGGGGCGACAGCTTGCGGCATCTCCAGGCACGCCTGATGGAACGTTTCAATCCACGCCCCCGTGAAGGGGGCGACCTCATTACGTCATTACCGTTGCCGCGACTACCGGGAACGTTTCAATCCACGCCCCCGTGAAGGGGGCGACGTGTGTTTATTTTGATGACGGGAATCGAATTACAAGTTTCAATCCACGCCCCCGTGAAGGGGGCGACGTGG
>JAHISP010000062.1 GCA_018818165.1 Bacteroidota bacterium | reverse complement strand
TCAAATGTGGCTAAAGCCATTTTTTCTCTATTTATTTTTCTCCAGTCGCTTAAAAGCGACGGCAATTGCCGTTTACTTTAGTAAACTGATTTTAGAAAAACAAAAATTATAATGGCTTTTCCAAATGAATCTTACAGATAGCCACATTTCCATCTTTAAGTTGACGGCATTGCTTAAAAATGGAGGGCTTTTGGATTGCACTATAAAAAATTTAATCAATCTAATTTTGTATTTTTAAAAGTCCCTCTCTTTGAAGAGAGGGATTTAGGGTGAGTCACTTTTTTACAAAGCGTTGTTTCAAATCATCATAAATTGGTTTTGCATCCGGTATATCCATTTTTGCAGCAAGTTTAACACAGTTGCAATAAGCTAATGCCGAAACATATGCCTCGCCACCAGATACCATTTTTGAATCTTCTAAATTGGAGGTTACACCAAGTAGTGGATTTAGTATTGCTGATAAATCTTTTACTACTATCGAGGAACACTTCTCGACAGAAATTAAGTTGCACAACTTTTTGATGAATATTATGGTACACTTTTAATAAATAGGGACCCATTTAAACAAAAATCTGAGATGGTTTAATTGCTAAGCTTGTTTGTAATCTAAAGTCTAAAACGCAAATGAGTTTATTCCAATTACGAAACTGTTTTCATCTCTATGGTTTAAGCGCCAAGTAAATTCTAATTTAAGTGGAATTAACTGGTGTCCAATTCCAAAGCCAATTTCGTATAGCGGTTTAATAAACTGTGGAAAGTAATTTTGAAAAGATGTGGCGTTTAGATTTTTTGAGTCTTCAAGAATGCTTAACCAGGCAATGTTGAAATGTGCGTCTAAATTAAGGCGAGCGTTTTCCAGAAATGGTATTCTTAACATTTTGAAAAGCTCATCGTTAAATTGATATTGAGATGTTACCGTAAAAACACGGTCGCCGATAGTGCTAAATATATTAACTGTGCGAAATGTAAAATCTTTTCCTAACGATGAAACATTGCCAGGTATTGCTCTCATTAGCTGATATGGAATTGCTTCGGATGAATAAAATCCTTTTGCTTCCAAAATGTATTTTGTTGACTTAAACGAATTAAGATTTACGTATAAATTTAATTTATAAATCTGAAAATCGAGATTACTTTTAAGCATTGATTTATTGCTAAATACAGCTTCGCCATCGAGCGTGAAAAATGATTTTCCTTGTGAAGTGCGGCGTCTAAAAAATCCATCCTCAATATACTTTCTAAAATCCAAACTAAAGTTTGTGGAAGCAGTTACTATTTTCCCTTCATAAATATTTATACTTGTTTTATATAAATTGTCCTTTCTGAAAAATGAAAACTCAGTGTTTACATTGCTGTTTTTGTAGCTTGTGTTGCTAAACCCTATTCCCAAATCTAGAATTGGAAAAACTGCACCTGTTATGTTAAAATTAAAACCGTTGGAATAGTAATGGTTTCTAAAATCGTTATGAAGCAGTAACGATGTAATTGTGGATAGAAGTTTACCGTATTCATCCGATTGAGAAAAGAGAACACTAAGATTATTAAAAGCCGAAAAGGAAATTTGGGTTGTTCTATATTCACCTAACAGATAGTCCGCAGAAAAACTTGATTTAAATCGTTCATCCATAAATCCATAGTTAAAATCCACTGTGCTAAAAAACCTTTTGTTAAGAAAATCGTTATAATAAATTGCACCGTTCAATGCGTGACCTTCCACTTTATTAAAGTGATACAAACTCAAAGTTCCAACAGTTGAAAAGTTATCATTTAACCAAGTTCTGCTTGAAAGCCACGAAAAAGAATTGGCAAAAGTTCTTGGAACGGCTTCAACGCTATCAATTCTTTTGTAAGCTTCATTTTCTTCAAGTGAATTAGGTATTTTCTGATTATTGCTCCAATATGATGAATCCATTTTGCCTGCTTCTGGAAGTATTTTTAGAACAACCATATCGAAATAATCATCATCAATTTTAGGATTTATATTATAATTATATAAAACGGATTCAATATCAAAAGCAAATTTTGCCATTCCCAAAATATTTCCGCTAACAAAAAGACGGTAATCTATTGGCATATAAATAGAATCTGCATAAGGAAGGTATTGCTGAATAATATTAACCAGCGAAAAAATTCCACCGGGATTTGCGGCATCGTTTAATTGAACGTCAAGTTTTATTAAATTGAAAGTGCTATCGGTTATAAAAAGATTACCAATAAAACCGGGGTTGGATTTGTAATCAGGCTCAAATTGAATTTGGAAAACGTGTTTGTTATCAATTGCCAATGTATCTTTAATGAAATAATAATAATAGTCCAAAGCATTCTCAGCAATTGGGCTCACAAGTTCTCTTCCAAAAAACTTAATATCATCGGAATAAAAATTTTGAATTACTCGTCCACCGGTTAACATATTAATTGAGGATGGAAAATTGGCACTTTGTTTTTGAGCTGTAATTTCTTCTTTATAATTGTTGGATTTTTGGAAATAACCCACACTTTCGTTTTCTAAAATGCCAGTTATCTTTAACTCTGCAGTATCTTTAACTCCAAGACCAATTCCAACGCTGTTTGAATTTGCCGAAATATCTTGCGTTGATTTAATAACGCCCTTTGTATAAGCATTAAATTTATATGAACTTAATTTACTATTTCTTTTGTTTTTGGTTGCAATGGTTTTTCTAATTACGGCATTTGCTGGATTTTCTTTTGGAAGCACGGTTATTTCATCCAACTTTAGTGAAGTGCGATTTAGCTTAAAGTTAATAGGAATATCCATATTTACATTTAATGAAATTGTATCTGATTGATATCCAATATATGAAGCAAGTAGTTTGTATTCTCCCTTTTCTAATCGCAGTAAATATTTTCCACTACCATTTGCGGAAGTGCCAAGCGATGTGTTAAGAACTTGTATGTTTGCATATTCCAAAGGGCGCTTATTTATTCTATCAGTTATGGTTCCTTCAACTGTATATTGTTGAGCAAAAAGTAAAATTGGAGTTAAGATTATGAAAAGCGTAGTAATTAGTTGCATATTTTTCTGTCTTTATATTTTAACTATTGAAGAATTTTTATTAGTAAATTGAAATAAATTAGTAGTGGAATATAAAAAAAGTCCCAATAAAAATTGGGACTATTAAATGCTTCCATTATCGAGGAAAAAATGGAAGGTGTTATGAGCAAATATTATTCAAACCAAGAAACTATTTCAAATCCATCGGTTAAAGGAAAATGTGGTGGTGAAGCAACCATAAAGCGTTCATCATATTTTAATTTTAAATGGAAGCCGTTAGTTAATGAGGTTCCACTATAAAGTCCAAAACTTTGATTTTGATAGCCAATAATTCCACCAGCTATATATAAATCTCCTCCATTTGGGAAAGTGTTTAGGTTTTCTACAGACAAACCACCTTTGGAAGCCAAAATGGAAGCATGAATATTTACATCGTGATAATTGGCGGGTAAATCGGAAATGAAAACATTATTTCCAGAAACTATTCCCAGCATATCTGTGCAAGTTGGGTCTTCTATAGGATCTGTTCTATAAACTAAATCATCTTCTATATAAACATTCCCACTGCCAATACCAGAACTGATACCAACGCCAATTGTGTATTTACCATTTACTGTGCCAGAAACGTATAAATTTCCTTTGGGATTCCAGACAACTCCATTTGGAGCAAATGTAGACATTGGCTCTGTAACAGCTGCTGACCAGACTCCAGATCCGCTTGGTGATGTGCTATGTGTAACTGTGGCATCGCTGTTGAAAATCAATCTAACATCTTGTGGACCAGCGGGATATAATTTTCCTCCAGTTGCTGCGGCAGATGGAATTCCTGTTGTATCAAATTCGAAAGGAACATCAACACCGCTTTCATATCCACCATAAAATTTGGGGTCTTTAGGGGCAAACATTTTGAGCCCAAGTTTAGTTGTTGCTTTTCCCATAAAAACTGGACTGCCAACGGTAGTGAGTTTACCATTTGTATGAAATGGACCCCAAATAGTATCACCGGTTACAAATTTATCAGCACCACCAAATAGATTCATGTAATAGGCAAATTTTGCAAAATTACTGGGTTTAAATCTAATTTTTACTTCTTTAGAAACATCGTTATAAGTTCCAGTACACGTTAGCAACTTTTCGTCACCCACATCAGTAACTACAACACTAATTTTACCTTCATTAAAATCAATATCATCAAATCCTTCATCCCAGCTACCGTCAAAAAAGATAGCGTTTGCAGCCAAATTTGCAGCACTAACAGCAATATTGTGAGCTCTGGTTTCAGAATAGTAAACTGTTAAATTATCAACAGAATTGGTAGCCAACCAATTAAATTTGCTTCCTAAAACCAGAAAGAGAACACTAAAAGACAAAACCAACAATATTGCACCTTTCCCACCCATCTCAAACTCTCCTACCTATTTCCTAAATTTCTGGCGGCTAATCTAATTTGTCGCCAAAATACTCGTTTATATTGTTCATCATACGCAGCAACATCTTCTAAAGCCAAATCAATTTGCATGGATTGTATTTCTCCAGGAACAGAAATTGGAAACGGAATTTCGGCTCCAAAAGTATCAAAAAATTTAAATTTAAATTCAGTTACACCCATATTTGAGCCAAGATTTGCACCGCTGTTTTCTCGTCTATATAACATTCTATCTCGTGGATTAGGAGTAGCAGCAAGTTCCGATGCTGGTCCTAGAAAATAACTCAATGTATCAACAATTCCATCTCCATTTGGATGTGCCACTGTTGGAACATCTGTTAAATAAGATATACTGTTTGAATCTACCGCAATAATTGCCCTAGCTGGATTTGGTAAAGCTTGCCAGTCAGCACAATATCCAATTTTTCGTAAATCAAACTCAAGGAGAGAAACAACTTCTACTAAGTTTTTTTGAATAATTAGATCGGCATTATATTGAAAAGAGTTAGCAACAGCTGCATCGTTTAAACGCAATAGAATCAGCAGTAGTATTCCGCCAATCATTATAGAGCCTAATATGTCAATTAAAGTACTATATCCCATTTTGATTACCTATAAAAGAAGTAGCTATAAATTGTTTCCATCTTAATTGTGTCGGAACTTGATTCAGTTGTAATAAAAAGTTGCATTTTCTTATGCCAAGTTTTGGCAACAGAATAACCATCAAGATTTGCGGGATTAACAAAATTGACGTTACATTCAATTTTATAAACAGCCGAAGGCATTGAAGAATCAATCTTAACTAGACCATCATAATCATCAAAATCATCAAAATAAGGATAAACCTCCCCAGCATCTGGTCCTATTTCAGAAAGGTCAGATATTAATAATATTGTTCCACTATCAGATTGTTCATCAAATTGTTTTCCTGTTGCTTCTTCCATCATTGAGGTAGCTAATGAAATTCCTAGAACACCAAATTTAGATTCCATAAGAACATCATCAGTTGTAAGAAAATTTGTAGTAACTCTTAATATTACCATTGAAAGAAGAACAACCGCGGCAAGAGTAATCATCATTTGTCCAGTATTCATAGCAAAATCTCTAAGATTTAAATTATAAATAGTACAATTATCATGCTATAATATTTTACTCATATTTATATAAAATATTATAAATAAATAAGATGGTGGTAATTATTACAGTATTAAATTAAAGAGAAAAGTAATAATTACCAATAAAATTATTCATACCAAGAAACTACTTCAAAGTTTTTAGTGTGTGGAAAATAAGGGGGTACAGATTTCAAAAATCTTTCGTCAAAATGGTGGACAAATTTATAACCTTTATAAGGATTACTGCCCGAATACCGAGCGGTTACACGTATTCCATTAGCAATTAGTCCACCAGTAATAATCCATCTATTTAAAGTTGGATAATCAATTAATGCTGTCTCTGGACCAATATCGCCATTTAATGCAAACATTGACGCCATTGTTAAAATATCATGTCCACGTGTATTAGTATTATATTGAAGTCTAATATCTTGTTCAGCCACAAGTCCCAGCATGTCTGATGAAGAAGAATTGACTTTTGGATCAACATTATATACTAAATCATTTGTCTGATAAATATTTCCAAAACCGCTACTCCCAAGTTTACTTGCAACAATGGTTGCACGACCGCTTACGATTCCCTCAACATAAACATTTCCTCTTTCAACATAAATTACTCCACCAGGCGCAAGTGTTGCTAATGGAACTGTTTTAGGAGCGGACCAAGAACCAGACCCAATTTGCTGGCTATAAGTAACTTGCCCAGTTGCTAAAAAATTTAAAGATACATTTGTAGTTTTATTTGTAAATGTAGTGTCTCTAAAAACCTTTCCATTATCCGCAGCTGCTGCTCGCATTCCTGTTGTATCAAACTCTAAAGGAATATCAACACCAGTTTCAAAACCTCCATTAAATACTGGTTTTGGAGGAGAACCTTGTTTTTTGAGACCATCTTTAGCTGTAACTTTACCCCAAAATACTGGTTTCCCATCTGTTACTAGCTTAGCATTAACATGAAAAGGACCGTGAAAAGTATCACCTGTTGCTGGGTATGCCGTTACAGTTTTATAAAAATTTCCAAACTTTGCAAAATTACTTCCTCTTAGATCAACGTAAACAGTAACTGTGGTATCGCTAAATGTTCCTTGAGCAACAATTGTAACCAAATCGCTACTAGCAGCTTCGCCATCACAGGAACCAAGATAATCGCCATGAGCCAAATGTGCGGGAATAGCTGCTGCAGGAAGATATAATGTTTTTCTAGCTGCTGGATTTCCAGGTGGAATATGACAAATTTCAATTTTGGATGAAGCCGCCCCATGTCCATGTCCGCTATTTGAAGCCGCTGCAGTAACAGTAGATGCAGTTGGGTTGCTTACATATACACTGAACGAACCACCATCAAAAGGAACATTCTCATAGCCAGCATCCCAGGACTTATCCATAAAAACTTCATTTGCCGCCATATTTGCAGCACTTACCGCAATATTATGGGCTTTTGTAAGTATATAATAATTTGAATAATTATCAATTGAATCTGAAGATAACCAATTATATCTGTGTCCAAAAATTAAAAATAGCATACTGAACGATAATACTAATAAAATTGCGCCTTTTCCACCCATGGTAAACTCCTATCTATTTCCTAAATTTCTTGCAGCCAATCTAATCTGTCTCCAAAAAACTCTATTGTATTCTTGATTGTATGCAACAACATCTTCAACAACAAGATCAATTTGCATAGTATAAATTTCTGATGGAGTTAAAATTGGGAAAGGAATTTCAACTCCAAAAGAATCAAAATAAGTTAACTTAAACTGAGTAACTCCCAAATTAGCACCACCAAGAGGTTCGTTATTAACTTGTCTATAAAGCATTTTGTCATTTGGGTTAGGTGTTTGCAATAGTTCATCTGAAGAACCGAGAATATATCTTAAAGTATCCATATCCTTGTCACTATCCACATCACAAAGAAAAGTAATAGTTGTGCTATCTGCAGCAATAATTGCCTTTGTTGGGTCAGGGAAATTATTCCAATCTTTACAAAAACCAATTTTTCTAAAATCATGTTCAAGAAGTTGTACTATTTCAACAAGGTTTCTTTGTGTAATAGCTTCACAATTATATTGAAATGAATTTTGAACAGCAGAATCATTTAATCTTAGTAAAATCATAAGAAGAATTCCACCAATCATGATAGAACCTAATATGTCAATTAATGTGCTAAAACCCATTTATTTACCTATAATAAAAATAGCTATAAACTGTTGACATTGAAATAGTGTCTTTACTTGATGGAGTTGTTATTTGTACTGTAATTTTTTTATGCCAAGTTTTTGATGCTGAAAACTGGTTAGGTGAAGCGGGATTGATATATCCTACCGTACAATTAACTAAATATTCAGCAGAGTACATTTTTGCAAAACGATTACTTTCAATAGTTGTATCATAAGTGCTAAAATTTAAATTGTTGAAATCGTCAAAATCATCAAAATTAGGATATATTTCTCCATCTGATCCAATTGATGACAAATCTGTTGTAGCATAAGCTACACCGCTATTTGCGGTGGTTTCATCAAACGCTTTTCCCATAGCTTCTTCCAATATAGAAGTAGCAAGTGAAACACCAAGTACACCAAATTTAGTTTCCATTAAAATGCTGTTGGTGTTAAGAAAACCATTTAGAACTCTTAAAACAACTAGTGAAAGAAGCACTAGTGCAGAAAGAGTTAATAACATTTGTCCTGTTCCCATAAGTATTTTTAATAGTTTTAATTGTTAAAAAGTTAAATATATCAAAAACTACACCATTTATATTGTTCTTTGTTTTGAGTAAAAACCAACAGAGAACTGTGAGCACAGTAATTATTACAATAGAAATTATCAAGATATGGTAAAATTAACGAAAAGTAAGGTAACTTTTTTATATTTTAAATCACTTATGCTCATTCTATAGTTATCGAAAAATTTGTAAAAAAGTGTAATCTAAATTTTTTACTTCATTTTTATTGGCACGTTCTGATTTAATTTAGGTTTCTCGGCAACTAAAAATAGCTGAGTTCTAATAATAACAGCATTATAATAAAAAATTTCCGCAATCTTTGTTTATAATGCCATGCTCGGTAAAAATCTACAATCTGTTATTATGAGAATTTGCCAAATATTTCCATAAATAATAGTTTAGAACATTTTCTGTCTTTCATAGAACTTCGCCATAAAAAACCAACGACCACTCATAGACATTTAATGATAATTTACATTTATAATGTATTAGTAAAAAATCACTAAGGTAATTATACTTAAAATAAATTATATATTTAGTTATACTAAAAGGTAAAATGTTTTAAGCATCTTCTTAAGGTCAAGAAAATGATTTTTACAAATAAAATATATATCCACCTAACTTTTGTTTGGGTTCTCTTTTTGCTACCAAGCGGCAAAAATGCACAAGTTATTAAACCAACTAAAGAACTTATCTTAATTGCTGAATATAATATTCAAGTTCCAGAACCATCTGGATTAAGTTTGGGCAAAAATTCAGAATCTTTGTGGACAGTTAGCGATACCCCTGACAATTGCGTTTATCAAATGGATTTAAAGGGGAATATCATTAATAAATTAAATTATTTTGGTGATGATTTTGAGGGAATTGAATATGATTCAATAAAAAATGTGCTTTGGGTTGCAGAGGAACGAAAACATGAGATTATTGAATTATCAATAACTGGCAAAAAGCTTTCGAGAAGAAAGATTAATTTTAAAGGCAAAAGGAATAAAGGTTTTGAAGGAATAAGTTTATGCAACTCCAATTTTTATATTGCAAATGAAAAACAGCCTGTAAAATTATTAAAACTGGATTCCAATTTTTCGATTGTTTCCACTTTTGATATAAAGGGCATAAAAGATATTTCAGGAATTTGTTGCGATAACACTAAGAACAGAATTTGGGGAATTAGTGACGAAAGTAAATTGATTTTCTGCTTTGATGAAAATTTGGGAATTACTGAAAAACATGAACTTCTTTTTGATAAAATGGAAGGATTAGCAATTGATTTCAAACAGAATTTAGTTTATTTGGTAAATGATTCACGAAATAAACTTTATGTATATAAATTTGGAGAATATAAAGACTAGATTACAACCAACTAATGTTCTTGAATAAATATGAGTTTCTGTAAAATATTTTGCACTATCATATTTACCTAAACCACATTTACAATAATCATATTGTTGTCTTATTGTATATGAGGTTCTATTCTTTCGTTTATTTTAATCAGTTATTAAATTTAGGTAAAATTTCTTCTGCCAATAGTGTTGCTGTTAAAGAGTTTACTTTTTCATGATCTAAAAATACACTATCTAATATTTCAATAATGTTTTCATCTCTAGCGGTTATTTGAAAAGCAAGCGAGGATATTTCATGTTTTAGTTGTTCGTTTTTGTCCTTTAGGCAAAGTAAAATTTTCAATGAATCATCATAACAATTTTTAGTTTCGGTCATTTTCCTAATTGCCGAAATTTTTTCTTCTAATTGCTTAGTTTGATTTTCAATTAGATTAATCATCATTAGTATTTTCTCAAAAAAAGCAGCTATTGTTTTGTAGTTTTCCAAAATAGTCCTTTTTTTTAATAAAGTGGAATTAGCACATCGCAACGTGTGAATTTGTTTGTTTCACTATTAATTAAAAATTTACAGTTGTGTGAGTCTAATATTTTTTTTACAATAGTTAATCCTAAGCCAAAACCTGCCTCTGTAAATTGCTGTTTGCCAAATTTTTCAAATGCATTAATTAAGTTAATTTCTCTTTCAGTCATACCTCTACCTAAGTCAGAAATAGTCAGTTTATAATTATTGTTCTCTTTTATTCCTTCAACTGTTACAAAAGTATTTTCTTCAGAATATTTTAATCCATTTTCAATTAGTTCTTTTATAATTGTGGTAAAAAAGTATTCGGGAAGTATAATAGAAGCTGGTTCAACTTTTAATCTTACTCGGTCGGTAGGTTTAAGTTTATTTTCAATTTCAGATAAGCATTGATAAATTATCTCTTCACATATTAGTGTATTACTTAAACTGCCAGCTTTGTTTTTGGTCTTTTTTTCTTCAATAATAAGGTCGTTATAGAGTATAAATTTTTCAACTTTTTGATGTAATCTTTTTCCATTTGCTCTAATTATTTTTGCCATTTCTTTAATTTCAGTAATATCCATTTCCTCATCAATCAGTTCGGAAAGCCCCAAAATTGGTACCAATGGTGTGCGCAATTCATGAGGTATTTTTCTTGAAATTTGCTCTTGCATTTCTCTTATCTTAAGAGTTGCTAGTTCTTTCTTTTTTAATCTAGTTTCAATAGCAGTAAGTAAATCAGTAATTCGAAACGGTTTGAATAAATAATCGTCAGCTCCTAAATTCATTCCTTCTCTAAAACTTTCCACTTCTGCTTTTGCTGTTAAAAATATTAATGGTATTGACGCAGTTTCTTCATCTTTTAACAATTCTTTTAAAACTTCAAAACCATTCATTTTTGGCATCATTATGTCGCTAATAATTAAATCGGGATATGTGGTTCTTGCCATTTCTACGCCAATTAGACCATTTTCAGCATGTTCAACTTTGTAGTCTTCGTTTTCCAACAATTCACAAATATTTTTTCTAAGTTTGCTATCGTCTTCAATTACTAATATTTTATACATCTTTTAATCTCTTCATTTTACAACAAGTAAATAATATTATAACATTTTCATGTAACTATCGTAAAAATTTTTCTTTTTTTAGAATGGTTTGTCCCAAACGGTAAAATCACGTTATTAAGCGGTAAATTTTATGTCAATTGTATAGCTACGTTTTCATCAAGAGCTTATTAATCTATTTTGTAATTTTTGCATTTTATAATTTCAAGAAAATAGTAAAATCTTATTTGTTCATTTTGTAGCTTCTATTCCAACCTTTTAGCCCAGATTAATGTATTAAATTAGCATAAATATAATGCTCAAATTATGCATGATTATCAATAATATATTATGTTTTCAAAATTCGTAACAAAGTAAAACTGATTTTTTACACTTCCTATTCGTTTTCGCAACCCAATATGTTATTTAATTAAATGTAATTACCGTTCAATTACAAAAAAATACCGTTTAGAACAAATTTACTAACAAAGTCTTTTTGGGTAGCGATAATTACGTAGAAAAAACTTGAAATTTGAATAATTAGAAAACGTGTTAATTAAAGTTAGTTTATTTAGTAAGGAGTGTTCAAATGTATTTGATCCAAAACAGAAAAAGTGGGTATTAAATTGACGGTTTATAATACTAGCACCATATCACAAAGTGAAAAACTTAGCGTAAATCAAGAAACTGTTTATCGCAGGGAAATTGAAATAGAATTGAGCAATTTGCAAAATCAAGTTGAGCAATTCCTTACAATATCGGAAGATGATTTTCTAAACATAGGCGGCAAACTAAGAGAATATCAAAATTTTAGCAATAGAGTAAATAATCACGCAAAAAAAATTATTGAAGCAATTGGTACCGATATAGTTACTGCTGGAATGGATAAACTTAGCGGATTGTTTAATACAATTGGAAAGCATTTTGAAGAAGCCTCAGAAACTATTGAAAAAGACAAACAAGATCTTCAAAATATTCACAATAAATTATCATATATAGAAGATAGTCTTAGTGGATTTGATAAAATAGTAAAAACTCTTCGTATGCTTGGTATTGCAGCCAAAATTGAAAGTGCAAGATTAAATATTTCTGATGGCGGATTCTTTTTATTAGCAGAAACGGTTGATAAAATGAGCACACAAATTGGTGAGAGAAAAAAGGTTATTAAGGATAAAACAAATGGTTTATTGCTTCACCTAGCAAAATCATTAGGTGAATTGGTAAACTTAGCTGTTGAGCAGGATAAACAAAATAAACGATTTGACGAATCAACCGTTCATTCTCTTGAAACGTTTAAACATAAAAATCTTGTTTGTGCTACAGCAATTGGCGAAATAAAAGTTGTTGGTGCAAAATTGACAATATATTTGGGCAATATTGTGCAGGATATTCAGTTTCATGATATTGCAAGGCAGCAATTGCAGCACGTTGATGAAGCTTTGGAAGAGATGAAAGCAAAAGCAACTGGAATTGCAGAAAACGATGTTGAAGATTTTTCTTATATCCATGATAATCTTGAATTACAATCCAGACAGTTAAGCGGCACTTTAGCAAATTTTACAAAATCAGTTCTTTCAATAATTGGAAGTTTGCATGAGGTGGAAGCAGGGGTTGATGAACTTTTTGAAGAATCCCGCAAGATTATAAGTACAGATTCCACAAGTGGAAATTTACACCAAGAGATGATAAAAGAGAATTTGTGCTTCATAAAAAAAGGTCTTGAAGAAAACATAATAATTGAGAAAAATCTGGATAAATCAATTGAAGAAATTGTTACAATAGTAAATGATTTAGCTCGCCAGATTGGAATGATAGAAGAAGTAGGGTCAGAAATTGAATTGGTAGCTTTGAATGCACAAATTAAAGCAGCTCATTTAGGAAAAGAAGGGGCATCACTTGGTGTATTGGCTGAAGCTATTCAGAAATTATCGTTTGAAGCAAAGGAACAAACTGAGCAGACAAATGAAGTATTGGTGACAATTGACAAGCTCTCTGGTGCTTTAAGATCGGAATTGATTGCATCGCGTCAACAAACAACAAGTAGACTTTTAGAAACAACAATTCAAGAATTAAATCAACTTGTTGGTTCTATCAAAATGGTTGAAGAAAAATCGATGGATGAATCAAAAGCGCTTGATGGAATTGTAAAACTATTTAAGGATGAACTTAAAATAACAGTCCAGAATATAAATATTCATATAGCTGCTGAGCAGATGCTTAATCCAATTATTTCTGGGTTTGACCAAATTACTAATTATTTAGAAAAACAATATAATATAGCTTCTAAGCGTGAACACAATACACGTAAAAATGCTAGCAAATACACTATGATGAGTGAAAGAGAAATACATAATAATTATACTAACACATCGGCAGATTTATCAATAATGATGGAAACATCAAAATCTGATAATGACGGTCTAGATGATAATATAGAACTGTTTTAGAAAAGACTGACTAATGATTTTACTTGTGGAGGACAAAATAATATGATTATTCAAAATGAACTAACAATAAACTATGCAGCTGAAATATATAAACTGTTCACAGATGAGTTAGAAAAGGATGCGGATTTAAAAATCACTTTAGAATCACCAACTCCTATTGATGTTACTTTTGTTCAAATACTACATTCTTTTCTTGCAAAATGTAAATCAATTAATAAAAAAGTTTCATTTGAAATAAAGGAACAAAACGAATTTGTTAAAGCGCTAAAACAAATTGGTTATTGTGATGCGACAAAAGTTCTGGAAATAGTAGGTGAACAAAATGGAGAAGACAATGCCTAAAACAATTATGACTGTTGATGATTCTGCCAGTGTTAGACAAATGGTAGCATATACTCTTAGAGAAGCGGGTTATGATGTTGTTGAAGCTTGCGATGGAGTTGATGCACTTGCAAAAATAGATAGCGCAACATATAATCTTGTAATTACCGACTTAAATATGCCACGAATGGATGGTATTACATTAATTAAGGAATTACGAATCAAACCAAAAATTAGATTCACCCCAATTCTAATGCTAACAACAGAATCGCAAAGCGAAAAGAAAATGGAAGGCAAAAGTGCAGGAGCTACAGGCTGGATAGTTAAACCGTTTAAGCCAGAACAATTAGTAACAGTTGTTAAAAAGGTGATAGGATGATTGATTCATTACAACAAGCGTTTATTGAAGAAACAAAAGAATTGCTAGCTGAGTTGGAAATTACTTTATTGGCGGTGGAAGACGCACCAACAGATTCTGAGTTAATAGCTAAATTGTTTCGTGCTTTGCACACTATTAAGGGTTCTTCTTCAATGTTTGGTTTTGACGACATTGCTTTGTTCACACACGATATTGAAACAGCGTATGATCTAATCCGAAATGGTAAACTGGGTGTAACAAAACATATTATTGATTTAACCTTACTTGCACGTGATGAGATTTCTAATATGTTGGTTAATACTGGCTCTCATACTAATATAAACGAAGAGAATACAAAAAAAATTATTGAGTCCTTTAGAGAAATTGTTTCTGGCTATAATAAAACAGAAAAAAAACAAACAAAAGATGCTGTTGAGCTACAAAGTAGTTCTAATAATAAATCAAGCGAAAAACACCATCATTTTCATATCCGATTTATTCCAGGAAAAGATTTGTTTTTGACTGGAACAAATCCGCTTATGTTAATTGATGAACTTCGCGAAATGGGCAGTATGGTTTTATCCGCACATTTTGACAAAACTCCAGATTTTATAATGCTAAATCCAGAAGAATGTTATTGTTATTGGAATATTTTCTTGAAAACGACGAAAACTTTGGACGATTTGCAAGATGTTTTCATTTTTGTTGCCGATAATAGTGAACTAACATTTGAAAATATTTCAAATGAAATTCCTAAAGATTTTGAAATAGATTTTACGAAACTTCAAAATATTATTTCACAAAATGCTCAAAATAACACAAATGATTTCCGTTCAATTCTGAAAGAATACTTTTCAGTGCAAAAACAAGAAATGCAATCAGAAATAAATGCTCCCAAAAAGCAAGCTCAAGCTTCAAATGGTCACAGTGAAGCAGATTCAGTTTCAAGCATTCGAGTTAGTTCAGAAAAACTGGACGAATTGGTAAATCTTGTTGGTGAATTAGTTACAATTCAAGCTACATTAAGTCAAGTAGCAATTAGCAACAATAATAACGACATGATTTCCATTTCAGAAGAAGTTGAACGCATTACTTGGTCACTGCGCGATAGTGCATTAAATATTAGAATGCTTCCAATTGGTTCAACATTTAGCAAATTTAAACGATTGGTTCGTGATTTATCAAACGAATTGGGCAAAGAAGTTGAACTTTCTACTGATGGTGCGGCAACCGAACTTGATAAAACAGTAATTGAAAAATTAAATGACCCGCTAATTCATATTATTAGAAACTCGATAGATCACGGAGTTGAAGCTCCCGAAGAAAGAATTAGAGTGGGAAAATCGTCAATGGGAAAAGTTCATTTATCAGCTTCTCAATCGGGTGGAAATGTTTTAATTAAAATTATTGACGATGGAGCTGGTTTAAATAAAGAAGCAATTAGAGAAAAAGCTATTAAATCGGGCATAATTTCGGAAACGACTGAAATGAACGATACTGAACTTTATTCGCTAATCTTTGCTCCTGGATTTTCGACAGCTAAAAAAGTTACAAGCGTTTCAGGTCGTGGTGTTGGAATGGATGTTGTAAGACGAGCAATTGAAGGATTGCGCGGCTCTGTTCAAGTTTCAAGCGAGTTGGGAAAAGGCACTGTAATTACTCTAAAACTTCCATTAACACTTGCAATTATTGATGGATTATTGGTTAAAATTGAATCAGATCATTATGTGCTTCCACTTTCATCCATAGAAGAATGTATTGAGCTTTCAGAAGAAGATATAAAAAAGGCTCATGGGCGACATATTGTAAATATCAGGGGAAAAATTATTCCATATATAAGCCTCCGCGAAATATTTTCTATTAAAACCAATAGACCAAAAATAGAACAAGTAGTAATAGCTAAAATAAATAATCATCAAGTTGGTTTTGTGGTTGATCAAGTTTTTGGTCAGCATCAAACTGTTCTTAAATCGTTAGGAAAATATTATAAAAATGTTGAAGGAATTTCGGGTGCAACAATACTTGGTGATGGCACAGTTGCTCTAATACTTGATATTAATAAGCTTACTGAAAATGAAGAAATAATAGAAAATAATTTTTAATACTCAGTTTCAAGAATAATAAAGAGAATTAATCTTAAGGAGAAAAAGGATGAGTAACTCAGTACTAAACGAAACAAAACAATATCTAACCTTCAAATTAAGTGATGAAGTTTTTGGAGTGGATGTTGCTCAGGTACGCGAGATTCTTGATTATATTAAAATAACCAAGGTACCGCAAACACCAGATTTTATGTGTGGTGTAATTAATCTTAGAGGCAGTGTCGTTCCTGTTGTTGATATGAATTTGAAATTTGGGATGAACTTAACAGAAAGAACAGTAAACACTTGTATTGTTGTTGTTGAAGTGAAACTTGGAGACGAAACTGCTGTTCTTGGGGCATTAGTTGATTCGGTTCAAGAGGTTTTTGAAATTGAACCACAAAATATTGAACCAGCACCAAGGATTGGTACAAAACTAAATACAGAGTTTATTAAAGGAATGGGAAAGCGAGAAGAAAAGTTTATAATACTCCTCGATATTGATAAAGTATTTTCTTCGGAAGAATTGGAAATAGTACAAAGTTCAGGCAATTTTAAGTCTAATGAAATAAATTCAGCTAAATAAAAAATGATTTCACGTATAAACAAATTATACTTTTGGAGTATTGTTAATGGCTTTTACATTCTTTTTTAGAGATACACACACATTAGAACATGCTGTAAAATTTATGGTACCCGAAGTTAGCGGTCGTAGCAAAATTAAAGTATGGGATGCTGGATGTGCTTTTGGCCCCGAACCTTATACTCTTGCAATTCTATTAGCAGAAAGTATGGGCAATTTTGCGTTCAAAAATCTAATAATTGAAGCTTCAGATATTGATGAAGGAGGAAATTTTGGAAATGTAATTGCTAATGGAATTTTTTCAAACGAAGAACTTGGTAGAATACCAGATGAAATAATGGCTAAATATTTTTCAAAAATAGATGTAGAAGAAGGATTCTACAAAATTGTTGATAGAATCCGTGATAGAGTTAAATATCAAACGCATAATTTGCTTTCTTTAAAGCCTATTGGTAATTCATACAGTCTTGTTATTTGTAAAAATGTTTTACTTCATTTTAAGTATGAAGAAAGAATTGAAGTTATAAAAATGTTTCATCAGTCATTGATGCAAGGTGGTTTTTTGGCAATGGAACAAACTCAAAAAATGCCGGAAGAAATAAAACATTTGTTTGAGCAAGTAGTATCGGACGCCCAATTATATAGAAAGGTTGGTTAACAAAATGAAAGTAATTCAACTAAAACAAAATCCTAATGTTTATTGTGGTAATTCATACTTGTTACTTGGTGAATGGAATACCATAAAGGATATAAACGCCATAGTTGATACGGGTAGTGATGATTATTTTATATCCGAAATTGAGAAAATATTTACTGGTGTTGGTAAAAATCCGGTTGAGAAAGTTATTCTTACTCACAATCATTTTGACCATATTGGCGGTGCTAAAGCATTAAAGAAAAAATATAATGCAAAAGTTTATGCAAATATTCTAAATGAAAATATTGTTGATTATACAATTAAGGATGGTGATTCAATAAACCTGGCTGAGCATAGTTTTTTAGTTATTCATACACCAGGGCATTCAAGTGATTCAATTTCGCTCTATTGTGAAAAAGAGCAGATCCTATTTTCCGGAGATACAACTCTTTTTATAAGAGATACAAATTCTTCTTATACACAGGACTATTTCGAAACTATAAAAAAATTATCTAAGCTGAAAATTAAAGTTATTTATCCCGGTCACGGAGATCCTCTAAATGAACACCCGGAAGAAATAATTAAGGCAACTTTAAAAAATCTTAGATCTTGTAAAATACTTTCTAATTAAACGATTCATTAATTTATTTCAGGAGCACAATATGAAAATAGGAGTCAGACTCGGTTTAAGTTTTGCAATACTTGGTGTTGCATTACTTGTAATCATAGTTATTTCACTCTCAAACCTTTCCGGTTTAAGAGATGAAACAGAAAAGGTAACCCATGATCTTTATCCTAAAACAGTATGGGCAAATAACGCAATAGACGCTATTAATGATGTTGCGCGTGCAATGCGTAATTTTGTAATGGTGAAGGATAATCCAAAGTTTGCAAACGAAGTTACGGCGGCGCAAGCAAGAATAGAGGAAGGGGCTAAAAAAGTTTCTGATAATTTGGATTCACTTCGCAGAACTATTACTTCTGATGAAGGAAAAGCACTTCTTGAGGAATCTGTAAAAGCAAGACAGGAATATTACAATGACCGTCTGGGTTTTTTCGAACTTATTAAACAGAAAAAATATGATGAGGCGGGAATTTATCTTATTGCAGAACTTAGAAAATCACAAAGAGATTACTTCGGTGCAATATACAAATTAATTGCTCATCATAATGAACTGATGGACAAAGAAGCAGAATTAGCTGAGGAATCTTATAGTAGTGTGAAGAACTTAATAATAATAGTTTCGATTATTGCAGTGATTCTTCTTGTTGTTATTTCATATCTCGTTACCAGAAGTATAACAAGACCAATCGGACTTGCAGTTGACGCCGCAGAAAAAATTGCAAAAGGAGATCTCACCGCAAATCTTGATACAAACAGTAAAGATGAAACCGGGATAATGCTGCAAGCGATGCAAAAAATGGTTAAAAACATTAAAGCACTCGTTGATGATGCAACTAAACTTTCAGAAGCTGCAGTTCAAGGTAAACTTGCAACAAGAGCAGATGCCAGTAAACATGAAGGTGATTTTAAGACAATCGTTCAGGGCGTTAATGATACTCTGGATGCGGTAATCGGACCTTTGAATGTAGCCGCTGAATATATTGATAGAATTGCAAAAGGAGATGTTCCAAGTAAAATTACTGACAATTACAATGGTGATTTTAACGAAATTAAAAATAACTTAAACATGGCAATTGTTGCAGTTAGTGCACTTGTCATAGATGCAAACATGCTATCACAAGCAGCAGTTGAAGGAAAATTAGCAACAAGAGCTGATGCCAGTAAACATCAAGGTGACTTTAGAAATATTGTTCAAGGTGTAAATGATACTCTTGATGCAGTAATTGGTCCATTGAATGTAGCCGCTGAATATGTTGATAGAATTTCAAAAGGAGATGTACCAAATAAAATTACAGACAATTACAATGGCGATTTTAACGAAATTAAAAACAACATTAATCTTCTAATTGATGCATTAAATGAAGTGGAAAATATTACTAAAGAAATAGCTAAAGGTAATCTAAATAGTAATATAGTTTTACGTTCCACAAATGATAATTTGATGATTGCTTTGCAGACAATGGCAGAAACACTTAATGCATTAATTAAAGACATGAATAATATGTCAGAACAGCATAATCTTGGAGATATAGATATAACTATCCCTGCGGAAAACTATGAAGGTGCATATCATGTTATGGCTTCAGGAGTAAACGATATGGTAATGGGTCACATATCAGTCAAGAAAAAAGCAATGGCATGTGTTGCAGAATTTGGCAATGGAAACTTTGATGCAGAATTGGAAAAATTTCCAGGAAAGAAAGCATTTATCAATGACACTATCGAAGCATTGAGAGTTAATTTAAAGATGATACTTGCTGAAGTACAAGTATTGATTCAAGATTCTAAAGACGGAAAGTTAAATAACCGTGGCGATCAAAATAAATTTGATGGCGGTTGGAAAACCCTTGTTGGAGGTATCAATGAAATGCTTGATGCTATACTAATTCCAATAGGTGAGGGAAATAGAGTCCTTAGAATGATTAGAGGAGGAGATTTACGAGAAAGAGTAAATCTTGAACTCAAAGGGGATCATAAAGCAATGCAGGATGCAGTTAATGGTGTTCATACTTGGTTGAGCGATCTAGTTACATATGTAACAAAAATTGCAAATGGAGATATGACAGCAACTATTGATAAAGCTTCATCAAACGACCAAATCCATGAATGGTTGGTATTAATGCGCGAATCAATTAAATCTTTAGTTGTTGATGCAAACATGTTATCACAAGCAGCAGTTGAAGGTAAACTTGCAACAAGAGCCGATGCAAGTAAACATCAAGGTGACTTTAGAAATATTGTTCAAGGTGTAAATAACACGCTTGACTCATTGGTTGGATTAATTGATTCTATGCCTACACCGGCAATGTTAATTGATAAAAACTATAATGTTCTTTATATGAATGAAATTGGAGCAAAACTTGGTGGCAAAACAGCTCAACAAGTAGTGGGAACAAAATGTTATGATCATTTCAAAACTGGTGATTGTAAAACTGCAAAATGTGCATGCTCAATATCAATGTCATCAGATAGAAATGCTGAGAGCGAAACATATGCTAATCCAAATGGACTAAATCTTGAAATTAGTTATTCCGCTTTACCAACAAAAGATACTAAAGGAAATATTATTGGTGCCTTTGAAGTTGTAACAGATCAAACCGCAATTAAACAAGCTATGAAAGTTTCAGAAAAGATAGGTAATTATCAAACTAAAGAAGCGGAAAAGTTAACTGAAGGTCTTATAAAATTAGCAAAAGGCGATTTGAACATAAAGCTTGAAGCAGCTATTGCAGATGAAGATACAAAAACTGCAAAAGTAATGTTCGATCAAATTAATGGGGCAGTTAATACTTCTGTTAATGCAATAGGAGCCTTAGTAACAGATGCAAACATGTTATCACAAGCAGCAGTTGAAGGTAAATTAGCAACAAGAGCCGATGCAACTAAACATCAAGGTGACTTTAGAGCAATCGTTCAAGGTGTAAATGATACTCTTGATGCGGTTATTGGACCATTGAATGTAGCGGCTGAATATGTTGATAGAATTGCAAAAGGTGATATCCCAAGTCAAATAACGGATAAGTACAATGGTGATTTCAATGAAATTAAAAAGAACATCAATTTGTTAGTTACAGCTATGAATGATATAACTTCTGTTGCTGAGGCTATTTCTACTGGAAATTTGATGGTAACAGCAAAAGAAAGATCACCAGAAGATAAATTAATGCAAGCATTAAGCACTATGATTAGTAAGCTTTCTGAAGTTGTAGAAAATGTAAAATCAGCCTCAGATAATGTAGCAGCTGGTTCGCAAGAATTAAGCTCAAGTTCAGAACAAATGTCACAAGGTGCAACAGAACAAGCAGCTGCAGCCGAAGAAGCTTCTTCATCAATGGAGCAAATGACTTCTAACATAAAACAAAATGCTGATAATGCACAACAAACTGAAAAGATAGCATTAAAATCATCAGAAGACGCAAAGGAAGGTGGAAAAGCAGTTTCAGAAACAGCTGATGCAATGAAAGAAATTGCTGGTAAAATTTCAATAATCGAAGAAATTGCACGTCAAACAAATTTACTTGCACTAAACGCAGCAATTGAAGCAGCTCGTGCTGGTGAACACGGAAAAGGATTTGCAGTTGTTGCAAGCGAAGTTAGAAAACTTGCCGAAAGAAGCCAAACAGCAGCAGCAGAAATTAATACTTTATCAGCTTCAAGCATTAAAGTTGCCGAAAGAGCTGGCGAATTACTTACAAAGATAGTTCCAGATATTCAAAGAACTTCAGAATTAGTTCAAGAAATAACAGCTTCAAGCAATGAACAAAATAGCGGTGCTGAACAAATAAATAGTGCAATTCAACAATTGAATCAAGTAATTCAACAGAATGCATCAGCTTCTGAGGAAATGTCATCAACTGCTGAAGAGTTGACAAGTCAAGCAGAACAACTGCAAGAAACAATGTCCTTCTTCAAATTAGCAGAGAAGGGAGGCGGAATTAAAAGAACTAGTTTCGGTACTCATAAACCAGCGGGTCACGATGAATATAAACCTGCTGTAGGTCACCTATTAGCAAATAAACCTACTGCTCCAAAGCCAAAAGTGCAAAAACCAGCACTAAACACAAAAAAAGCTACTAATGCTGGTTGGAATATAGATATGGGAAGTGGTGTCGACAAACTTGATAACGATTTCGAAAAATTCTAATTATTAGGTAATTACTCTGTGCACCTTAAAATTTTATTAAGATGCACAGAAATTCAAAAATCAATAAACAGACGGATTGCAGAGATGTATGTAGAAAATAATTCAGCAACGTTATCTAAAAATGACTTTGCTAGACTAAGCGGCTTTATTTACGATCAATGTGGAATAAAAATGCCCGATTCAAAAAAAATTATGGTAGAAGCTCGTTTAAGAAAAAGACTTAGAGAATTGGACATTCACTCATATGCCGATTATTGCAGTTTCTTATTTTCACAAAATGAAAGTGGTGAAGAAATTACACAAATGGTGGATGTGATTACAACAAACAAAACCGACTTTTTTAGAGAGCCAAAACAATTTGAATTTATAAAAAATAGAGCATTAAATGAACTGATTAATCTTGATGGAGCAGGCATTCAACGACCACTAAAAGTATGGAGTGCTGGATGTTCTACTGGTGAAGAACCATATACTCTTGCAATTGTTTTAAATGAATTTGCTCAGCAATACTCAAGATATTCATTCAACATATTGGCAACAGATATTTCAACACGAGTTTTAGAAAAAGCTGCAACTGGAATTTATGAGATTGAAAAAACATCCCCAATCTCACATAATTTAATGCAAAAATATTTTTTAAAAAGTAAAAATAAAGAGAAAAAGCTAGTAAGAGTTATACCAGAATTGCGAAAAGCCATTAATTTTCAATGGTTAAATTTTATGGATGATGATTTTGGCATTAATGAAAAATTTGATCTAATATTTTGCCGCAATGTAATTATTTATTTTGATAAGCCAACGCAAGATAGGTTAATAGAAAAGTTAATTAGATATTTAAAACCAGGTGGTTATTTCTTTTTAGGTCATTCCGAATCAATTTTTAATACCAATTTACCTTTGGTTCAAATGGTGGCAAGTACATATAGGAAAAATTTATGAAACCTGATTTAGATGGTTTAAAAAATGTATATCTCCACCCTGGTGAAGCTTGTTTTAGCAGTAAACCAATTGCGGTTTCAACAGTTCTTGGCTCTTGTTTATCAATTACTTTTTATAGTAGAAAAATTAAATATGCAGGTATTTCACATTGTCAGCTTCCAAATAGTAGAGAGTGTAAATCAGATTGTGATAATTGTTTAGATCCATTTAAATTTGTTAATTGTACAATATCAGCTATGATTAAAAAATTTGAAAAAATGCAGATACAACGCAAAGATATTGAAGTTAAGATATTTGGTGGTGCCGATATAATTAAAAGCTCTTCAAAAGAAAGAAGAACAAGTACAGTAGGGAGACAAAATATACAAATGGCAGAGGAAATATTAAGAAAAAATAACATGAATATTACCGCATCTGATGTTGGTGGAGCGCTTGGCAGAAAGATATTTTTTTTAACGGAAACAGGTGAAATATTTCTTAACAGGATAAAATCTAATGGATAAAATAAAAGTACTAATAGTTGACGATTCAGCAATTGTAAGGCAAACTCTTGCGGATATTTTGTCATCCGATCCTGCAATTGAAGTTCTTGCCACGGCATCCGACCCATT
Source organism: Bacteroidota bacterium (assembly GCA_018818165.1). GTDB lineage: Bacteria > Bacteroidota > Ignavibacteria > Ignavibacteriales > Melioribacteraceae > 1-14-2-50-31-20. The sequence continues at coordinate 88,106 of JAHISP010000062.1, read as the reverse complement.
TGTTGCCGCAAGCAGAATTCAAGAAGAAATCCCGGATGTAATTACTCTTGATATTGAAATGCCACGAATGGATGGAATTACATTTCTTCAAAAGATAATGAGCCAACACCCAATTCCAGTTGTTATTTGTTCAAGTCTTTCCGAAAGAGGTTCTGCTAGTGGATTAAAAGCAATGGAACTTGGGGCGGTAGATATTATTACAAAACCTAAAATGGGAACAAAACAATTTTTTGAAGAATCCAGAATTCATATTTGTGATGTTGTAAAAGCAGCAGCTTTAGTTAATATAAGAAAATATGTATCACGAAAAATTGAAGTTGAGCCAAAACTTTCAGCTGATGTAATTATTGCTAAAAACACCAGCAAAGCAATGCTTCAAACTACTGAAAAGGTAGTTGTAGTTGGTGCATCTACTGGAGGAACCGAGGCATTAAGAATTTTTTTGGAAGCCTTTCCGCTTGATTCTCCAGGAATTGTTATTGTTCAGCATATGCCAGAAAATTTTACAACAGCTTTTGCCAATAGATTAAATAGCATCTGCCGTTTAACAGTAAAAGAAGCTGAGGATGGAGATACGGTTATTAGAGGAAGAGCCTTAATTGCTCCAGGAAATCATCATTTGCTTTTAAAGAGAAGTGGAGCTAGATATTATGTGGAGGTTAAAGATGGTCCGCTTGTTAGTCGTCACCGACCTTCTGTTGATGTTCTTTTCCGCTCTGCAGCAAGATATGCAGGTAAAAATTCTGTTGGTGTAATTATGACTGGTATGGGAGACGATGGCGCAAAAGGAATGTTGGAACTAAAAGAAGCTGGAGCTTACACAATTGCCCAAGACAAAAATACTTGTGTAGTATTTGGAATGCCACAAGAAGCAATTAAACTTGGAGCAGCTGATAAAATTTTGCCATTGCAAAATATTGCAGGCAGCGTATTAAACATTTGTTAATAGAAGATAGAAAATGAGTAAAGGGAAAATATTAATTACCGAAGATAATAGCGGCGTTGCCGAATTAATTAAACGAATGGTTATTTCGCTTGGTTATGAAATTGTTGCCATTGCAGTTTCTGGTCTAGAAGCAATTGAGTTTGCAAAAAAGCATAAACCAGATTTAATTTTAATGGATATAAATCTTAAGGGTGAAATGGACGGAATAAAGGCTGCGCAAATTATTAATAAGGAATTTGATAAACCCATAATTTTCATAACTATGTTTTCAGATGAAAAAACAACGAAAAGAGAAATAGATGCGGGACCATATGGATATATTTTAAAACCATTTGAATTAAACACTCTTAAAACTACTCTTGAAATTGCTTTATATAAAAACAAAACAGAACTTAAAATTAAAGAAAGTGAACTCTGGTGTAAATTAGCTTTTGATAGCATTGAAGAATGTATAATAATGACAACAAAAGAAGGTTATATTAATTATATAAATTATGCGGCAGAAAATACACTTGGCTATACACTTAATGAATGTATAGGATTAAATTACGAAGACCTCTTAAATATTTATAAAAGTGTACCTGATGAGTATTTTATTTGTGCAATTCAAGATCACGAAAACAATCCACAAGATTTACTAAATAGTAAATGGCTAATTGATAGAAACAACAAACATATACCTATTGAGGAGACAGTATCGGATATTAAAGATAGTAATAACAACTTTTTAGGAAAAGTAATTATATTAAAAGACATGACACAAAAACGAGAAAGTCAATTGGCAATTGTCTCAGCACGCAATTTTTATATCTCACTTTTAGAGGATTTTCCTGTGCCAATATGGAGAGCAAATACTGAGGGGAACTTTAATTACTTTAACAATACATGGCTCGAAATTACTGGTAAAAATCTATCCCAAGAAATTCACTTTGGATTAGTAGAGAGAATTCACGAAGAAGATAGGGATGATTTTATAGCCCTTTTTCATTCTGCTTTCCAAAAAAGGGAGCGTTTTGATTCTGAATTTAGAATATTAAATAAAGAAAATAATTATAGTTGGATTTATGCAGTTGGAACTCCATTTAATGATTTACATAAAAAGTTTGGAGGCTTTCTATTTGCTGGAATAGATATGACCAAAAGAAAAGTTTTGGAAAAGGAACTACGTACAGCAATTACTAAAGTAGAAATTGCAAGTAAAGCCAAAAGCGATTTTATAGCAAATATGAGTCATGAAATTAGAACACCTCTTAATGGAATTATTGGCTTAACCGAACTTTTATTTGAAACTAAATTAAGTATGGTGCAAAAAGAATATCTAGAAATGGTAAAACATTCATCTGATGTGCTATTAAATTTACTCAATAATCTACTAAACCAATCAAAACTTGAGGCTGGAAAAGAAATAATAAAAGAAACAGAATTTATATTATCTGAAATTGTGGATGATATTTGGAATCCAATTGCTGCCCAAGCATCAACAAAAAAGCTTACTACCAATAAAAAATACAACTTCAACATTGATAGAATAATATTGGCTGATAAAATTAAAATTCAACAAATTATTTCTAATTTGCTTTCAAATGCAGTTAAATTTACTGAAAAAGGCAGCATCGAATTATCAATTACTAGCGAAAGCGAAGTTGAATATAGTGATAAAGATTCAAGATTATTTAATTTGCACATCGTTGTTAAGGATACTGGAATTGGAATTCCTAAAGACCAGCATGAAAGAATATTTGATACTTTTACACAAGTTGATAGTAGTTACACAAAAAAATACGCTGGTGTTGGATTGGGATTGTGTATAGTTAAAACACTTGTCCAGCTATTTAATGGAAAAATATGGATTGAAAGTGAACCTGGAGTTGGGAGCGAATTCCATGTTATTTTAGTTCTTAAATATGCCGAGGAAGAAATATATAATAATAAAATTAGAATTATTTAATAATCCTTAAAGTGAGAAAAGAGAAATGAAAATACTAATTGTAGAAGATCATCTTGTTAACAGATTTGTTATTGAAAAAATGCTTAAAGATTATGGGGAATGTGATAGTGTGGTAAATGGCAAAGAAGCAGTCCTTGCATTTTCTATGGCTTTTGAAGAAGGGAAACCATATGATATAATTTTTTTGGATATTATGATGCCAGAAATGGATGGAAGAGAAGCATTAAAAATAATTAGAAATATAGAAAAAGAGGAAAATGTTCATGCTTCCAAAGAAGTTAAAATTGTTATGGTAACTGCTTTAGATACACCCGAAGAGGTGATAGATGCCTATTATCATGGTGGTTGTACAAACTATTTAGTAAAACCAATTAATAGAAAAAAACTAGATGCTATGATGAAAGACTTAAATTTTGTAAAAAAGGTAATTTCATAATACGATTATTCTAAAAATTAGAGTTTATGAAAAACAATTATTTATAAGAAAAGGATAATGATGTAAAGTTAAGGATGAAAATCTGGTTTAAGCCGTTTTGTCTTTATTCTTTTACAAAACTAATGAAATAGAATATGGAAAATAATTTCATTCAACCCTTTCAATTATTATATTACAAACAATAAAAAGCTTTAGATAACAATTAATAATCGGAGTAGTTCAGTGATTGAGCCACAATATACAACAAAATTTGCGCCACCAGAGCGTGCTAATTCTGCTACAATTCAGAATCAAAAATCAATTATTGATAATTTGTTCACAACTAATCCTTTTCTTGATAACATTCCAGCTTTTATTTTAGTGTTAAACAAAGAACGCCAGATAGTTTATGCAAATAAATTATTCCTCGATTTAATTGGTAAAAATACAATTTATGGAATGAGACCAGGTGAATGTGTGGATTGTATTCATGCATGGGAAGAAAATGGCGGCTGTGGAACAAGTGAATTTTGTTCTGAGTGCGGCGCAGTTAATGCAATTCTTAATAGCCAAAAAAATGGATTTGATATACAAGAATGCAGAATTACTCAAAATAATAATGATGTACTTGACCTAAATATTTGGTCAAAGAAAATTATTGTTGAAAATAATGAATTTACTTTGTTCTCATTTGTTGATATCAGTAACGAAAAAAGAAGAAAAGTACTGGAAAAGATATTCTTTCATGATGTACTTAATACTGCTGGCAGCCTAAGTGGTTTTTTAGGTTTGCTAAAAGAAAGCGAAGGTGAGGAATTAGAAGAATTTATGAACATAGCTGAAGATATTTCCATAAAACTTATTGATGAAATAAAATCGCAAAGAACTTTATCGCAGGCAGAAGATGGAGAGCTAAAATTATCAATAACCGATTTATCCACAAGAGATTTACTTGAAGAAGTAATAATCCTTTACAAAAATAATATCATAACTGACAAGCAGAAACTTGAAATTGAACAAGGTTGTGCTGATGTAATTATTAGTACAGATAAAACTATTTTAAGGCGAGTTTTAGGAAATTTAGCAAAAAATGCTTTGGAAGCCTCCCCAAAAGGTGAAACAGTTTTACTTAATTGTACCGAGTTGGAAGGAAGAATAGTGTTTTCGGTAAAAAATTCGGGGTTTATTCCAAAAAAAATACAACTTCAAATTTTTCAAAGGTCATTTTCAACAAAAGGTTTAGGAAGAGGAATAGGCACTTATAGTGTTAAATTGTTATCAGAAAGATATCTGAATAGCTCGGTTTCATTTGAATCTTATGAAAATAGTGGAACAGTTTTTAAGGTCTCTTGTCCCAAAAAGATAGCATAACTGCAAAATTACAAATTACTATCATTGCGAGCTCCGATGTTTTTCTCGGAGTGTGGAAAGCTGTTGTAAAAAGCACTTCTCACATGTTTGGCAATTTATAAAGTACTAGAGATGAATCGCTAGCTCCAAAGTTGCGATTCGCCGAATCGCACTACAGTGTAGCTCGAATTGCTAACTAAAGAGCATTACCATTTGAAATTTTGCTATTCATACAACATGAATTAATATAACAAATCAATCTTATTGGTTTATCCGAAACTCTAATGTAAATAACATTAAGAAAAATGAGATTTTAATTTAGCACTGTATCTTTTGCTTATAACAAAGGACTCTTTTTCATCTTTAAGCTTAATTAAATATGAAGTGTTGTTTAATTTTTCAATTTTTGTTATAAATTCTATATTTATAATAGTTGAGCGATGAATTCTAATAAAATATTTACATGGAAGTTTTGCCTCCCATTCATCCATACTTTTTCTTTCTAAAGAGTGATAACCATTTGCAAATTTTAAATTAACATAAGGACTTTCGGCACGTAAATATTTCAAATCTCTTATTGAATGAAATTGCATTTTAGGACCATTTTTCAATAAGAGTTTGTCATCAATTTCATAAATTTTATTTTGGTCTTCAACTTCTTGGGAAGTATTAGTAATCCTAACGTTTTTTTTCTCAAGTCTCATATTTATGGATAATAATAAATCATCTAAATCAAAAGGCTTAAAAAGATAGTCATCAGCCCCTAACCGCATCCCCTTTCTTATATCTTCCTTTTCAACTTTAGATGTTAAAAATATGAATGGAATGGTTTTTGTTTTTTCAGAATTTAAGATTGCCTGTAAAACATCGTAACCATTTTTTATAGGAATTGAGATATCACAAATAATAAGATCGGGCAACCAAGTATATGCAGTTTTAATACCGTTCATACCATCAGATTCAGTTTTTACAGAGAAGCCTTCTTCTCCCAAAATTTCATTAATGTTATTTAAAAGATCTAAATCATCTTCAATTACTAATATTTTTCTTGCATTAGTACTCATACAGGTATCCTTATAATAAATTTTGGTCCTTCACTAACTTTGCAATCTATAGTAATATTTCCGCAAACTCATTTATTGGTCTAGACCCAGACAAACGGGTTCGAGAAACTTTTCGCAAAGACTTTTTTCAAAAATACCAGCAATTATAATGTAAATAAAATTTTACTAAACATATAATGAATAATTTTTTGCCTCAATTTGGAATCTGTATTAGGAAAAAAAGTTCACCATTTATTATTTATAATTTAGACTAAAATACTTTATGCAAATATTCATCCCAAGCCTTTAGACTTTTTATTTTGTTGATTTAGCCTTATAAATTATTTAATTTAAAAATGTTATAAAATATTATAATTTAATCAAACAATAAAATAATACTTCAAATCGGGGGAAGGGGAGTAGGGAGAAAAAATGACACGTTTATTTTTATTTGTACTATTAACACTATCAATCAATTTATCCGCACAGCTTACAGAGATAACAAAATTTCCATTACAAGACACAAGTAAAACGCATTTGCATTCCTCAATTGTTGAATTGGATGGTAGTGAATTGTTGTTTTTATGGATTGAATCCTCTCAACTTAAAGTAGCCAAAAGTAGTGACGGAGTAAATTGGAATACCAGTAATGTACTTGTTGATTCTCTTGCAGATGGTAGTACTTACCAAGATTTGGTAACTTATAAAACAAATAGTGGCAAAATAATTGTTGCTTATAGAGCAAATCAATTAATTACCGAATATCAAATTATTTCATCCACAGATAATGGAATTACTTGGAGTGAGCCAACTCTGATGATAAAGGACCCGCTTAACATTTTCAAAACAACGTGGGATGGCAAATTTTCACAAACTGATGACAATAAACTTTGGTTTTCTTTTAATAGATCATTTAATCTTGAATTTATTTCTAGCGAAGATGATGGAGCAACATGGGGTGGAAAGAAAACATTAACTACAAGTGCAAAATATGGAAGTGTAATATCTACCAATGATAGTTTGATTTTCATTTACTCCTCTAGAGGAACTGATCTACAATACAAAAGAAGCAATGATAACGGTATAACTTGGTCTACCGCAGCAACTATTTTGGACGACTCAAACATTTATGGGGAACCGTCTGTTATTAAGAAAACTGATGGTTCGATTATGATAATTTATAGATTATCAAACAGTTTAAATCCTGGTGAATATAATATTATCGAATCAAACGATAATGGCTCAACATGGTCAACTCCAACACAATTTACAAAATATACTGGACTTGACTTAAATTTGCGAATCAATTCAAACTCAGAAAATCTATACGCAAGTTTTGCTTCAGATAGATTATACAATGAACCAAATTATCAAATAGAAGAAGAAATTTATTCGCTTTGGTATGGCATTGTTGGAACTTCTGATGACATATTTACACCTCCAACCATTACAAATATTTCTCATTCTCCAACAGATGCAACTACTATTGACACAGTTATTTTTAATGCAAAAATCTTTGATGATGTAAGCATTTTAAGTGTCTTTTTGCATCACAAATTGAAAGGAGTTGAACAAACACCAATTGAAATGTTCGATGATGGTTTACATAGTGATGGCTCTGCAAATGATTCAACTTATGGTATTTCACTTAGTGGTTTTAGTGCTGCTGATATTCTCAATTATTCAATTTTTGCTGCAGATAATCTTGGTATTATTTCAAAGCGTTTTGGCGGTAATATTCTTTTTTCTATTTCAAGTGTAAACAACCATTATTTCATCGATGTAAATCGTTTCAAATTTGGGGTAGATAATAAAGGTGTTTTAGCTGACGTTGAAATTAATGGAGAACCTGTATTTGGTAAATTTGATGAAGCTGTTGTACTATTTTCTGGTGGATTTGGACTTTCAGGTTATTCAAATGGTGAATTGTGGGCTAATGGCGTTATGACAGCTTCCAGAATTAATGATTATCAACCTGGTATAGTTGGAAGTGATATTGATGACCCTCTAAATATGGTTTATGTTTTAAAAAGTAGCGATGAACCATTTGGCTTAACATGGGAAACTTGGAAACATGCTGTTAAACTTGGGGCAAAGTTTTATGACGGAAATGGAGATGGTGTTTATATACCGATTGATTTAAATAGCAATGGAGTTTGGGATACAAATGAAGACCGCCCAGATTTAATTGGTGATGTAACTACATGGACAGTATATAATGATGGAGTACCTACTGATTTAAGAAGATATGACGTTTCACCAAAAGATATTGAAATTCAACAAACAGTATTTGGATATGCCCCAAATACATATTCTGAATTAGATGGAGTGTTTTTTATAAGATACAGAATAGAAAACAAGAGTTTAAATGATTATGACTCGGTTTATTTTGCATCTATGGCTGATGCCGATATCGGTGATCCCGGTGATGATTTTGCAGGCTCGGATACAACTATTAATTCTGGGTTTATTTATAACGATGGAGAGGATGGCACATATGGTATTAATGCTCCAACATTTATGGCATCTATAATTCAAGGAGCTCCAGTATATATAGCAGGAGAAACTTTTACAGATACCAATAGCAATGGTATTTATGATGAAGGAATTGATACTCCATTGGATACAGCAAATTATTTTGATGGAGAGTTTTTTCAAAAGCAAGAATTTATTGGTGCAAAAAACCAGACTATGAGTGCATATGTGTCTTATATGAGTAGTCACCCAACTTATGGTGACCCACAAACACAAATTTATTTTAGAAATTATCTTGAAGGATTAAATAGTGATGGAATTGAATTAGACCCATGTAATTGGCCTTATGGTGAAGTTCTAAATATAAATTGCAGTGAAGTAAATCCACTATTTATATATTCTGGAAATCCAGTTACCGGAGATGGTTGGATATGCAATATGGATATTGACCAAAGAATGATGGTAAATTCAGGTCCGTTTATATTAAAGTCAAAAGAACCAGTAGAAATTATTGTTGCATACGCAGTCGGTAGAGGAAACACTTCACTTGAATCAGTTGATGTAACAAAAGCACTTGCAAAAAATGCAATTGGTTTTTATAACACAAATTTCAATTATGTTCCAGTAGGAGTTAAAGAGAAACCACAAAATCAATTACCAACAGAATATAGCTTGTCACAAAATTATCCAAATCCGTTTAATCCAAGTACAACAATTAAATATTCAATACCAAAAGATGTGAGAGGTGAGAAGCAAGAAGTGAGACTTATGGTTTATGATATACTTGGTCGTGAAGTTGCAACACTAGTAAACAAGAATCAAAAGGCTGGAATTTACGAAGTACAATTTGATGCAAGTAATTTAACAAGCGGAGTTTATTTCTATAAATTACAAAGTGGTAGTTTTATGGAAAGCAAAAAAATGGTTTTATTAAAATAGAAAAAGGAAAACCGTACTTCAACAGACTCAGTAACCACAGAGTCGGAAAGACGCAAAGAAATTTAAAAAGGGAAACAAAATGAAGAAATTAACATTATTACTTTTTATACTAACAGTTAGTTTATCGGCACAATTATCAGAAATAACACGGTTTCCGTTGCAAAATACTACACGTTCGCAAGTGCATTCATCCATTGTGGAGTTGGATAACAATGCCGTTCTTTTTTTCTGGATTGAAGATGCAAAAATAAAAGTATCCAAAAGTAGTGATGGTGTTAATTGGGGCATAGCCTCTGTTCTTGCTGATTCACTTTCACAAGACATTCTAAACCAAGATTTAATTACTTACAAGACAAATACTGGAAAAATTTTAGTCGCATTTAAATTGGGAATTTCAACATACCGGTATTATTTGATCTCTTCAATAGATAGTGGTTTGTCATGGAGTGAGCCTGAAATATTTGTTAATGCTCAAGGCACTACTATGGGACATGGAATATTTTCGCAAACCAATGACAACAAACTATGGTTCACTTACAAGAGAAGTACTTTTTTAGAGTATACTAAAAGTGAAAATGACGGTGTGTCTTGGAGTTCTCCAAGTTTGTTTAAATTAGGGGCAGAATCATTAACTGTAATTTCAGTTGGTGATAGCCTTAAAGCTATTTTTGTACAAAGCGGAAATATTTATTGCAGAACAAGTGGTGATAGCGGTAGTACTTGGGTTTTAAGTCCAATATTAGTTAATAAGAATTTTTATTCTGAACCTTCCATATTAAAGAAAAGTGATGGTACGTTGCTAATTGTTTACAAGTTGGTATCCTCTTCAACAACTGGAGATATCTTTTATATAGAATCTGCTGATAACGGTTTAACTTGGTCTAACCCAACTCAGTTTACCAAATTTGTTGGAGTTGATGCAAATTTGAGAATCAGTTCAAATTCACAAAATTTGTATGCAAGTTTTATGTCAGATAGAGCTTTTAATGAAAATAATTTTAAAGCAGAAACAGAAATGTACTCACTTTGGTATGGAATTATTGGTAAGACCGATGATGTTTATACTCCACCATCAATTGTTGATATAGTAGTTGATCCTGTGGAAGTAAATATACTAGATACTATAAAAATATCTGCGGTTGTGAACGATGACAAAAATATAGCATCAGTATTTTTAAAACTACAATTGAATGATAATTTACAAACTCCAATTGAAATGTTTGATGACGGCTTACATTTTGATGGTGAAGCAAATGACTCAGTTTATGGAATTGGTATTACTGGATATGGAGAGAGTGATATTTTATCACTTTCAGTATTTGCAACTGATGAAGATGGATTGACAAGAACACGATTTGGTAGAAAAATTTATTACTCAATTAAATTTACGAGCAAAGTCGCAATGATTGATATTAATAGATTTAAAATGCCAATAGATAACAAAGGTATTTTGGCTGAAGTTGATGCTGATTCAACTGGACCTTCTGGCACTTATGATGGTGAAACGGTTCTTTTTGCGGCTGGATTTGGTCTTTCTGGTTATGATGGTAATGAATTGTGGGCAAATGCTGTTCAGTCTGCATCAAGGCTCGAAGATTATCAACCTGGAGTGTTTGGTAGTATGATTGATGATCCCATAAATCAAGTTTATGTCTTAAAAAGCAATGATGAACCATTTGGAAATTCATGGCAAACTTGGATTTATGCAGTTCGTCAAGGAGCTAAATTCTATGATGGAAATGGAGATGGTGTCTATACTCCAATTGACTTAAATAGCAACGGAGTTTGGGATGCAAATGAAGATAGCCCAGACCTAATTGGTGATGTTACTGCGTGGACAGTTTTTAATGATGGAGTTCCAGCTGAAAAAAGACGATTCAATTATATGGAACCTAAAGATATTGAAATTAAGCAGACTGTCTTTGGATATTCTCCCGATGCGCAAAAAGAACTTGATGGAGTTATTTTTGTAAAATATGAAATTGAAAATAAAAGTTTAACAGAATATCGTGATGTTTACTTTTCTGCAATGTCCGACCCTGATGTTGGGAATTATATTAATGACCATACTGGTTGTGATACTATTGTTAACGGTGGATACGATTACGATAAAGATGAAGACGCTGTGTTTGGAAATTCACCTACTTTTATGCAGTCTATAATTCAAGGTGCTCCAATATATATTATTGGTGAAACATATACTGATATTAATAGTAATGGTGTTTATGATGATGGCATTGACACACCGCTTGATACGGCAAAATATCAGTACGGAAAGAACTTTTCCACAAAAGAATTTGCAGGTGCCAAAAATCAAAATATGATTTCATTTGTAGCCTATATGAGCAGTCACCCTACTTATGGTGATCCCAACTCACAAATTGAATTAAGAAATTATCAGTTAGGGTTCAATAAGGAAGGTAACAAGATTGACCCATGTAATTGGGCTTTTGGGCAGGTTTTCAATTTAAATTGCAATGAAATAAATACGCAATTTTTATACTCTGGAAACCCAGTTACTAGGGATGGATGGATAAGTGAAACGCCGGTTGATCAAAGAATGATGATAACATCAGGTCCATTTGAACTAAAACCAAATGAACCAATAGAAATTATTGTTGCTTACATTGTTGGAAGAGGAAACACTTCACTTGAATCTATTGATGTAACAAAAGCACTTGCAAAAAATGCAATTGGTTTTTATAACACAAATTTCAATTTTGTTCCAGTTGGTATTAAAGAGAAGCCTCAAAATCAATTACCAACAGAATATAGCTTGTCACAAAATTATCCAAATCCATTTAATCCAAGCACAACAATTAAATATTCAATTCCATCTACACAAACTCCCCTCTTGGGAGGGGCTGGGGGTGGGTTTGTTACACTCAAAATCTACGACATTCTCGGATGTGAAGTAACTACACTTGTTAATAAACAACAAAAAGCTGGAAATTATGAAGTACAATTTGATGCTTCCAATCTTACTTCTGGAATATATTTTTATAGTTTACAAAGTGGAAGTTTTAATAAAAGCAAAAAAATGATTTTGTTGAAATAATTGTCAGAGACGACTCACTGAGTCGTCTTTGGTGAAACAAATAAAGAGAGAAAAATGAAACGCTTATTTTTAATAATGCTAACTGCATTAGCAATTAATGTATCAGCTCAAATATCAGAGATAACAAGATTTCCGTTGCAAGATACAACTGTTTCAATTACTTCATCGCAATTACTACAAGCTCCTAACGGTAACTTAATTATGTTCTGGGCAAATGAAGGTGCAATATTTATGAGCACGAGTAGTGATGGTAATAGTTGGATTAATAGGAAAGAACTAGCAAATGATGTCTTTTCTTACCAAAATGACTATAAAAATCAATTAAGCGCTCTAGTTACCAATGATAACAAAATACTGTTAGCATATTTAGCAATCGAGACCGGTGACAATGGGCATTTTATAAAATATTTATTTTCAGAAGACAATGGTTCAAATTGGACAAACACTATAGAACTGAACGGTTATGAAAGCTTCAATCCATATTTCAGTTTATCTAAAAGTCTTAACGGGGAAATCTGGTTTGCTGTGCAAAGCGGTTTTATTAGGAGTATTGATAATGGATCCACATGGAGTAATTATCAATTATTCAGTGATGGTATTTCATCAATAGTTACAAAATCTCCGTCTGTACAATCTTTAAACGATAGTACATTAATCCTTTTTTACACGGAATCATTTGACGGAGAAATATTATATCGGACGAGTAATGATAATGGAATCTCTTGGATAAATGAGACGATTTTAACAGATACATTTGATAGTAGGGCCTCATTCAGCAGTATAAGATCGAAGACCGGTGAAGTAATAATAGTTTATAAAAAGATTGAAAACTTTGTGCCTGATACCGGAAACATATTTTTTATAAATAATTTTGATAACTCACTTATCTGGTCTGAAGAGAACAAAATTACAAATTATGCTGGTGATAATAAATTAGCACAATTATCAGTCTTTGGTGATAAAGTGGTCTTCTCTTTTGCCTCAGATAGATGGATGAAACCAAGAAGAAACGGAAATGAACAATCCAAATACAATATATGGTATGGCATTCTGAATGAGTCTAATGATGTGCAAACACCGCCGTTAATTTATGCTCCTAGTTATTACCCAAATTTCCCTTTGGTAAGTGACTCTGTAAAATTCTCAGTTTATGTTTATGACGAGGATAGTGTTAAATCTGTGCGGCTTAAAATATTTTATGACGGCATTTTAGATAGAAATGTTGAGATGCTCGATACGATTAAAAGTAATTATTATAGTACATTACTTACTGACATTGAGTACCATAATTTAATTACATATTCTACTACTGCCACTGATTTTCAAAATTATACTATTGAATCTGAACACTATCCAATTGCATTTGAAAGCCCTTATGGAACAAATAGCTATCTCATAGATGTGAATAATATAAAGATGCCACTACAAAATAACGGCATTATTGGTGAAGCTTTTCCACCGATTAATGATATTTTTTCTACAAGATATGATGGTAATAGTATTCTTTGTTCATCTGGATTTTTTATTTCTGGGAAATCAAGTGAAGAAATTTTTAGTAATGGAATTTTTACTCCAACATTTATTGAGGGCATTTACAAACCAGGAGAGATTGGTTCAAATCCAAATGATGGAAGAAATATGATTTATGTTGTTAATTCTTCAGATCAAGCATTTGGTACAAATTGGCAAAATTGGACAACTGCTGTAAATAAAGGTGCACATTTTTATGATGGAGATAATGATGGAGAATATAATCCAGTTGATAAAAATAATAATGGTATTTGGGATTTAAACGAGGATAAACCCGATTTATTAGGAGACATTACTGCATGGTGTGTTTACAATGATACAGATGATGGTAATTTGATAACCCCATATAGTGTGAATATGGGTATTGAGATTAAACAGACACTCTTTGCTTCAAAGGCATTGGAGTTAGAGTATTTACAAAATGTTATTTTTGTCCGTTACGAAATAGAAAATAAAAACCCATTAGTTGCTAAATATGATTCTGTTTATTTTGGTATTGTACCAGATCCAGATATAGGAGCAAATTATGGGGACGATTTGGTTGGTTCAGACACATTGTTACACGCGGGTTATGCTTATCAAACAGTCCCTGATCCAATTAATTCTGGTCGAGGTTACGGCGATAATCCCCCAGCAATTATAGTGCAACTTCTAGAGGGTCCGCCTAGTTTTATTCCAGGCAGAACATTTACTGATAATAACAACAATAATTTATTTGATGATGGAGACGTTGCCCTGGATTCTGCGATTCAAAGACAAGGCCCAGATAGAGGATTTATTAACATTCCCGGAGCTACTAATTTATTGATGACTAATTTTTTCCACTTTTTTAGATATGGATTTGGACATAGAGGTCCTTCAGATATACCCGAAATGAGAAATGAATTGTTGCCAGGTATTGATGAAAATGGGGAAAATATTAGCGTTTGTGAATTGCCTTATGGAAATGGGTCTACATTAACAAATTGTGATGAAATTGATAACAGATTTATGTACTCTGGTGACCCAGTAAATAATACAGGTTGGCTTTGTACTATTGATGCAGATACAAGAATGCTAATAGGTACAGGTCCTTTCGAATTAATTAATAATAAACCTATTACAATTATTGCTGCATTTATAGTTGGGCGTGGTGATAATCCTTTATCTTCATTGACGGTTACAAAAAATTATGCAGAGGATGTTCTTTCTGTATACGAAAGTAATTTTGTGACATTACCAGTTGGTGTTAAAGAAAAACCACAGAATCAATTACCAACAGAATTTAGCTTGTCACAGAATTATCCAAATCCGTTTAATCCAAGTACAACAATAAAATATTCAATTCCAAACAATGCTGTCATTGCGAGTGGAGCGAAGCAATCTAACAAGATTGCCACGTCGTCCGATGAAACTTGGACTCCTCGCAATGACAATGTTACACTAAAAATCTATGACATTCTCGGACGTGAAGTTGCGACACTTGTAAATAGACAACAAAAAGCTGGGAATTATGAAGTACAATTTGATGCTTCAAATCTTACTTCTGGAATATATTTTTATAGTTTACAAAGTGGAAGTTTTAATAAAAGCAAAAAAATGATTTTGTTGAAATAAGATTAATTAAAATAAATTTACAATAATCTGTAAGGTAATTGATTGAAGAACATAATAATATTATTTTTCTTTTCAGTAATAACATATTCTCAAGTTAAAGTAGATGATTCAAAGTCCTTTAACTCAACGTTAAATCAAATTAACGGCAAATATTATAGAACAGTCTCAAACTCGCCAAGTATTGTCACAATAAATAAAGGTTCAGAGCCAGATATTCAAAAAATTGATCTTAATGAAAAAATGGATATCATCATTGAATTTAAGGAAGTCCCATATTTAATTAGAAAAAAAACGGATAGAAATACTGATGAGAGTGTCTATCTAAATAGGTTTTTTCAACTAAAAAATAAATTGGTTGAAATGGAACAAAATCACCTAGATAAATCTAATGGTATACAATTAGATGAGACAAAAATTAATAAGGAATTCTACAAACTATTTTTTGGTGTAAGTGCTACAGTTAGCCGTGGTTTACTGAATGAACTAAATAAGTTAAATTATGTAAAGAAATTACACTATAATAGAAAAGTTGAAGCCTTTCTGGATAAAGGTATATCTATTACTCACATAGATTCTGTCTGGAATAGATTTGGTGTTGATGGTGATAGTATAATTATTGCAATAATTGATACAGGTATAGATTACTTAAATCCAGCTCTAGGTGGTGGTTTCGGAACAGGATTTAAAGTGATTGGTGGTCATGACTTTGAAAATAATGATAATAATCCAATTGATGATAATGGGCACGGGACTCATGTAGCAGGTATTGTTGCTGCGGATGGTGAATCAATTTTAGGTGTGGCTCCAAAGGCTTCGCTTATTGCTCTTAAGGTATTAGATAGTTCAGGATTTGGTAATGAGGATAATATTATTGCAGCAATTGAATATTGTGCTGATCCTAATGGTGATGGCAACACAGACGACATGGTAGATATAATAAATTTGAGTCTTGGATCCTCTTCAGGAAACCCAACTGACCCATCGTCAGTTGCTATTGATAACGCTTCCAAATTAGGAATAACGGCTTGCATTGCAGCAGGGAATGACTATTCTTACAAAAGCATTGGGAGTCCTGGAACTGCTAAATCTGCAATAACTGTTGGTGCTTCTGATGATGAAGATAAGTTAGCATTTTTTAGTTCGAAAGGACCTGTAAATAAAACTTATTCAATTAAACCAGATGTTGTTGCTCCAGGAGTTGATATTAACTCATTAAATTTAGGAGGGGGAAATATTGAACACAGTGGTACATCAATGGCAACGCCATTTGTTACGGGTGTATGTGCTTTGCTAAAATCAATTCATCCCAATTGGAGACCAGAAGATTTTAAATCTGCACTGATGACTACATCAATTGATATCGGTGAGGATGTAATGTCTCAGGGTGCTGGAAGAATAAACGCTCTTGAAGCAGCAAAAGTAACAACAACAATATCACCATCCCAACTAAGTTTTGGAATCGATAATGTGGAAGATTTAAATTGGGTTGTTACAGATACTATTACAATTAGTAATCATTCTGATGAAATGCAAACTTACTCATTTCAAAAAGATTTTGACTATCCGGGAATCAATATTGAATTTAATCCAACTTCAATTTCTATTAATGCAAATGAAAGTGGAACAATAATAGTTGAACTTTCAGTAGATAACTCCGTATTAGCTTTTCCTGATTGGGGTTCCCTTAGTTATGATGGAAATATACTAATTGTTGGTGAGGAAAACTTACATATACCTTTTGCTTTTACTAAAGCTGCTAAACTTTTAATTGTTAGTGATTCACCATGGCCTGATATTATAATTATCGGGTCTAACTATTCCCAACCAGCTGATTTTAATGACGATATGTATGAGATTGAAATTGTTCTTCCTCCAAATACATACGATATAATTGCCTCAACCTTTGAATATGAGAAAATAGAAGTTCTTATTAAAGAAGAAATTAAAATTGCAGATTACAAAAAAGTCAATTTGGATTTTAAAAATATAGAAAACAAAGTTGTCTATAGTGGAGTTGATGAATTGGGTAACACATTAGAAGAACCTCATAGGCAATTTGTATTGTTCCCACCTGCCACAACTCCGTTTATAAGTTCAAGTTACTCGTTCCCATATGACACACTATTATTTTCAGACATATCTAATAGATATAATCTCTCCTTCTCAGAATCTTCAGTAGATTTTGGATCTGAACAAATAGCAAGAGTAATACATCATGCAGTACTTGAAGGCATATCAGATAACCTACTATTAAGAAACGATCCAAATGGATTTTTGAGAAAAGATATTGAAGTAAAAATTCCAGATGGGAATGGAAGACTTTTAATGTATAATGATGGTGTTATGAGTCGTGATTTGTCCAGAATGGGAGGGTTCCCAATCTATAGTGTAGAAATGGAATCTAACATTTGGCGAGGGGAATTATTTTTGTCTGAATTTAAGAATGACATTTATTTATCATCAATAGACTTTATTGCATCAAGTGGAGATAACTATGATGGTTATTTAACACCATTGTTATTAGCATGGGATGGTAAAATACTTCCGTATAATGATTTTAAACCATCAGCAGATGTTTTGCTTACAAATCCAAACACTCCAATTGTTTTTGGAAACAGTTCAATATATTGTAATGGGGCATTTTGGAATAATTTTATTGAGAATTCTAATTTTATACCTTGGCTCACATTCTTTGGACCAAACCAAGAATTATTTTTTAATATGGAAAATAATTCGGTACTAAAGGTGTTTGATAAAAACAATAATTTAGTTCAATCTGATACTAATACCACCCGGGAAATGCAAATGCTAGAAAAAGAATATTATAGAGTTGAATTCAGCACTTCTAATTATAATATAAATGGACTTGAGGGAAAATTAAGCTTAGTTTCTGATTTTGATCTCTCGGTTGAAGATTGCACACCTCCTCAGATTACGTCATTTAAGATTCTGGACCAAACAAGGATATTTGAGAATCATTTTGAGAAAGAAGATTCAATCTTGGTTTATTTTTCTTCTGCTGATTTTCAGCATTACCTTTTTGATTATTCTTATTCAACAATTTATAATTCAGTAAACTCTGCTAAAACTGAATTGTTGGCTAGAATAAACGGATTAGAAAAATGGAAACCAATAGAATCTTTCGTTATATCAGAAGATAGTACAATTGGGTTTTTATATCATGCAGATTTATCTTCTTATGCTAATCTTGATTCAGCATCAATCGATTTGCAATTACAATTTGTTGATATGATTGGCAATAAAACGAATTGGACAATAACTCCGGCTTTCACTGTGGGAAAAACGCCGATCAAGACTGATATTCAAGATTTTGAGGATAAAGATATTGCTCACCTTTTTTCTTACAGTTTAAATGCAAACTATCCAAACCCATTTAACCCAAGTACTATTTTAAGCTATTCTATAGCAAAGCAAGGGAATGTTGAACTCAGAATATTTGATGTATTGGGCAGAGAAGTTGCGACAGTTGTAAACAAAAATCAAAAAGCTGGGAATTATGAAGTGGTGTTTGATGCTTCAAATCTTACTTCTGGAATATATTTTTATCGTTTACAAAGTGGTAACTTTGTTGATAGCAAAAAAATGATACTTCTAAAATAGAAAAACAAATAAGTGGCTAGCAATAAGCCTTAATGTTGCTTATTGCTAGAAGTTTACGACAAATAAATCTTTCAAATAATGACTTATTTGAAAGATTTCTTCATCAAATAAGTCTTGGTAATAGCGACGTTTTTACTTTAGAAAAAGTCACTTTTACATATTCAAGAATATTTAACCAAACATCATTTCGTAAGGTCTTTCTAATTCCTCAGCAAGAATATTTAAATTTACATTTCGTGATTTACGAATAAATTCTTTTCCATCCAGATGGAATAAAATTGTGGGAACTGCAAAAACTTGATTTTGTGCTGCCAATTCCATTGCTTCAACAGTATTTACATATGCAAATTTCATTTCTGGAAAATGTTCAGCTAATAATTCCTTTAATTTTGGTTTTAATACCTTGCATACATTGCAAGTTGGAGTGCTAAAGTATGTAACTGTTCCACCATTTTTTGATGTATACTCTTTAAATTCATCTAGTGAAGTTATTGTAATTTCTGATGTTTCCACAAATATCCTTAATTTATTCCAATTTGAGATGCAAATATTAAAAATAAGTTTCAATGCAAAGTTTTAAGAGTTATTTTTGAAGTATAAAATATGGAAATATTGTGATGTTATTTAATAAATTTATACAAATTGCTGGAATTTCAGGTAAAAGTGAAGCTGATATGCTTATAAATTCTGGAATTAATTATTTAGGATTTCCACTAAGATTGCCTGTAAATAAAGAAGATATTTCTGAAAATGAAGCTGCAGAAATTATAAAATATTTGAATCCACCCAATTATGGAATTGTAATAACCTACTTAAATATAGCGGAGGAAATTGTTTCCTTCTGCTCAGAATTAAATGCCTCCATGGTTCAGCTTCATGGAAATATTGAAATTGCAGAATTGAAAAAGTTAAAATCAATTGCCCCTAATTTGGTAATTATTAAAAGTTTAATTGTTGGTAAATATACTTTGGAAGAACTTAAAAGTAGCATTGATGAACAAAGTGAATTTGTTGATGCTTTTATTACCGACACTTTTAATCCAGAAAGTGGAGCAACCGGAGCCACTGGTTTAACACATGATTGGCAAATAAGTAAAATACTTGTTGAATATTCTTCTAAACCAATTATTCTAGCTGGAGGCTTAAATCCAGAAAATGTGTTTGATGCAATTATCAAAGTAAAACCAGCAGGTGTTGATTCGCACACTGGTGTAGAAAATGAAAGTGGGGCAAAAGATGAGTTAAAAGTTCAAAAATTTTATGTAGAAGCTATTAGAGCCTTTGAACAAATTAAATAAAAAGAAGGAATAAGTTTTTGCAAAATTATAGTTATGATTTTTTAGTCCTCGGCAGCGGATTAGCCGGTCTTTCAACTGCTTTGTATGCAGCAAAATTTGGAACTGTAGCATTAATCACAAAATCAACTTTGGATGTTAGCAACAGCTATTTTGCTCAAGGTGGAATTGCGGTTGTTGTTTCTGAAGAGGATTCAATTGAAAGTCATTATAAAGATACCATGAATGCTGGCGTAGGACTTTGCAACAAGGAAGCGGTAAAAATTCTTGTTTCTGATGGTAGTAAGCGCATAAAAGAGTTAATTGAAATGGGAATGGAGTTTGATAAAGTTGATGGTAAACTTGCACTCGGACTCGAAGGTGCTCATTCTAATAACCGTGTTCTTCATGCTGATGGTGATGCAACGGGTAGAAAAGTTGTTGAATTTTTTCATTCCAAAATTGTTAACAATTCAAACATCACAATATTTGAAAAGACTTTTGTTTTCAAACTTCTAGTAACAGAAAATGTTTGCAGAGGATTTTTAGCATATAATTTAATAACTAAAAACACATTAAAATTTACTTCCAATTTTACAATGCTTGCTGCTGGTGGAGCATCTGCAATTTATAATAGAACTACTAATCCAAAATCATCAACTGGTGATGGAATATTTTTAGCATACAATGCGGGAGCTGAAATTGCAAATATGGAATTTATACAATTCCACCCTTCTTCTTTGGTTACTGAAACGGACTCTACTTATCTAATAAGTGAAGCGGTGCGCGGAGAAGGTGCTTATTTAGTTAATAGTGCAAATGAAAGATTTCTGCTTGGGAAGCACGAAAAAGTAGAACTAGCGCCACGCGATTTTGTAGCGTACGAAATATTTAAACAACTAAAAATTCCAAATAATAAAGTGTTTTTAACTTTGAAGCACTTAAATTCAGAAATGATTAGAGAACGTTTTGGAAATATCAATAAGGAATTAAATAAATACGGGTTGGATATTGCCACAGATTTAATTCCAGTATCACCAGCGGCTCATTATATGATTGGTGGGGTTAAGAGTGGAATAAATGGAGAAACGAATGTCAGTAATCTGTATGTAGCTGGTGAGGTAGCTTCTACTGGGGTTCATGGTGCAAATAGGCTTGCAAGTAATTCATTATTGGAATGTTTAGTATTTAGTAAGAGAGCGGTTGATAATTCGCTAAATAATAAAGCCACAATTGTCGATAATGAGGATACAGAAATTAATTTTTCTGTTGATGAATCAAAAGAAAACGATTATCTCGAAAAGAAAAATTGGATTCAACAAAGTATGATGAATTATGTTGGAATTATCAGAAATGAATCTGATTTATTAAAATTTGAAAATTCACTAAACAAACTTGAAGTGGAATACAACTTTGAGGAATATGAGTACTATAGTTTTCAGCTAAAATCGATTATCGCATTAGCAAAAATGATGATTAAATCGGCGTTATTTAGAAAAGAAAGTCGTGGAGCCCAAAAACGTGTGGACTTTCATGAACAAAATGATAATTATTTGTTCGAGATTATATTGCAAAAAAATAAATTAATAAAAACTAAAAATATAAATTAAGAGGATTATGAAAGTAATTACAAGAGCAGAAATAGATTTGAATTCAGTAGAACACTTAATTGATTTAGCATTGGATGAAGATATTAAGCATGGAGATTTAACTACAGAAAATATTATAAGCGGCGAAAAAAAAATAAGCGCAATAATTAAAGCCAAAGCAGAAGGAATAATTTCCGGATTATTTGTTGCAGAAATAGTATTTAAAAAATTAGATAACAATATTGCTTGGAATCAAAAATATGAGGATGGAGATATAGTAAAAAATGGTGATATTCTGGTTGAGTTTTCGGGTTCGCACCGTGCAATTTTAATGGGTGAACGCACCGCGCTTAATTTTCTGCAAAGAATGTCGGGCGTGGCTACAAAAACGAATGCATTTGTACATGCTGTGAAAGGTACAAATGCTCAAATTCTAGATACGCGAAAAACACTTCCAGCATATAGAATGCTTGATAAATATTCTGTTACAATGGGCGGAGGAAAAAATCACAGAATAGGTCTATTTGATATTGTTATGATTAAGGATAATCATATAAGAGTAGCTGAAGGAATTTCGAATGCTGTAAATAAAATAAGAGCTGTTGTTGATAAGAAAATAAAAATTGAAGTTGAAACTAGCAATATTACAGAAGTGGAAGAAGCAATTAACTGTAAAGTTGATATTATTATGCTTGATAATATGAGTAACAATGAAATGAAAAAAGCAGTGGATTTTATTGCTGGAAGAGCTTTAGTTGAGGCTTCAGGAAATGTAAATCTTGAGCGAGTTAAAAGCATTGCAGAAACTGGTGTTGATTTTATTTCTATTGGTGCTTTAACGCATTCAGTTTTTGCTTTGGATATTGGTCAATATATTTTGGACTAATATTAGCAAAAAATTTTTTGGATTTAAAAAAATATTAAGGTTATAATGTTAAACAATGAAATTATAAAAGAAATTTATAGATTAAAGAAAGAAAAAAATGCAGTGATTCTTGCACATAATTATGAGCGACCAGAAATTCAGGATATTGCTGATTTTGTGGGTGATTCACTTGGGTTATCACAGCAAGCTGCTAAAGTTGATGCTGATGTTATCGTTTTTTGTGGAGTTCATTTTATGGCTGAAACTGCATCTATTATTTCGCCAAATAAAAAAGTGCTTATCCCAGATCTTGACGCTGGTTGTTCGCTTGCAGATAGTATGAATGCGGATGAATTACGCAAATGGAAAAGTGAAAATCCTAATGCTGTAGTTGTTTCATATGTAAATACAACTGCCGAGGTAAAAGCCGAATCAGACTATTGTTGCACTTCTTCCAACGCTGTAAAAATTGTAGAATCAATTCCAAAGGATAAACAAATTCTTTTTGGACCTGACAAATTTCTTGGAATGTATGTTAAATCAATGACTGGACGAGATATTAAAATATGGGATGGCGCATGCCATGTTCATGAAAAAATTGGTGAAATTGATTTTGATAAAAAATTGGAAGAAAATCCACATGCTGATTTTCTTGTGCATCCAGAATGTGGGTGCTCTACTTCTTGT
The DNA here is from genome assembly GCA_018818165.1 of Bacteroidota bacterium. GTDB lineage: Bacteria > Bacteroidota > Ignavibacteria > Ignavibacteriales > Melioribacteraceae > 1-14-2-50-31-20. The sequence goes on along the minus strand of JAHISP010000062.1, from coordinate 64,770 downwards.
ATGCTTAAATCCGCAGTATTTGATTGCAATATTAAAATATATTCCACCGAAGGAATGATTACTCATGTTGAAAATTCTGAAAATAATGAGTTTGTTATTGCAACAGAAGTTGGAATTTTGCACCGACTAAAAAAAATGCGTCCAGAAAGTAAGTTCACGCCAATGAGTGAAGACTCTGTTTGCGAGTACATGAAAATGATAACTCTCGAAAAAATTTTGAATGCACTAAAATATGAACAATTTGTTGTTAAAGTACCTGAAGAGTTAGCCAAGAAGGCGAGAATTCCAATAGAACGAATGTTAGAAATTGTATAAATAAAAAATTTCAATTGAATTATTATTAAAAAGCCCAATCCCGATTAATCGGAATTGGGCTTTAATTTTTCACATTTCAAGTTTCAAGTTTCACGTTTCAAGTTTCACGTTTTGTCTTTTTTAATTATTACCAAGAATTAACGGCAAACCATCTTTTCCTGCACCAATAACGACAATTTTAGAATTTTGTGAAGCAGCAAGTTTTTCCGTTGCTTCAATTCCTTTCCAGCGTAAAAGTTGGTCGTTTATTCCTTCCGAAACAATTGTTTGGAAATCTTTAATACCTTTTGCTTCAATTCGTTTACGTTCAGCTTCTTGTGTTTCTTTTCTAAGAACAAACTCCATTCTTTGACTTTCTTGTTCAGCTTGCAATTTTTCTTCAATAGATCTTGTTAAGCCTGGAGGTAAAACTATTTCGCGTAAAGGTGCTTCTTCAATTGTAATTCCACGAGGTCCCACTAAACCATTTAAATCAGAAATTATTTCTCCAGCAAGCTTTTCACGTGAAGCTGTATAAAGAGCTTTTGCTTCGTAACGGGCAGTTACTCCACGTACAACAGAACGAAATTGGGGAATTAATATAATCTCGCGATAATTTGAACCAATTCTTTTATAAACTTCATTTGCTTTATCGGGAGTTAATTTATACATCAAACTTATTTCAAGTTGAACACTTAAACCTTCTTTGGAAGGGACACTCATTACTTCTTTAATTTCTTGAGTTTTAATGCTGAATTTTTCAATTCGTGCCATTGGATTAACAAGATTAACACCAGCTTTTAGTGTATTATCGCTAACATTTCCAAGAAAATCAACAACTCCAACATTTCCCGCAGGAATAACTGTAAACAAATTAAATACTGCAATTGCAACTGCAACTAAACCAACCATAAGCGATATGAATGCTTCTTGCTTTCGTCCAGCTTTTTTCATATTAATAGATCCCAAAAGTCCACCAATTGCAACTATAATAGCTACTATAAAAATCATTTTTACTCCTTTATAATTAATAATTATGATTTAAATATACAAAGTTAAGACTGGTTTTTCAGAGTTAAATGAAAGCCACATTTCTGTAGATAAAACTGAAAATGTTTTTTAAACAAATTGCTAATATTAAACCTTTTACTCATTGATAATAAGGCATAAATTGATCTTGCAAAAAATTGATTTTTCACTTCTTGAATAACCCATTTAATTCAACTAAATTTTAACATAAAATTATAACAAGTAATCTTTGAGGAAATAATGCACGAGCAACTAATTGAATGTGTTCCAAATTTTTCGGAAGGAAGAAACCCAGAAATAATTAAACAAATTACTGATGAAATTGAAAAAATAGACGGCATCAAACTTCTTGATGTTGATCCAGGCTATGACATGAATAGAACGGTTGTAACATTTATTGGCTCGCCTAAAAGTGTGAAGGAAGCAGCTTTTCAAGCAATCAAAAAAGCATCTGAATTAATTGATATGACAAAACACAAGGGCTCTCATCCTCGAATGGGTGCAACAGATGTTTGTCCGTTCGTGCCGGTTAGCGGAATTTCAATTGAAGATACAATACAGCTTGCTAAAGAGCTTGCGGAGCGGGTTGGAAATGAATTGGGTATTCCTATTTACTTGTATGAAAAATCGGCACAAAAACCTGAGCGCGAAAATCTTGCTGTTATAAGAGCAGGAGAATATGAGGCTTTAGATGAAAAATTAAAAAAGCCAGAATGGGAACCAGATTATGGACCTTTCAAATTTAATGCGCGCAGTGGTGCTACGGTTATTGGCGTGCGTGAATTTCTTATTGCATACAATATAAACCTAAATACACGCGAGATATTGCATGCAACAGATATTGCATTTGACTTGCGTGAAAAAGGTCGCTCTGCACGAAGAGGAAATATAGTTCCATTTTACTACATGGGAGAAGAAGTTCTTAAATATCAAGAAGGTAATTATCCTTGTGGAAGTTGTAATTTTAATGGAACTACTTTTGAAGAAATTACGAAACATTGTACAAAAAAACATGATTATTCACTTGTCGATTTACTTTCCATAAATGGAATTTCGATAAATAAAGTAATTGGGGAATCCGTAAAAAGACCAGGAATTTTTAATAATTGTAAGGCAATCGGTTGGATGGTGCCTAATTACGATAGAGCGCAAATATCAATAAATCTTACGGATTATAACGTAACATCAATGCACCATGTTTTGGAAGCCACCAGAAAAATGGCTACAGAACGTGGGCTTATTGTAACTGGTTCAGAAATTGTTGGAATGGTACCTTATCCTGCATTGTTGGAAGTTGGTAAATATTATTTAACCAAACAAGGGCGTTCGGTTGGAATTCCAATAAAAGATATTTTACAAACAGCAGTGCAATCGCTTGTATTAACTGATGTCGCGGATTTTAATATTAAAGAACGTGTGCTGGGTTTGCCATCCAATTTGGAGAATGCATTAGTAGAAATGAAATTAACAGATTTTATTGATGAAGTTTCTCGCGAATCCCCTGCACCTGGTGGAGGCTCAATTGCTGCCCTTGCTGGTGCGCTTGGTGCGTCACTGTCATCCATGGTTAGCAACTTAACTGCAAACAAACGAGGTACCGAGAGTATTGATGGATTGCTAAATACTTCTGCTGAAAAAGCTCAAGCAATTAAGAATGCATTAATAAAAGCAATTGATGATGATACAAACGCTTTTAATTCATATATGGATGCACGCCGTTTACCGCAAAAAACCGAGGAAGAAAAATCTGCTCGTTTTGAGGCAATGCAAAATGGATTAAAGGAAGCAGTTGCAGTTCCATATCACACTGCTGTGGAAAGCGAAAAGGCAATTGAAATTGCCAAAATGGTTGCCGAACTTGGAAATCCAAACTCAATTACCGATGTTGGCGTTGGTGCTCAAATGGCGTTTGCTGGAGTTGTTGGGGGAATTTACAATGTGCTAATTAATCTAAAAGAAATTAAAGATGAAAAATTCAATTCCAAAATGCGAAATGATTGTGCCAGTTTAAAATTAAAAGCTGAAAGAGAGTTAGCCGAAGTTAACGAAATTGTGGAGGGAAAGCTGTAAAAAGAATTAAAAACCAACTACTTTTTGAACCTATAATATTCTAAAGTAGTTGGTTAATTAATTTTTCATTTACCTATTTAAGTAAAACTAACTTTTTGGTGTTTATAAATTTACCAGTTTTCATGGTATAAAAATAAATTCCACTAGAAAGATTTGATGCATTAAAATAAACATCGTATTTACCAACAGCCATTTCTCTATTAACTAATGTTGTTACTTCTCTTCCCAAAATATCAAATACTTTTATTGTAACTAATCCAGCTTCTGGAATTTGGTAAGTAATTTGAGTACTTGGATTAAATGGGTTAGGATAGTTTTGACTAAGCTGATATTCATCAATAATTAAATCTTGGTTTTCCTCTGAATCAACACTTACAGGTTCTTCTCCCAAATAAAATACTTTTGCCTCAAACGCATTAAAATCTAAAGCAACAGCTCCACTTAATGGTTGAATATCAATCACCGTTCCATCAACAAGGTTGGTAAGGTATTTTGTTCCTAGAGGTAAATCTCCAATATTAATTGAAACGTTTTTCTCTGTATTTTTAAAATTAGCTAATGTTAATATATTATTTAACCCAGAAGCTGAGATATAAGCATACACGTCCGAAGGCAACGAGGTAGTAATTCTAGACAATACAGGATTGGCTAAATATTTATTTCTAATTTTAATAATCGATTTAAAATACGGTTTAAGATTATCTGGGTCAGTCCAGTCAATCAAATCTCTATTTGTTAATTCGCCAACTTCTCCACCAGAATAGATTAGTGGAACTCCGTTTGCAGTCATCAAAATGGTATGCATTAATTTTGATCTTTGTGTATCGTGAGAAGAAGCCACGCGTACTTCATCATGGTTTTCGATAAATCTAAAAGGTCTTGCATACGATGGATAACTTTTTCTTAATTCAGCATCCATAGCTTCTACTGAAAGTGTGTTATTAGTTGTGTTAATAATGTCGTTTCGCAAATCCCAATCGTTAGCTGAGTCAAATCTATTTTCATAAAAGATTGGCTCTGCTGACGAAGCCTCTGCTTCCAAAAACAATTCTGGTTTAATATTTTTAAGAGCAGAACGCCATTCTTGCCAAAATTGAGTATTTCTTTCTTCAACTCCCCAAGCAACGTCACATCTGTAACCATCAATATCAAATTCCTTAACCCAATACAAAGCTGCTTTAATAAAATAATCTCTAACATCTTTATTGTTGTGATTAAGATTTGGCAAACTTCCCCAATCAAAATAGTAAGCATAGTTAGAATTGCCAGGCTCGCCATCCCAAATATAAAAATCAGCCCAAGGCGAGTTAGAACCATATTCTAAAACGTTCTGCATAAAAGGATGCTGAACTGAAGTATGGTTAACTACAAAATCCAATATTACTTTTATGCCCGCATTATGAAGAGCTGTTACCAAATTTGTAAAATCTTCAGCATCACCAAAATCTTCTTCAAATCCAAAGTAATCAGTAATTTCATATCCGTGTGTAGTTGGACCAGTATAAATAGGCATTAACCAAATTGTGTTAATTCCTAATGAAAGCATATCTGGTATTTTATTTTGGATTCCAGCAAAATTGCCAGTAGAGCTATATGATCGTGGATAAATTTCATAAACTACAGCGCTGTTAATCCAAGAAGCGTGATCATTATTTTGAGCAATAGAAACAGAACCATCTTTTGCGAAAATTAATTTTCTTGCATTTGCAACACTTCCATCACTACCTGAAATTCTAACATTTATATAGTATTCACCTTCTACATCCGGAACTGTAAATTGAACTCCTGGATCATCAGAACTGCCAAAAAGAGTAGCTGGATTTTTATCATCCTCTGTCCACAAATACCCAAAGCTTAGTGTTTCTAATGATGAAGAGTATGCAGAAAGAGTTACGGATCTACCATCTACGCTACCATTAATTGTAGCTGTGGTCTGGTCGTTTTTTTCATAATATAAATATAAATTTTTAGATATTGATTCAAAGCCTTTATTATCAGTAGCTTTTACAAAAATTATATTTTCACCGTTGTTAAGAACTACAGGCACATCAAATTTTGAATCTACAATACTAATTTCAGATTCAATTCCGTTAAAAGAAAAAGTAGCTGTAGTAATATTTGGATCGCTCAAATCACCTTTTACATTAACATTTGGATACCAGTAAGTAACTGAAGGCGTATAGAAATTAATGGCTGGACCATATGTAGATAAACTGTCTGAAATATCACTAGCTAAAAATGAGTTTCTGCCTCGTCCATTTCCATTTAGTGAAACGGTTCTTGGTCCCATTTTATCGCCTGCTGGAATAAAGTTTGCAAAAACTCTATTCTGCCAAAAACCACTCCTAAAAAATGCTGCATCGTAAATATCTGGGTCTTCCGTTTTATCACTACCACCTTCGGCAGAAGTAACTTCAAAACTATTTCCACTCTTGTCTTCATTGGCTAAATATGAAAACAAATAAATATTTCGTTCTCTAGTCCAGCTTCCGAGTAAACTATCTAAATATGCAACGCTAATTGTAAACTCGAAACTATTATTTAGAACTGCATTAGAATTTACATTTAAATGCTTATTGCTATAAACTTCTGGATCGCGACCAACCCAAAAGATATTTTCTTTTGTTGTATTTTCAAATGCGTTTCCTGGCTTTCCTATTGGAATAAAAACACCATTATTTTGCCAATCCTCTGTTACAACATCCAAACCAAGAGGGGCAGATGCAGAAGTTGAAACTGGATTTGTAATTATAAGTCCAAGTCTTGTTCTATCAGAAATTTCTTCCATTTGAACTGAAAATGCTAATGAATCGTGAGTACTAACTTCATCAATAAGAAGTGACAATATATCACAGCTTCCTTGAGGAACATTTGTTGGATAAAAATATGGTTCATCATTTATTGCATCTGCGTAATAAAACCCTGTATTACCAGAGTGAATTCCATAAGTATAAGTTTCTGTGGTAATGAAATTATTTGCATTAGCAAACTCAACACTAATTTGATGAGCACCTTCACCAGTAATAATAATTGATGACCTTACATAACCACTATCTGCGTCAAATGTTGCCGTAACTGGAAGACCATCTAACTTAACCACAATCGACGATTCATCAACCGTTGATTTAACTCCAGGTCTTAAAAGAGCTTTAAAATTAATTTCAGCAGGGTTTAATTCAAATGTTGAACTCTCATTTGGTGCAATTAGTTTAATTGTTGGTAGTGTATCAAGTGTAACAGAAAAAGCATTATTTTCATTTATTGCACTAAAAGTAGGTTCATCTGGATCTTTTACCCAAAGCGATTTATTCAACTTAAACAAATATTCATAACTTCCTTCTTCAAGAAATGCTGTAGCTTCCCACAATCCATCTTTATTTTTATCTTGTAATGGATCAAATACTTCATTCCAATTATTAAAATTACCAACTAAAGAAACAGAATTTATACTTTGAAACACTGACGATGCTGTATTATACTCATCATAATAAAAATCCACTGGTGTTTTGTATACTATTGCACCTGGTTTTCTTGTGAAAGTGGACATTTTAAATATTGAACCTTTTGATGAAGATGCAGATACAATTACGGTATGGTCACCCTCGGCAAGAGGAACAGGTGGTTGATAATAGAATTCCTTTTTTTCTGAATTAAAATATTGTCCAGGATTTTCTATTGCTGCACCGTCTATTCTTACAATCATAGAGGTTAAGTTTATTGGATTTGCATCCGTATAAGTAAATATGGCTCTAATAGGCTCTCCTCCAATTGTTGTATCTACATAAACTTCATTTAAAGTATTTTTACCACGCGGTAACAAGTATGTTAAGAAAGGGTCTTTTACATTTAAAATAGAATTGTTATTGTCGGTTGTTTTAATATCAGGATTATCAGGATCGTTCCACGCAAAACCCCAATTGGCATCAAAAACAAATTTGTACAAGTGTTCAACGCCAATTGCAAAATCTTTTGTAATTTCATAAACTCCATCACCATCAGGGTCAGTCATAATCATAGTATCATCATTATTATTCCAACCATTAAAATTACCCACAAGCCGTAAAGTTGTAAACTCTGGTATAGTTGGTTTATAGTGTAGTGTAACAGGAACTGTTTGTGCTATTAAAATAGAAACTGTGAAGAGTGAAAAAAATAATATTTTTTTTAAGTAGACCATTGTGTTACCTTAAATTAATAATAATTGCTAAAGCAATTTAATAAAAAATATTTCTTATAAATAGTAATGAGAAATGTGAATTTTGAAATAGTAGTATTTAAAAATAAAAAACCCAGGTCAATCATTGATCTGGGTTTTGAAATACTTGAAATGCTAAACTAAATTATTTTAGCAACATCATTTTTCTTGTAGCAGAGAAATTACCAGCTTGAATTTTGTAAATATACATACCACTTGTTAAGTTAGATGCATCAAAGGATACTTCATAACTACCAGCAGATTTTACATCATTTACTAATTCTGCAACTTCTTGTCCAAGAATGTTGAATATTTTCATTGTCACTAATCCACTTTCTGGAATAGAGAAATTAATCATTGTTGTTGGGTTAAATGGGTTTGGATAGTTTTGTCCTAACTCATAAGTTGAAGGAATATCGCTACCAATTTGATCTACACCATTAATAACTTCTTTTCTTTCCATTGTACCAAATACATCAATTGCATCGCCAGACCAGAAGCTTTTAAATAATGTTACGTGATGATTTGAACCAACACCACCTTCATTATCATTTGCTCCAAGATTTGAAGGCAATCCCCAGTTTGCACCGTATTTGTATTCAATATCAAATGGAGAGTAGATTGGGAAATCTAAGTTAAGAGAAAATATTAAATCCCCAGCAGTAGCATCACCATTTGTACCATCATCATACAAGAATTTAACTAAATTTTCATCTGAATCAGGCCATCCGCCACCAGGCCATGCAAGTGGAGGATTTCCACCAGCTAAGAAAACATTGTCAATTGATGGGAAAGCAACGCCATTTCCGTCTTTTGCACCATTCATATCAACAACAAATCTGATTACAGAAGGTTGATTAACAACTGTTTCTAATGTAGCATTGTTATAATTACGCAATGTAATTAAAGAATATAGATTAGTAATGTCGGCTGCAGAAATAGTTTGCTCGTAGTTACCAGATCCTGTTGGAGGATTTGTTTCCCAGTTTGTACCATTTGCAGAAGTGTAAGCATATTTGTAATAAACTACATCGCCTTCAAATGAATCGTAAAGTGCAAGTCCTTCATAAAGATTAGGATCAGTTGCTGATGGTTCTAACATAGTAACATCAGACCAACCATTGAAAGAACCTCTTGCAGAAAGAGTATCAGTTGCAGGGTTAAATCTTTGCGAAGCAATTTCTAATTCCATATTAACTTGGAAAGCAAGAGATATTTCTGTTGTTACAGTAGTGCCTTCGTCATTATCAAAGTAAGCAAGGAAAGTATCAGCAGAATTAGGAACTGTATATGCTCTATCAGGAATAGATTCCCAACCGCTACCATTCATAACAAATTTGAAGTTGTGAGCGTCACCAGGATTTAAATCTAAAGTAACAGAATATATTTTATCGCCATCACCATCTGACATTGGAGTTGCATTAACATCCCAGCCATTCATTGTTCCAGCTAAACTCATTGTACCAGTTGCAGGATCAAAGTTTGCTTTGTCAACTTGAACTGACATATCAACTTCAAAAGTAATTGCAACTGTTGGAGCTGCACCATAAACTAATTTTTGAATTTGTGCATAACCAGAACCTACTCCAAAACATCCAATGTAAGCAGACTCTCCGTCAGGTGAAAAGTCAATTCCTCGAGGTCTTTGAGAAGCAAAGTCTACTGTATCAACATAAGTCCATTTCAAACTATCCATAATTGCAAAATTATTTGATACATCTAATCCATACCAAGTTCCAGCAGTAACACCAGAGGCTGTTGGTAAATCAAATTCAGACCCAGCACTTGCCCAAAGGTATCCTGTCTTAGGATTCCAAGCACAAGATTCAACATTCCATCCAATAAGACTAGAATCCGTTAATTCATAACTGCTAAATTCATCTGCACGAGTATATATATATACTACTTTCTGTGAAAAAGGTATATCATAAATTGTAAGTCCATCATGAGAAACAACAACTATTCTTCGATATCCAGTTTGTTGAGTACCGTCAATCGCATTTCCCATACTTTCTAAATCCCCATCAAACATTCTTAAAGGATCGCCTGGAGCAACAGAAGGAACATAAATAGTTCCATTAGATGATACATCTGGAATGCCAATAGACCCAGCTTTTACATTGACCTTTGCGATGCCTTCACCTGTTTTATAATCAATTTTAAACATGTTGCCGCCACCAGTCGTATACAAAATATTTCCATCAACATGAGCTTTCATTCCATATGAAGGAGAAAATAGTGTATCGCTTACAAATCCACCACCTGTGTTTATTATTTTAATTGGTGAAAAATCAGCTGGTGTTCCATCAGAGTTATACACTCTGATCGTACGAACAGCACTTCCATCGGTTAGCGTGTCATCTGCGTAATAATTAGAAGCCCATACTTTCCCATCAGGGTCAACAGCAACACCTTGTAACGAACCCTCAGCCATTACGGATGCAAATCCTGCATCGATAGTCCATTGTGCATTAGTAACCGAAGCGAATAGCGCTACTAACGCCAATACAACCATTAGTTTTTTAATCATAGTACCTCCTAAAGTTTATGATTAGTTATGATAATTAGTGAAATAACTAGTAACTAATTTTAAAAAAAAATGATTAAGAAACAACATAAATTTTAATCATTAAAAGAATAATTGTATAAATAAAAATTCTTGATTTGTTTACCATAACAACAAATAAGTTATTATATGTAATTTTTGTTGTATATTGAATCCCCAATTTTTTGAACGATAATGAGGTTATTGAATGAACTGGAAATGGAATATTGAAAATGAAGATTTTTTAAAGAAAACTGTTGAGAGATGCAAAGAAAAGAAAATACTTTTACCTACTTTTAGCCAACTTAAGCACCCAGATAAAATTCCCAATAATATACAGGATGAACTTAAAAATGTAGATATACAAGCCCTTCACCCATTAAATCTTTTTAGAATTAATTGGAGAAATAATCCTACAAATGGTGGAATTGGAGATATTAATTATCTTGAAATACCAAAAGAAATTACAGGAGTAAAAGCCAGAATTGTCGGTTTAGTTGGAAAACACTTTCCAACAGGTGCTCATAAAGTTGGTGCAACATACGGCTGTTTAGCTCCGTATATGGTAACTGGAAGATTTAATCCAGATTACCACAAAGCAGTTTGGCCTTCAACCGGAAATTATTGTCGTGGTGGTGTTTTTAATTCAAATCTTTTAGGAGTTCATTCTGTTGCAATTCTTCCAGAAGAAATGAGTAAGGAACGTTTTGATTGGCTACGAGAAAGAACTGACGAAGTTTACGCAACACCAGGTTGTGAAAGTAATGTAAAAGAAATTTATGATAAATGTCACGAACTAGTTGCACAGAGTGATAAATATTTAATTTTCAATCAATTTGACCAATTTGGCAATTCAATTTGGCATTATGAAATAACTGGTTACACAATTGAAAAACTGTTTAATCAAATTAAAAATGGTACTCAAAGACTTAGTGGTTATGTAAGTGCAACCGGTTCTGCTGGAACTATTGCAGCGGGCGATTATTTAAGAAATATTTCTAAAGATTTAAAAGTTGTTGCGTCCGAGGCGCTTCAATGTCCAACCCTGCTAAATAATGGCTTTGGTGGTCACAGAATTGAAGGAATTGGTGATAAACATGTGCCTTGGGTACATAATGTAAGAAATACAGATGCAGTTGCTGCAATTGATGATGAAGATGCTATGCGTCTTTTAAGGTTATTTAACGACAAAGAAGGGCATGAATATCTAGCAAGTCTTGGAATTGAAAAAAGTGTTATTGAAAAATTGCCTTTACTTGGTATTTCAAGTATTAGCAATGTTTTAAGTGCAATTAAACTTGCAAAATATTTTGAATATAACGAAAATGATGTAATATTAACTATTTTTACTGACTCTGCTGATATGTACCTATCAAGATTAGAAGAAATGGATATTGCTAAAGGTAAATTTACTAGCCTGGATGCATCAAAAGTTTTTGAATCCTCACTCATGAGACAAGGTGTAGATTATTTTAAAGAGTTAACATACTACGACAAAAAAGCAATTCACAACTTAAAATATTTTACATGGGTTGAACAACAAGGAAAAGATGTTTCAGAACTTAATGCTCAATGGTATGATGAAAACTATTGGAAAGAAAGATTTAGTGTTGTACCAGAATGGGATAAATTAATTGGTGATTTTAATTCAATGGTAGCTGTTAAATAGATTAGAAGATAATTGAATTTTATCTCAGTCAAATAAATGACTGTCATTCCGTGATGTTCTTACACGGAATCTAATTTTTGGTTAAGATTCCCGCTGAAAACGTGCGGGAATGACTCTAGTTTTTGGGGTTCAATTAATCCAAGAGTAATACCTTTTGAAAACAAGATGGAATGACAAATAAAAATTAAAGAAACATGAATAAAAAAAACGTTAAAATAATAAATGCATGTATTGCCCAAATTAAAGATGAATCTATAATTCCTATATTTGGTGATATCGAAATTGAGAATGGAAATATTGTTTCCATAATTGAAAAAGAATCAAATAAAATTTACTCAACTATAGGCGAAAATATTATTGATGCTGGCGGACGAGTTGTTACTATTCCTTTGGTAAATTTTCACGACCATATTTACTCCAGACTTGCAAAAGGTTTGCCAGCAAAAGGAGAAATGGATTCCTTTCAAAGCATTCTTAAAAATCTTTGGTGGAAGTTAGATCTCAATTTGGATTTAGAAATGGTAAAAGCTTCTGCTCAAATGGCTGTTTTAGAATCAATAAAAAATGGCGTTACTTATATCTTTGATCATCATGCCTCGCCAAATAATACAGAAGGAAGTCTTGCAACAATTGCAAATGTTATTGAAGCCATTGGGCTTCGTGGAGTTTTATGTTTTGAAACTTCTGATAGAAACGATGCCCTGCTTTCACAAAATGCAGTTAAAGAAAATAAAAATTTCTTTTTGAATAACACTAACCAAAATATTAAAGCAATGTTTGGTTTGCATGCTTCGTTTACACTTGAAGATAAAACTCTTAAAACAGTTTCAGAGTTTATCCAAAATGAAAATATTGGAGTTCACGTTCATCTCTCTGAAGATGAATCAGATAATGAAATAAGTAAAAATAAGTTTGGCAAAAATCCAATTGAGCGATTTGATGATTTTAAATTACTCAACAAAAATTCAATACTCGCTCACGGAATTCATCTTACAGAAAAAGATTACCAAATTCTTAAATCTTCTGGTGCTGCGCTTGCATATAATTTGGATTCAAATCTAAATAATGCTGTTGGATTGCCAAATTTCAAAATGGTTCCAATTTCAACTCCAGTTCTTGTTGGAACTGATGGAATGCACGCAAATATAGCTCGTTCATTTAAGCAACTGTTTTTACAACTACGCAATTCTGGGTTTTCTTTTGATGATGCTTTTGGTTTTATGATTAAAACTTATTTTAATCAGCATAAATTTGTGAAGCAATTTTTTACAGATTTTCCATCATTAAATATTGGTGATAGAGCTGATTTAATAATTTGGGATTACATTCCACCAACTCCAATAAATGCTGATAACTTTTGGGGACACTATTTATACGGTATTATTGAACGACAAGTTAAAACTGTAATTCAAAATGGAAAAATCTTAATGAGAGATTTTAACCTTGTAAATATTGACGAAGCAGAGATTTCTTCAATGATATTTGAGCAAGGAAATAAATTATTTAACAAATTTGGAAATGAGTAACCTATTTGGTTCTCAAATACATAAGGAACTATTATGACAATAGCAGAACAAATTAATGCAAAAGCCAAAGAATACCGCAATTTTACAGCCGAAAATTTATCGCGTATAATTAAAATGAAATCTTTAAGCGGCGGTGAAAAGGAAGTTGCAAACGCAATTAAAGAAATGATGGAACAAGCAGGTTTCGATGAAGCAAGAATTGATGGACTTGGAAATGTAGTTGGCAGAATCGGAAATGGCAAAAAAGTTATTGCTATTGATGGTCACATTGATACAGTTGATTTAGGGAATCTTGAGAACTGGGATTTTGATCCTCTCGGTGGTGAAATTAAAGACGGTTTCGTTCATGGTCGTGGAACTGTTGACCAAGAAGGTGGACCAATTGCGGCAGTAACTGCTGGACGGATTCTAAAAGAAATTGGGATTCCAGAAGATGTAACTCTTCTTGTTACTGGTACCGTTATGGAAGAAGACTGCGACGGACTTTGCTGGAAATATCTTGTTGAAGAAGAAAAAATAAAACCAGATTGTGTTATAATTACAGAACCCACAAACATGAACATTTATCGTGGTCATCGTGGAAGAATGGAAATTGCAGTTTCATTTTTCGGAATTTCCTCACACGGCTCAGCTCCAGAGAGAGGAAAGAATGCAATTTATATGGCATCACGTGCCGCACTCGAAATTGAAAAATTAAATGAGCGTCTTGCAAATGACGATTTTCTTGGTAAAGGTAGTGTTACAATTTCTGAATTTAAATCTAAATCCCCTTCCCTTTGTGCTGTTTCAGATTTTGCTCGCATTCATCTTGATAGACGTTTAACTTGGGGCGAGGATAAAGAGCTTGCATTAAATCAAATTAAAGAAATTGTAAAAGATATGAATGCAAAAGTTGAACTTCTGGAATATAACGAAACAGCATATACTGGGCTGAAGTATGGAATGGAAAAATATTTTCCTACTTGGAAACTTGAAGAAAATCATCCCCTTGTTAAAACTGGTGTTGAAGCATTTACTGAAATATTTAATAAAGCGCCAAAAGTTGATAAATGGACTTTCTCTACCAACGGTGTTACAATTCGTGGATATTATGACATTCCAGTAATTGGATTTGGACCAGGAAACGAAGTCCTTGCCCACGCACCAAACGAGAAAGTTCCAATAGATGATTTGGAAGGTGCTTCGGCATTCTATGCAATGTTTGTAATGAAGTATTAAATAAACAAAAGTCTTTGCGAACCCAATTTATTGGGTGAAGCAATCTTCAGAAGATTGCCACGTCGTCCGAAAAATATCAGACTCCTCGCAATGACAGTTTATAATAGTATATTGGCAGTAAATTGTGTTTTATTAGATGATCTCATAAAATGAGTTCATGAATATTTTATATTAAGGAGAAAACTATGAATTTAAAAGGAAAGCATTTTTTATCATGCGAAGACTGGACAAAAGAAGAATTGGACGAAGTATTTAAAAGATCGTTTGAACTAAAAGATCAATTTTACAGAGAGGAACAACACTTACATTTACCTTGGAAAACACTTTTTATGATTTTCTTTGAACAATCAACGCGTACTAGAAATTCAATGGAAGCTGGCATGACTCAGCTTGGTGGACATGCACACGATTTAACTGCCGATAAAATGCAAATCTCTCATGGTGAAGTTGCTAAAGATACCGCAATTATTCTCTCCCGAATGGGTCATGGAATTGCAGTACGTAATTGCTTTTATGGAATTGGTAAAAAATATCTCGATGAAATGGCTTCCTCTTCAACAAAACCAATTATGTCTTTGCAAGATGATGTTTATCATCCATTTCAAGGTCTGGCTGATTTACAAACAATTTTTGAACATTTTGATAGAAATCCAAAAGGATTAAAAGTCACTGTCTCTTGGGCTTATGCAAACACACATTCAAAACCACTTTCTGTTCCGCAAACACAAGCTTTGCTATTTCCTCGTTATGGAATTGATTTAACAATTGCACATCCAAAGGAATTTCCATTAAGTGATTATATTGTTGAGAAGGCAAAGCAAAATGCTGCTGCCAGCGGTAGCACAATTAGGTTTACTAATGATATGGATGCGGCATTTGAAAATGCGGATGTAGTTATTCCTAAAAACTGGGGTGGATTTGGAGCATACGGAGTTCAAGAATATTTAGATAACGAAGCTGATTGCAAAACTGAAATGGCATCAAATCTTGCAAAACATAAAGATTGGATTTGTGACGACCGTAGAATTAAACTTGCCAACAAAAATGTTAAACTAATGCACGCTCTACCTGCAGATAGAAATAACGAAGTAACTGATGAAATTCTTGATAATCCAAATATTTCAATAGTTTTTGATGAAGCAGAAAACAGATTACACACAGCAAAATCTATTATGTCTTTAACTATGTAAATTGATTCTTAAAAAGTGGTGGATTAAATTCCATCACTTTTTATTATTTTAGCAATTTCTCAATTCTTTTTCATTTACTTTTAAAAGTATCTTTTTTAGAAATCCATTATTATAATTACTCTTTGCAAAGCTAAGTTATTCAAATATATTGATATCTTTGGTTTTCGTTTTATATTTTTACTTTACATTTTATAACAATAATGCGAGTAAAAAAATGAAAATCCTTTTTCTATTGCTTATATCTACAATTTTATTTGCACAAACTGGGCTTGATGAACTAGTAAATCCCAAAGATTTAATACCCGATATTGCTATTGACTTACGTTACTCAACACCAAATCATAGTTTTTTAAATATTCCAACCAAAGGTGACATTCCTCTTCCTAAATTTTATACTTGTAACGAAACTTTGGTTTTGTTAAAAATGGCTAATGCACTAAAGCTTGCACAAGATTATTTACGAACTGTTACATCGCATAACGGAAAAAATTATCCTAAAGGTATTGGAATTAAAATATGGGATGGTTATCGTCCAAGAGCAATTCAATATTTATTTTTCGCTATATATCCAAATCCAACCTATATTGCGGATCCAGCAAGCGGTTCAATGCATAACAGAGGTGGCGCAGTTGATGTAACTCTAATTGATTTAGCAACTGGTGAAGAATTAGCAATGCCAACTAAATTCGATGATTTCAGCGCTGCTGCTTCTCACAGCAATAACAATTTAACTCAAGAAGTAATCAATAACCGAGATCTCTTGAAATATGCTATGTCAACAATTGCTAATTTAAATATTTATGGTTCAGAATGGTGGCATTATAATTTAAGTGATGCAAGTTCTTATCCACTTCAAGATTTTCAAATGAAATAGAGGAAATGATGAAATTTTTAATAATTACTTTTATGTTAATTAGCTCATTTGTTCTTGGACAGAATGAGGTTTTAGTAAATACGCAAACTGATACAACACAACGCGATTCTCATATTGCAAGAGATGCAGCAGGCAACTACATAATTGCTTGGGATTCGGAAAATCAAGCAACACCAAATTCGCAGAGTGATATTTACTTTCAATTGTTCGATTCAAATAACAATAAAGTTGGAAGTGAAACATTAGTCAATACTGCAACTGATAATGAGCAAGAACGTCCTGCTCTTTCAATGAATGGAAATGGAAATTTTGTTGTTGTTTGGGCTTCGCACACTGGAAATTTTGACAGCATTTTTGATATTAAAGGAAGACTTTACAAAAGCAATCAACCAGTTGGTGATGAATTTTTAATAAACACAACAACACAAAACTCTCAGACTAAACCTGCTGTATCGATGAATAGCGATGGAAGCTTTGTCGTTACTTGGGAATCGTGGTTTCAAATTGATAGCAAAGATATTTATTTGCAACAATTTGATTCCGATGGAAACAAAATTGGTAATGAAACTTTAGTAAATACTACTACAAATAGCGGACAAGGAAGACCAACCATAAAGCATTTCAATAATGGAAGTTTCATTGTTATTTGGGAATCTTGGGAAACCCTAAACGATGGAACAAGTAATCCAGGATATGATCTTTATGGGAAAATATTTGCAGCCGATGGTTCTTTATTAAAAGATGACTTTTTAATAAACACTTATACAGAAAATTTCCAATGGTTTGCCGATGTAGAAACTTTTGATGACATGTCATTTATAATTGCTTGGTGCAGTTGGGATCAAGATGGTCATTGGGGCGGAGTTTATTTACAAAAATTTGGTTCGTTGGGTGAAAAAATTGGAACCGAAGTTTTGGTTAATAGCACAACTGTTAATTATCAGTGGTTACCCAAAATTAGAAAAACATCTGAAAACAACTTTGCTGTTGTATGGTCTAGTTGGCAACAGGATGGAAGCAGGGAAGGAGTTTATTTACAAGTCTTTGATGAAAATTTGAATAAGCTAAGTTTTGAAACAAAGGTAAATGACTATTCAGATAACTATCAATGGGAACCTGATTTTATTTCGACAGATAATAATGAACTATTAGTTACTTGGTCAAGTTGGGGCAAGTATGATGATTATGATATAATTTTGAAAAAGGTTACTCCAATTTTTCCACAAGGTGTAATTCAATCTAAAACAGTAATGCATACCGAAGGAAATTCAACTAGCCGATTTTATGTGCATGTTATTGATTCAACAAAACTGACTGGAAATAATTATGAAATAAGTTTTAATATAGTTGACGAATTTAATTCCAATGCTTCAATTAAAAACTTAACGACACAAACCACAATTATTGATAATTATCCAATTGATAAAGGCGAAGGAGTCTTTTACTTAACTAAAGAATTTGAAGGTGTTGCTGTGGAATTAAACCCAACATTCAAATTTGCTCTTGATATTGAGAGATCATACATCGTTAATAATAGCGGTCACAATATAAATTTTTCAATCGGCTCTGGTTCTGGAACAAAAAAACTTGCTCCAATTGATGTGGTCATAGTTTGGGGAAATACGGATACGCTTTCCAATGGCAATTATGCAAATCCACTTGATTCTGCTTATAATACAACTGGAAAAAAGGTCGTAAAATGCCCATTTTATGCTTGGAATTTAACAGATAGTGAAAAAATGGATTTAGTAATTATCGAGCCTAGCGCCAATGCAAATCTAAGATGGAATCCTAAAGAAGAAGTAGGGATTTTAACTCCCTCGAAATATGCTACTTCATTTCCACAGTATCATGCCAGTATGAGAAGTGAATTTTCTGGAAGTTCAGTAATACTACCATCGGTTGGTGATTCAAATTTTATATTTACACAACGCCCAATTTCATCGGATGATAAGTTTACTTTCCAAACGCTTAAATCGTATATAACTACAGATTCCGAAAATTTAACTCAACTTCCAACAAAATTTGAATTGATGCAAAATTATCCTAATCCCTTTAACCCAACGACAACTATCGTATACTCAATTCCAAAAAGTGGAAATGTAAAAGTGAAAGTTATTAATATTTTAGGAGAAACTGTTTCCGTACTTGTAAATGATTACAGAAAAGAAGGAATTCACAAATTAACATTTAATGCTTCCAATATTGTAAGCGGCGTTTATTTTTATACTATTCAATATGGTAATAAATTTTTATCGAAAAAAATGCTGCTTATTAAATAAATTGTTCGGAATGAACAATTCCCCAAATATCTTTTGTATATGGATATTTGGGGAATTATTTAAATTTAGAAATTGCTAATAATTAAATTCTGAGAAATATTAATCTAATTTACTCTTTGCAAAATGCAACGCTGCAAGGACTTCATCAAGATTTTTTCTTGGAATGTGTACTTTCCAATCTGGCTCTTTGTTATCTTTTTTTAGAAATATTCCAACGCTTGCAACAGCCTCACTATTAGGTCCGTAAGGTTGCTCAACAACACTTACTGATATTTTGCCATTTTCGGCAGTGCTCAATTCAATTTCGTCTGTGTATGTTACTATTCCACCCATGATTTCTCCTTTCATTTAAATCAAATAATTTTAATTAATTAAAAATATTATTTTCACTATGTATTGCAAATTATCAATATTAACATACAATATGCAAATCCAAAACTGACAAAATTATTTTTTCTTTTCTGTGTTATACCCTTTTTCGCCGTATGGTTGTTTTTCTTCTAAAATCATTTCTTCTAATAATGCCAATTCATTTTTATAATCCGCATCTCCACCGACTTTCTCTTCTAAAGTTGATAGAACTTCAAAAACAAAATTTTCTTCACCATATTTTTTCCAATCATTTTGCAAATCAGTCATCCAATTATTTCCAACACCTAATTGCAATCTGTGTCTATTCCATTTGGCATTCATATTTGTGCTGCTGTCAATAAGTATTTTTCCATTTACCTTATTTCTAATTTGGAAAACTCCCATCGGAAATTTCATTTGTTTGTATTCGGCTTTAAGCTCTTTATTGGATTTCATCATAGTACTCAGTTTTTCAAAACATTTTCAATTTGAGGTTCAATTTATTTTTATTCCTGATAATTTTCCACTCCAAAATGGAATTTAATAAAATCAGCATTTCGATTTTGGCTAAATTTAATAACTAATTATAGAAGACAGCCAACCAAATTGTAATATTATTTTTGTCAGTTTTGCTTACTTTGTGTTTTTTGTGTGCAGGAATGTTAATAAAATCACCTTTTTTTAATGTTATTTCACTTCCATCTTCAAATTGAATTGTTCCAAAACCCTCCAAAACGATAACCCATTCGCTTTCATTTTGGTCATACCAACCCGATTCTGGCGAAGTTTGTCCAAATGAAACAATGCGTTCAATCCGCACATTCTCCGATTTAACCAGATCAACAAAATTTTCACTGGATAAATCAGAAGGCAAATTTTTAAATATATTTTTCATAATTTATCCTTTAATTCTGTTCCTATTTTTCCAGAATTATTTGTTTTAATGCACTATTTAAAGTTGGATAATTAAAATGAAATCCCATATTTTCAATTTTCTTAGAGGAAATTCGGCTTCCTTCAAGTACTAATTTTGCCATTTCGCCTAAAATTATTTTTAACACAAAGGCTGGAATATTTGGCAAAACTAATGGTTTGTTTAAAATCTTTGCCAACAGCTTTGTAAAATTCTTATTTGAAATATGCTCTGGAGCAACGGCATTAAAAGCACCATTCATTTTTTCATCCATTATTGCTTTTAAATAAATGTTGCACAAATCATCAATATGAATCCAAGGAATAAACTGATTTCCAGTTCCTAAAGGTGAGCCAACAAACATTTTTATTGGCAACATCATTTTTGATAAAGCACCGTCGCCACTATTTAGAACAACTCCTGTTCTAATTTTAACCGTTCTAATTCCATAATTCTCAAAAGAATTGCAGCTTTCTTCCCATTTATTGCAAACCATTCCAAGAAAATCATTTTCTGGCAAATCATTTTCGATAAAAATTTTGTCACTTGTTATCATTCCATAATATCCGACTGCGGATGCGGAAATAAATGATTTTAACTTTTTATTTTGCTTTTCAATTTGATTAAACAATAATTTATTGCTATCAACTCGGCTATCAATTATTTCCTTTTTCCGTTTGGAACTCCATTTTTTTTCGCCAATATTTGCACCCGATAGATTGATTAAATAATCCGCAGATTCGATAGCTTTTTCGTCCAAATATTGATTTTCAACATTCCACAAATAGGTCGTAATTCCGCTAATTGATTTGTTGGTTCTACTTAATAAATTTACTTTGAAGCCATTTTCAATCAATTTTTTGCTTAAATATTTGCCAATTGTTCCCGAACCACCGGCAATTAAAACTGTTTCCATTTTCTACTCTTGAATTGATATTTCAAAATCTTTTGGATTATAACCTTGCTCAACTAAAATTGAAAATATTTGCTCTTTTGTTTCGTTTGAAATTGATTTTGTTCGACTTAAAATCCAACCATATTTTCGTTCTGGGTGACCGACTATTGCCCATTTATAATTTTCATCAAGACCAATTATCCAATAATCACCCCAAAATGGACGCCAGCCTAAAAACGAAACAAAACTAACTTCCAATTTTGTGTTGTTTACTTTATCAATAATTCGGGCAACTCCTTCAGCTTCATTTACTTCTCCATCTTCTTCCACACACCTATTTACAACTTTAATATTTCCATCTTCTTGTAGCGAATATGTTGCGGTAGTGTTTTTTGCACAATCGTTTTGAAATCTGTTTGGAATTTTTGCAAATTCGTACCAAACTCCAATATATTTTTGAAGATTTACAGATTCTACTGTTTTGGGTTCTGTGTCTGCTATATTTTGAGCAAATATTTGTAAACTAAACGCAAAAATTAAAGCAATTATTTTTTTCATTTTTCACCTATTAGAATTCAATACTTACGCCAATTGAAGGCAAAAGTCCAAATTCTTCTTGTTCCACAACTTTGTTTTCGTTAAAATCCCAACGATAACCGTTAATGTTTTTTCTACTATAAATATTTTGAATATCAATATATGTAATTAATGTTATACTCGAAAAATTCCAAATTTTATCAACTCTTATATCCAATGCGTGATTTATTGGCAATTGCTCTGTTAAATATTCCGAAACATTTTGTGAGCCAAATTGATGAATTGGTGTGTATGGAAATCCCGAAGCAAATCGGAATTTGGCAGAAAATATCCAAGAATTTTGCCAAATGTAACCACCAGATAAGTTGAAAATCCAATTTTGATTATACTGACCAACTCGCTCAATTTCGTCTAAAGCAGTAAATTCTGTTTGGCTATAAGTTAAACTCGCAATTCCGTAAACTGGCGAATCTGACGACTTCTTTTGGACAGAAATTTCAATTCCTTTGGAAATTCCACTTCCGCCACTGACTAATGGCTCCAATCCAAAAGATGAATAATTATCCTCCGAACCACCAAAGCCAGAACCAGAATTTGCAAGAACTAAATAATTACGTAATTGACTTGCTGCATATTTGCTGTAATTTTTATAAAACATTTCAATTTTGAATCTTGTGGATTCATCAAAAATATGATCAGCTCCAAAAATATATTGTTCAACTTGTATTGGTTCCAACTTGTCATTCCCTGGATAAGCCAACCAAATATATGATGGTGATTGACGATAAATTCCGGCACTAAAATTTAATGAGACCACTGATGAAACAACATATTTAAAAGATGCACGTGGACTTAAAGTAAACTTTGTGTTAAGTGGATTGAAATATTCACCTCGCAAACCAGCATTTATCACAAATCTTTCAAACAAAGTTGTGTTATAAAGTGCATAAATGTTTGCTTTGTGGTAATAATTGTCATTATTTACATAATTTAACGAAAGTACATCGCCAAACGAAGTTACAAAATCGTCTGGAAATTCAACTTCATTTTGACTTCTAATAAGTGTGTAGCCCATTCCAAAATTAATTTCTGAACTTCTGTTTAGTTTAAGAATTAAATCGCCACTAAACTCGTTGGTGGCTTCTTTTGATTTATTGAGAAAAATTGGATTTAATAAACTATCTCTTTGCGAATTATCGTAAGTGATATAATTTCTTCCAAACCTAAAATTTGCGAATCCATTTTTAAGTAAAAGTTGGTAAGAAGTGCCAAAAGTATATTGTCTTTGACTATTTGCCAAAATTCGTGCATTATCTACTAAATCTTCATTTGTTTCGTTGTTAAAATTTACGTCATCAAGCGTTCCAATAAAAAGAACAGATAATTTATTGTTGTTGTTAAAATTATAATTGTACTTAAAAAGCATATCATAATATTGTGGAACAAAGGAAAATCCGAAAGCATTAAATAGAAAATCGAGGTAACTACGACGAACCGAAAATATGAAATTGTCATTCTGAGTAATTGGTCCTTCCAAATTAAAGCCAAACGAAGTCGCGGAAATAAGTGCTTTGCCGCCAATTCGATCGGTTCTTCCCTCGCGAAGATTTATACCAAGAACGGAAGAAAGTTTATCGCCATATTTCACTGAAAATCCACCAGTTGAAAAAGTGGAATTTTCGATAAAATCCAAATCAACATAACTATTTGTTCCTCCAGTTGCACCTTGAGTTGCAAAGTGGTTAATGTTTGGAACAACAAATCCATCAAGCAAATAAAGATTTTCGGATGGCGAACCACCACGAACAACAAGGTCATTTCTTCCACCAGATTGCTTTGCAACTCCAGGAATTAGCGACAATGAGCGCAAAACATCTTCAAATCCACCTGGAGTTCTTCTTATTTCTTCGTTACTAAAACTTGTAACACTTAATGGCTCTGTTATTTCTTGATTATAATATCCCGCTGTAACCGTAACGCCTTCCAAGCTAATTGTCGATTCGGTCAATTCAAAATTTACCTGCGTTGGTCGCGCCGATGAAACCATAACATCAGTTTTTGACTCATCTCTAAAACCCAGATAAGATGCTTTTAAAATGTAACTACCTGGTTCGAGATTGTTTATTATAAAATTTCCTTCTAAATTGGTTGCCGCACCAATTGTAGTTCCAACGAGAATTATATTTACGCCAACTAACGGCTGTTTTGTAGTTTTGTCAATTACCGAGCCAGTTATAACTGCATTAGATTGCGCAAATAAATTGGCGGTAATAAATATTATCATTAAAGTTATTTTTATTTTTTTCATTTTATTATCTTTTCATTTTTTGTTATCAATTAGTTTTAAAACTTTGTTATATATTTTTGAATATCAAATTTTCTTTTTGCACCATTAAAATTCATGTAACGTACTTTTCCAAATATTGGTTTTTCAAACCAAGCTCTATCATGAACTCCGCCAATTGACCATGCAATTCCAGTAAAACCATTTGGGTCAATCCCGTCAAGAGCATATTTGTCATTCAAATAAATAGCAATATTTTGAGCTTCTTCTGGTGATTTTGTCCATTCAAGAATTTTTTTTGCCCAGTACATACGCATATATCCGTGCATTTTTCCATTGGATAAAAGCTCATTTTGTGCTGCGTTCCATAGTTCATCGTGGGTTTCAGCTTTTTCAAATTGTGAAAGCGAATAAATATAATCTCGTTTATCAATTCTGTACATATTTAAACTTATCTTAGCCCAATTTGGAAATCCATTAAAATTATCATAATTCTTATTATAATAAACAAAATTGTCAGATAATTCTCTTCGGACAATCATTTCTTCTAAAAAAGCTGATGCGTTTTCATCATTGTTAAATTTTCTTAAAATTAAGGCAATTCTTTGCGCGGAAATATGTCCAAAGTGCAAATGTATTGATAAATTTGAAATGTACTCTTTTGTTGGGTCGTTTCTTAATAAACTGTAGTTCGAAAGTTTATGTTCAACAAAATCTTTCAAAATGTTAAAAGCAGCGGTTTCTCCAGGTTTAATCCAAGTTATTGGCAGGACACTTAAATCCAAATTTAATTTGTGCAATAAATCTTCAACATTAATTTCACAAAATTGATTATTTGTATATGCCTGAGGTTCAATTTTGGGAAATTCAGTTAAGTAATCATCCAAAAGTCTGTTTATTTTTAGCCTAATTGTCCTGGCTCCAAATTCCTGTTTATTACTCGTTTGCCAGATTGGAATAATATTGTGTGCATCAACTTCTGCAAAAGGAATATCAATACTTTCATTAATTTTATTAATAATTTGTTGTTTGTTTTTTAGTGGATTTTGATCAGTGAACAAAGCCCCAACAGAATATTCCTCAATTAGTTTTGGAAGTTCATTTTCAGGTTCTGCAATTTTAAGTATAAACTCAATATTGAGAAGTCTCAATTTTTCATTTGTTTCAACCAAACCATTTATTAAAAAATGAAATCTTCTTAATTCATTTCCAAGCAAATTTTTGGTTAAGAAGAAAACAACTTTCAAGCTCATGTTATATTTGGCAGCAAATTCAGATGCCGCAATTAAAGCCCAATTGTCAGAGACTCTTTGATCACGTTCCATCCAATAAAAAACTGTCTTTTTAGCTTCGTCAACTTTAACATTCTTTATTGATTTTATTCGCCTTTTGGTGTCGTATGAAAATATTTCATTCACTTTCAAATTCCCTAGAAATTATCGTTTTTCTATAATCAAATATTTGTTCTATTGAATTTTTTATAAATGCAGAGTGCAAAATTGATTTAAATATTCCTCCATATAAATCATATTCCAATTTGTCGCTCATTATTGTAAAACCATTTACTTCCTCAAAAGTATGCGTATGAACCCATTTTTTATAAGGACCATTAGCTTGTTCATCAACAAATAAATATGGAGGTTCATATTTAGTAATTAAAGTTTTCCATTTCATTGGTACATTATGAAATTTAATTTTATATATAAAAACCGCATTCTTTTTCATTGTCTGATCTGGTGAAGTTTTAATTTCAAATTTAAGCCAATTTGGGGTAATTTTTCCAAGATTTTCTGGTTTGGAAAAGAACTCAAATACCTCATCCAATGGTTTATTGATTTTTTGTGTTTGTTCAAATATGTACATAAAATTCCTAAAATAATATTCTTTTATTGTGCATTCAATAAAAATTGGTTTTATTGTTGTTCAGTCTATAAAAATTACAAGTTATTCATAATGTAAAGCAAAATAATTATCGCTTTGTCTAATTTTTTTAATTTCATATTCAATTATACAAAGCTTACATGACTTTGTCAAGATTTTGTCTAATTTTATTTGCTATTTATTTAGACATTACATATTTTTGTCTATATTTTTTATTTTAATAAAAAAAACTGTTTAGTAAAAAAATAATTAGAGAAACATTATGAAAATTTTATTAACTGGAGTAACAGGCTACATTGGCAAAAGATTATTACCATTTCTTCTAAAAAATGGACATGAAGTAGTTTGCCTTGTACGTGATACGAGGCGGTTTCATGATAATTTTCCTCATAATGAGAATGTTCATTTAGTAAAAGCAGATTTATTAGATGAAAGTACTTTAATAAATATTCCAAAAGATATAGATATTGCGTATTATTTTGTTCATTCAATGGGTTCATCAAATTCAGATTTTTCTGATTTAGAAGCAAAAGCTGCAAATAATTTTGTGACTGCAATTAACACAACAAAAGTTAGACAAGTAATATATCTAAGTGGAATAATAAGCAAAAAGGAAAATCTTTCTGAGCATCTTAAGTCAAGACTAAATGTTGAAAAGATTTTACAAAATGCTAATGCTAACTTTACAATTCTTCGTGCAGCTATAATTATCGGTTCTGGAAGTGCATCTTTTGAAATTATAAGAGATCTTGGCGAAAAATTACCGATTATGATAACTCCCAAATGGTTAAAAACAAAATGCCAGCCAATTGCAATTAAAAATGTGATTGAATATTTATTAGGCGTTATTGATAAAAAAGAGGCTTTTAATAAAATATTTGACATTGGCGGCCCTGATATTTTGACTTATAAAGAAATGTTGCTTGAATATGCCAAAGTTAGAAACTTAAGAAGATTAATTATAACGGTTCCAGTTTTCACTCCACGGCTTTCATCTTACTGGTTATATTTTGTCACTTCAACAAATTTTTCATTAGCCAGAAGTCTTGTAAACAGTATGAAAAATGAAGTTGTTTGTAATATTTTTGGAATTGAAAATATTGTTGAAACAAAACTAATTGGATATAGCAAAGCAATTGAAAGAGCTTTCAAAGTTATCGATTCCAATCAAGTTCCATCTAGTTGGATTGACGCTACAAACTCCGCAACTCTACAAAATGTTTTAATAGATAAAATTGAGGTTCCAAAATTTGGCTGTTTAGTTGATGAACGCAAAATTAAACTAAATAATAATTTTGAAAGCACTCTTCAAAATATTTGGGAAATAGGCGGTGAAAATGGTTGGTATTTCTGGAATTGGGCTTGGTCTTTAAGAGGTTTTGTTGATAAAATTTTTGGCGGAGTTGGATTGCGGCGTGGTAGAAAAAATCCCAAAGAAATTCATACAGGCGATGCCCTTGACTTTTGGCGTGTAATTTCCGCAAATAAAGCAATTGGTCATTTGGTACTTTATGCCGAAATGAAACTTCCTGGTGAGGCTTGGCTCGAATTTGATATTAACCGTGAAAAAAATATTTTTATTCAAAGAGCAACTTTCAGACCCAGTGGATTACTCGGGCGTTTATATTGGTTTTCGCTATTACCCATTCATAACATAATTTTTAAAAATATGGCAAAAAATATAACTTCAACAAAAAAGGAAAATTAAATTGAAAAATAGATTTCTCTCATCATTATTTGGATTATTTAACTTAAACTCAGCAAAAAGTTCACCAAATATTAGCGATATAGTTGTAAAGGATATTCACCTAAATGATGTAAAATTATCAAGCTACAAAGGTAAAGTATTGCTTATTGTTAATGTTGCAAGCAAATGTGGATTTACGAAACAATACGAAGGTTTGCAGAAAATTTATGATGAATATAAAGACAAAGGATTTGTAATATTAGGCTTTCCGTGCAATAATTTTGGCTCTCAAGAACCTGGAAATAACAAGCAAATTATAGAATTCTGTTCATTAAATTATAATGTAACGTTTCCAATATTTGACAAAGTTAATGTTAGAGGCAATAATAGATCGCCACTATTTGATATTTTGACCAATAATTTTGGAACTGGAACTTCTTCCACTAAATGGAATTTTGAGAAGTTCTTAGTTGATAAAAATGGAAATGTAGTTGAAAGATTCAGAAGTTTAACCGAACCAACAAGTAAGAAAATTACATCAAGTATTGAAATTGAGTTAAGCAAATAATGTAATTATTTATCAATAATATTTTAAAAGGATAATAAAATGAAAAAATATAGTTTAATAGTATTAATTGCTCTTTCAGTTGTTGGATGCTCAACAACTTATACAAACAGAAATCCAGTTGGTGAAATATTTCCGACTGTAAGTGGCGAATCACTAGAAAAAATTGAAATAGAAATGCCTCAATATTTTAATGGTTCAAAAGTGATTCTGCTTTTAGGTTATAAGCAAGATTCGCAATTTGATATAGATCGCTGGTTAATTGGACTTGACCAAACGGAGACAAAAGCCAAAATTTATGAACTTCCAACAATTCAAGGCTTATTTCCAAGAATGTTTTCAACTTTTATTGATAATGGAATGAGAAAAGGAATTCCGAAAGAACTTTGGGGCGGAGTAATTACAATTTATCGCGATGGCTCGGTTGTTCAAGAGTTTACTGGAAATGAAAACGGTAACAATGCACGAGTTTTGGTAATTGATGAAAACGGAAAAGTAATTTATTTTTATGATAGAGGTTTTGCTGTTTCAGCCTTAAATCAACTTAGACAAAAATTAGCAAACTAGTTTAGGGAAATTTAATATGAGCATTTTAAAGATATTTATTAGTTATTTATTAACCACGGTTGTTTTCTTAATAATTGACTTAACTTGGTTGGGCTTTATTGCGAAAGACTTGTACAAAAAATATTTAGGTCATTATTTAACTGATAATGTTAACTGGGTGGCTGCAATAATATTCTATTTACTCTTTATAATTGGAACTTCAATATTTGCAATTTACCCCGCTGTAAATAAAAATTCGAGCTTAAATGCAGTAATTCTTGGATTTTTATTTGGCTTTTTTACTTATGCAACTTACGATTTAACAAATTTAGCAACTCTAAAAGATTGGCCTATTACAATAGTTATAATTGATATTCTTTGGGGTTCATTTCTTACTGCAAGCGTTAGTCTTGCTGGTTTTTATATTATTAAATTTATCAAATAACAATTTATCATATAGTTATGGAAAATATTAAAGAACAATCAATAAATGGAAAACATCTTTATTATGCTTTTATTGCTGGTGGAAAACAAGTATTACAAAACCAAAATGAACTAAATCAAATTAATGTTTTTCCAGTTAGCGATAAAGATACTGGAACAAATTTAGCCTCAACAATTAGGTCTGTTATTGATAATATTAAACCTGATAAATCGTACAAAACAACACTTAATGAAATTGCAAATGCTTCACTAATTGGTGCAAGAGGAAATTCAGGCGTTATATTTGCTCAATTTTTTTATGGATTAAATCAAAAAACAAATAATAGCCACGTAATAACATTAAAAGAATTAGCGGAAAGTGTTAAAGGAGCAATTCCATATATTTATGAAGCAATTGCAAACCCCGTTGAAGGGACAATTTTAACAGTAATTAAAGATTGGTCTGATTTTCTAAATTCAAAAATGGATAAAATTTACGACTTAAAAACAGTTATGAACGAATCTAATATAATCCTTGAAAAATCTCTTTTTGAAACAACAGCTAAACTAAATATTTTAAATAAGCATAATCTCGTTGATGCTGGCGCAAAAGGATTTGTTTTATTTATGAAAGGTATAATTGCGCTAATTAATAATATGAACATTAGGGAATTATCCACCGAAATAAGTGAAAACATCTCAATAGTTCATTCCGACGAAATATTTGATAAAAACATAAAATACCGATATTGCACAGAGGCTATTTTAAAAAATTTAATTATTAAAAAAGAAGACTTAAAACAGCTTTTGAACAATGATGCAGATTCAGTTGTTGTTGCTGGCTCCGAAAGTATTTGTAGAATTCACATCCACACAAATGAACCAGCTGAACTCTTTTACAAATTGAAAGATTTTGGAACTATAACATTTCAAAAAGTTGATGATATGATTAGACAACTTGATATTGCAACAAAACGGAAATGGAATATAGCTTTAGTAACTGATTCCACTTGTGATTTATCCAAAGAACTTATTGATTTTTATCAGATAAACATGATTCCAATAAATATAAATTTTGGCGACAATCATTATTTGGATAAAATTACTATGCAGCCAAATCAATTCTATAATTTACTTGAAAGTAGTGATGATTTTCCAAAAACTTCTCAAATTAATGAACAAAGTTTTACAAATATTTATTCTCATCTTGCTTCACATTATGATGCTATAATTTCAATTCATTTAACATCGCAATTTAGTGGAACTTATTTGAGTAGCCAAAAGGCCGCGAAAAGAATTTCAAATGAGTTTAATAAGCCTATTTTTACTTTTGATTCAAAAAGTTTGTCAGGTGCTTTAGGACTTTTAGTTCTAAAAACTGCTCAAAGTATTGAAGCTGGAAATTCGTTAGAAAGCATAATTAATTCACTGGAAGCGTGGAGAAAAAACGCGAAAATATTCGTTAGTGTTAAAGACTTAAAATACATGATAAAAGGTGGACGTGTTTCAAAACCGAAAGGATCTATTGCAAATGCACTTGGATTAAACCCAGTTATTTCAATTGATGATGAAGGAAAATCTTTATTATTTGGAAATACATTTAGCCAAAATTCCAGTTTAAATAAAGTATTTAAGCATGTCGAAAAATTGAGTCAATCCAAATCAATTTGGAATTACATTATTTTACATGCACACAATTTTGATGGTGCAAAAGAAGCAGAACATAAAATGTTTAATATTTCTGGCAAAGAGGCAATATCAATCGTTGATATTTCACCAGTAATTGGAATGCATGCTGGCAAAGGTTCAATTGCAATATCATTATTATTTAACAATTGAGGTAAATTGTGCTAAATTTATTTTTTGAAGGTATGCTTTTAATAATTTCACTTTTAACTATTTTATGGTTGATAAGTGTGTTTATTAAAAATGTTAGTATTGTAGATATTTTCTGGGGAATGGGATTTTTATTTATAAATCTTTACTACTTTTTAGCTTCCGATGAGTTTTACACACGAAAAATAATTTTGTTAGTCTTAGTTACACTTTGGGCTCTGCGACTTTCAATTTATCTTGCTTGGAGAAATATTGGCAAAGGTGAGGATTATAGATATCATGAATTTAGAAAAAAATATGGCGAAGAACGTTATTGGTGGGTAAGCTTTTTCCAAGTTTTTTTACTTCAAGGTATTTTAATTGTGTTAGTTTCACTTCCGTTACTCGCAACAAATTTTGAAACACAAAACGATTATCTTAATCTTTTTGATTATTTAGCTATCCTTTTCTGGGTAATTGGATTTATTTTCGAATCGGTTGGCGATTACCAATTATCTAAATTTAAAATGAATCCTAATAATAAAGGAAAAGTTCTAAACACTGGTCTCTGGAAATACACACGCCATCCAAACTATTTTGGCGATACAATGGTTTGGTGGGCTTATGCCTTTTTTTCAATTGCATCACAAAATTATTGGTCATTTATTGGCTCAATAATTATGACTTTATTAATAGTTAAAGTTTCCGGCGTTGCTTTGTTGGAAAAATCACTAAAGGATAAAAAATTAGAATATTTGGAATATATCCGAAAAACCAACTCATTTTTCCCATGGTTTCCGAAAAAATAATTATTTGTTATGTACGTAAGAAAGAAATTCCTTTTTTACATCACTATTCATAAATTTACCCGAATAGCTTGACGTAACAGTTGAGCTGTTCACATCAGTTACTCCGCGAGATGCAACGCATAAATGATTTGCATCAATTACAACTGCAACATCATCCGTTTGTAAAGTCTCTTTCAACTCATTCGCTATTTGTATTGTAAGTCTTTCTTGAACTTGTGGACGCTTTGCGTAATATTGTGCAATTCTATTTAATTTTGATAGCCCAATTACATTATCTTTTGGAAAATATGCAATATGAGCTTTTCCAATAATTGGTACAAAATGATGTTCGCAGTATGAATAAATTGTAATATCTCTTTCTACAAGCATTTCATTAAAATTGAATTTGTTTGAAAATAGAGTTGGCTGGGGCTTATTGTCTGGATTTAATCCGCTAAAAGTCTCCTTTACGTACATTTTAGCTACTCTTTTTGGTGTATCTCTTAAACTTTCATCACCTAAATCAAGTCCCAATATTTCCATAATATCTCTAAACTTATGCTGGATTAACTCAATTTTTATTTCGTCATCAAGTTTAAATGCATCATTTCTAAGAGGTGTTTCAATTGAATAAATATTATGGTCGCTTTCTTCTATCTGAAATTCTTTTATATTTGCTGTTCCTGGATCTCTCATTTTATTCCCATCAATTATTTTATATTAAAATTAAAATATTATTTTTTGCATAGATTTTGTATAGTTATTAAAAATGTTTAACTTAAATTTAAATATTTGTTCACTATTTGTCAACTTTTATCAAGATTTCTCTTGATATTTTCTAGACATTTATTATATTTGTATATGGAAAATACATCAAAATATAATATTAAAAGTGTCTCATTACTTACAAATTTAAATATTCATACGATAAGAGCTTGGGAAAAACGCTACTCAGCAGTAACTCCCGAAAGGACTGATACCAACCGAAGAATGTACTCAAAGGCGGATATTGAAAAATTAAATTTGCTTTCTGAAGCGTTAAAAAATGGGCATTCAATTGGCTCAATTGCTCATTTATCATCTGACGAATTGAGGAAATTGATACCAAATCAAATCGTTTTATCTCCTAAAAGAGGAGATATTTCAGATAAATTTCAGAGTTTAATTGAACAATCAATTTATCATATTTCAAATTATGATTACAATAATTTTGAGAATCTTCTTTTAGAAAGTTCAGTTAATTTTTCACGTCAAAGCTTATTGGTTGATTTAATAATTCCATTACTGGAAGAAATTGGGAATCTTTGGGAAAATGGCAAAATTAGAGTTACACACGAGCATTTTGCCGTTTCTGTTTTACGAACTTTTCTTGGAAGTATGATTGATAATAATTTAAATCCTCCAAATGCCCCTAAAATTTTAACAACAACTCCCGAAGGATTTTTGCACGAATTAGGCGCACTAATAGCGGCTTTATATGCAATGGATTTTGGATGGAATGCAATATTTCTTGGTGCAAATTTGCCCGCAGAAGAAATATCTGCAGCCGCAAAAGCAAATAATGTTAATGCAATTTTATTGAGCTTGGTTTATCCTTCCGATGACCCAAGAACTGGTCAACAATTACGAAAATTACGAAAATATGTTGGTGACGATATGAATATTATTATCAGCGGTCAATCAGCTATTGGATATATGAAATTCGTTGAAGAAACTAACTCAGTTTTAATTGAACAGCTTAACAAATTACAAAATGTTCTTTTAGGAATAAGACAAGAGAAAAATGAATAGATAATATTTTTAATTATTATCTATTTATGAGTCTGGTCTAAAAAGGTATTTTCCGTCATTGCGAGGAACGGAGTGACGAAGCAATCTTTTGATTTTGCGCTAAATTCGACAGATTGCTTCGCTCCGCTCGCAATGACATTATTCAATAGAACCTTTTTATAGTAGCTCATTTATTTAATTTTCGTTAAAAATCAATTTCTGCCGAGTCAATTTTATTAACTCGCTTGCCCATTTTTTTCTGAATAATTTTAAAGTGATGCTCATCCTCGTCCGTAATAAATGAAATAGCTTCGCCAGATGATTCAGCACGCCCAGTTCTTCCAATACGGTGAACATAATCTTTTGGCGAACGCGGTAATTCGTAATTTATAACACAAGGTAAAAATTCAATATCAATTCCGCGTGAAAGCAGATCGGTTGCAACTAAAACTCTAAGTTTGCCCAATTTGAATTTACTTAAAGCATCTGTTCTTGCACCTTGACTTTTTTTACTATGAATCGCAGCGGCATCTATTCCGTTTTTTCTTAGTTTATCAGCAATATTATCGGCTTTATAAACAGAAGATACAAAAACCAGAACTTGCTTTAATTCTTTACTTTTAATTAAATATCGTAATAAAGGACCTTTTTTTTCTTCTGGAACTAAATAAGCTACTTGGTTTATTAAATCAATATCTATTGTTTCAGCTTCTACTTTTATTACCAAAGGATCATGCAGCAAAATTTGATTAATGTTTTTTACATCTTCGCTTAATGTTGCCGAAAATAAAAGATTTTGACGCTTTTGTGGTAAAAGTGCAAAAATTCTGGTCATCTCTTCTTTGAAACCAAGATTGAGCATCTTATCTGCTTCATCCAAAACCAATGTGCTAATTTTGGATAAATGAACAGCATTCAATTCAACTAATTCCAATAATCTGCCTGGAGTAGCAACTAAAATGTTAACTCCATTCAAAGCCTTCATCTGTGGATTTATGGAAACACCTCCATAAACAGCTAAAGATTTAATCCGCTCTGGCAACACAGAAGCAAACATTCGGAAGACTTCTCTTACTTGAAGCGCAAGTTCACGCGTTGGTACCAAAATCAAAACATTAACGTGCCTGTTTTCCGAAGCAGAAATTCCATTCATATTTGTTAAAATTGGTAAAACATAACTGGCGGTTTTACCCGAACCAGTTGGCGCAATTCCTAAAATATCTTTTCGGTTTAAAATTGCTGGAATTGCCTGCTTTTGAATTGGATATGGCTGATTGTAATTTTGATTAGCTAATTCATCTAATAGAACTTGTGGTAAACCTAATGAAGTAAATGACATAATTGTTTTTCTAAATTTATAGTGATAATTAGTTTCTGAGAGCAAATATACAGTAAAATAATTTCTTAGAGAGGAAAATTAAACTTGGTTTTATAAAAATTGGCAAAAGGGTTTGTTTATACTCTTTTTACACAACTTTTTGTTATTGCTGTTTTAATATCAAAAAAATATGGCATCGATAATCAGCCAAATAAGCATCAACTTTTGTATTTGTTCTTTTGTCTAAAGCTTTTTTTATTGCTTTATATTAATTTTCCCTTTTCCATTACATTGTGGACAAATTATTTCGTTAACTTCATTAATACATTTTAATGATGCTGTCCACAAACCATCTTCCCATCTAAAAATTGGGTTTGACAATTGTTTATAATCTTTAATTTTAAATATTTTTGCAAACTTCTTTAATGCAACTTTTTCAGAATTTGCTTTAATTATTTCAGATGAATAGATTTTTTCTTCGTAATATCTACTAATATATTGTATTTCAAATGTTTTCATTATGTCTCAAAATTTTTTCTCGAATAGCTTTTCCTTAAAACTTAATATACAAGATTAAACATAAATTGGGAAACCAAAATGGTTTTTTAATTTAGTTATGAGTATCAATTATTTTGCAAAAGTAGAATAAATTAAAATATTGGAGTAAAAATCAAGTTTTCCAATAACTTAACTCTCTTTAATCAAATAAAGTCTATTATCATCTACATTATAAAACATTGGTGCAACTTTTATTTTTGGATACCTTTTTCGCAAACGGATTACTTCGCTTAGTACAAATTCAATTTCATTATCAATTTCAAAAATTGGCTCTGAGGCTTTAAAATGAGCAATTGCATCATCTTTATTCCATCCAGCATTATTAACAAGTCCATTAATAAAAATATCTTTGCGTGATTTAAGGTTTACCATTCCACAATTATTATGTCCAATTATTGCAATATGTTTTACTCCGCCCACGGCAATTGCGTATGAAACTTTAAACTCACTGTGTCTTAAATTTGCACCGCCTGACCTAATGATAAATGAAAAATTATCAGGCATATGTAAATGCTTTCGGTTATCCATGCACATTCCTATTAACATTTGTGCTTCGGAATAGGTCTGGTAGTCGCGATTAAGATTGTGATATTCAAGCAATAATCCAATTGGAGTTTCTCGATATTCTGTTAAAATATCATCAGCAGTTAAAATGTTAATTAATTTATTCATTTACCTCTAACTTTATATTGTTTTTGATTTTTAGCAATTACTTAATTTCTTGTTTTAGTTCTTCTCT
The DNA here is from genome assembly GCA_018818165.1 of Bacteroidota bacterium. Taxonomy (GTDB): domain Bacteria; phylum Bacteroidota; class Ignavibacteria; order Ignavibacteriales; family Melioribacteraceae; genus 1-14-2-50-31-20. Next base: position 28,808 of record JAHISP010000062.1, on the reverse strand, counting down.
TCCATCTGAGTGGAGAGCAAAACAACCTTTATCTCTAGAATGAACTTGATCGCGTCTAGCCCATGGGCACCCACCAAATTGAGTTCTTTGATATTCGTTCATAGTTTGTTGAAGTTCTGCGTTAGTATTCATAACGAAAGGACCATATTGTGCAACTGGTTCATTTATGGGTTTCCCCTGTAACATTAATATGAAACAATCCTCACTACCACATTGAATAGTTGCATCTTCATCCGTTTTTAGAGAAATAGAATTATTGACAGAAATACTTTTCCCATCAATTTCTAATGAGTTACCTCTATAAAAGTATAAAGTTCTACTAGCTTCAGCACTAGTCTTGGGTAAAATCCATTCTGCCCCAGCTTCCATTCTTATTGTACAAATTGTAACATCATTTTCTGGATTTGAAGCCCAAGAATTAGGTGCTGGAGTTTGAGCCTTTGTATTCTTCAATTTACCAGTAATAAGTCTGATGCTTATTGATTTACCATTATTATCTTTTTCATTTATTATTGGAACTGTATCTGCCCAAATCATAGAAAAATGTGGTTCAACCATTTTATTAGCTCTTGGCAAGTTTAACCATACTTGAAACATTTCTAATGGATTTTCGGAATCTTTATTTAGCAAAGGAAACATTTCAGAATGTTGAATTCCTTTGCCAGCAGTCATCCACTGCACATCTCCTTTTCCAAAACGCCCGGCACCACCCATAGAATCTGCGTGGTCAACAACTCCATTTTCAGCAATTGTAATAGTTTCAAATCCTCTATGCGGATGACTTGGAAATCCAGGAACTGTATCACCATGATACATTCTAAATCCATCTTTTACAATGAAATCCTGACCAATATCTCTTCCCTTCAAAGAAACATTTGGTCCTAAATTTTCATTTCCTTTGGGGTATTTATCTTTGTGATAAGCACAAAACAGAAATGGATCATGTGTTTTCCATGGAAAACTTAATTGTGAAATATCTAGTATTATATTTTTGTTCATTTTATTCTTTCACTAAATAATTTTTAATTTATCATCAATATATTTTTCAATTATTTTGATTTTTAAAAGATAACATATCTTTAGTTAAATAATTATTTATTGCCAAATTTACTTCAAAAAAAAAAGGCGCTAATTGATTGATTCATTTAGCGCCTTTATTTTTAATTTCTATCGTTTTTCTTTGTCCGTTCTGGTTTATCAGATGTACTTTGTCGCTTTGGAGTTTCCCGTTGTGAATTAGTTTTAACTTTAACTTGAGGGGCTACTCTTTCTCTAGTTTGAACTTTTTGACTAGGAGCCTTAATCTCTCTCGAAGAAGATTTTGCATTTTTCTCAACTGAAGTAGATGGGGTTTCTCTATTTAAATTTTTCAATTCTTTGTTCATAATAACTTTCTTTTGTCTACTTTCAACTTTTTTATTTGACTTTATTACCTCTCGTGATGTTGAAGTACTATTAATTTTTTCCCTAGATGATGGCGGCGTCCAATTATCTTTAACTTTTCTACCACTACTTTCTTTTCTCTCTACTGACTCATTTTTTCTAGAACTTTCAGATTTTCTTACCTTCACTAAATCAGCTCTGTTTGTAATTCCTTCATTACGTCTAGTAAAAGTTTTATCTGGATTTCTTTTTGCAAAATCATTTCTTCTTGTTTTCTCTTGTAACACAACAGAATTTCTACTTTTACGTGATTTAGTATAATTGTACGAAATATCAGAATTTACATGTCTGTGAACATAGCGTCGATATCTATAAATTGGATAAGGATGCCAAGGATTATAATATGTTGGATAGTAATTATAATAATAAGGAGAATACCACGGGTCATATCTTGAACTCCAAAAATGGACAAAAAATACAGGCTGATGAACATAAACTGGTTCAATAATATAATCATTACCATACATATATACATCACCAACAATTTGAACACTTGTCTTGCCAGAATTATCTTTTTCTACATCAATTGTAGCCACATCTTGATACAAATCTTTTCCAATTACTGCTTGAATTGTAATTAGATGTGTACTTTCTTCAGCTGTTTCCAACACGCGCAAATAATCGACTCTACCATCCTCATTTAAATCTAAATTACATATTTGTAAATCTGGATCATTCAAACGTCTTTCAAAATCCTCCAAATCTTTTGATTCTCCAAAAATTGAAGCAACAGCTTCTAAATCCAAATTATCACTAATGTCTTGGCTTGTTGCTTCTACAGTTGTCACATCTTGAGCAAAAATATTGCTAAATGATAGTTGCAAAAACACTATTACTATTATTGAAAATATTCTGCTTTTCATTTTTTACACTCTATATTGTTGTTAAATCAATATCACCTAATTGGAAAAATAGTCTAATAAATCATTAAATTGAAACTCAAATTATAATTATTGACAAAATTTTCATTTTAAAGACAAAATATGAGCTATACTTACAAATGCACAACTTGCGATTCCGAATTCAACTCAAGTTTTATTGAGAATAATTTTCATTATCTCTGTCCAAAATGTGGTTCGGCAGAAAAAAATCTACCGCTCGTTGGGGTTTTACAAGTTGAGTATGATTATGTTTCAATAGGCAAACATATTTCACCAAATGATTTTTGGAATATGGAATCGGGTAAATTTTGGCTTTATCCAAAACTCTGGCCAGTTAAATTTGATAATTTTAACAAAACCATTTTGGATAAATTAACACTTCCAGCAGACAATATTATAAATCAATCAATAAACGGAAACAGTATTTTAATAATGGATGAAACAAGAAATCCGACTCTTTCTTACAAAGATAGAGCTTCGAGTCTTGTTGCATTAAAGGCAATTGAGTTAGGAATTGATAGAATTGCGGCTGCTTCAACAGGAAATGCAGGTTCATCACTAGCTGGAATTTGTGCTCGTCTTGGATTAAAATCACATATTTATGTGCCTAAAAATATTCCTGATGCAAAGCGTATCCAAATTGAAGCTTATGGAGCAAATATTGTTGTCGTTGATGGCGATTATGATTTTGCATTTGACAAATGTCTCGAAGATTCAAAAATTAACAGTTGGTATAACCGAAATACGGCATATAATCCTTTAACAATTGAAGGTAAAAAATCCGCAGCTTACGATATTTTTATCCAAACCAAAGGAAATATTCCAGACATTATTTTTGTACCAGTTGGTGATGGTGTTATTATTTCGGGGATTTTCAAAGGGTTTTCAGAACTGTTAAAACTGGGCTGGATTAAAAACCTTCCTCAACTAATTGCGGTTCAATCCAATAAAAGTGATGCCGTAATTAACTATTTGAGTAGCAATAAATTTGTTTACAAGCCCGCGACAACAATTGCTGACAGCATTAGCGCTGGAGCACCACGTAATTTATACATGGCTGCCAATGCAGTTATGCAAAGTGGTGGTTTTGGAATTTCTGTTTCGGACGAAAATATTTTACAAAGCCAAAAGGAATTTATAATCAAAACTGGAATTTTGTGCGAACCGTCAAGTGCTGCAACTTATGCTGCTTATAAATTGCTAATTAACGAAAACAAATTGCAAAATAAATCTGTTTTGTTACTAATTACTGGAAACGGATTAAAGGACATTGAATCATTAAAGCGGTAATCTCATATTTTATCGCATTATTTCTATTTATAAATCATGGTTAAATGAAACATAATATTACCGCATTAATAACCGCTGCTGGATTTTCCTCTCGAATGGGTGCTTTTAAGCCTCTTCTTTTATATTATGGAAAATCATTTTTAGTTAATATTATTGATAAATTAAATCCAATTTGCGATAAAATAGTTGTTGTTACTGGATATAAAGCAAGTCTGATTGAAACTGAATTAAAATCACTTCCAGAAAATGACAAAATTCAAACAGTTTTTAACAATAACTTTAAAGACGGAATGTTTTCGTCGCTTCAGGTTGGATTAAATAATTCGTTGGATTCAGATTGGATTTTGTATCATTTTATTGACCAACCAAACTTGCAAACTAAATTTTACGAAGACTTATTTTCTCAAATTGAAGATTCGTTTGATTGGATTCAACCGCAGTTTGACCAAAAGAGTGGGCATCCAATTCTGTTAAATAAAAGAATGATTAGCATAATTAGTTCATTGTCAAAAACCAGCAACTTAAAAGAAATATCAAGCCAGACGGATATTAGAAAAAAATATTGGAATTGCAATCATCCAGAAATATTAAATGATGTTGATACAGTTGATAATTATATTAAGCTGATTATGTAACTATATTTTTTTGCGATTTTTAATCGGCAATTTATAATAACGCGTTCCATCATATTTGAAAAATGCATTTGCTACCGCACCAGCCGTTGCAACAAGACCAATTTCACCAACGCCTTTTGCTCCGTGCGGACCATGTGGGTCGGCAACTTCAACTCCAATAACTTCAATTTCTGGAGTTTCTTTTGCTCGCAATATTCCCATTTTTCGCAATTTAGTTGATTTAGGAATTCCTTTTTCCAATTCCAATTCTTCAGAAATTGCGTATCCCAAACCCATATGAACAGAGCCTTCAATTTGTCCTTCAAACAAAGTTGGATTAACAATCTTGCCAGCATCGTGAGCTGCAACTATTTTTTCTATTTTTCCATCCTCGCCAAGAATAACTACTTGAGTAGCATAACTGTAGGAATAATGTGTAACAACTTCTTTTGAGTTATCGCCAGGTTTGGTCGTCCAATCACAAGTCCATTCACCGATATAAACTTTTCCAGCCAACTCAGCTAATGTTTTTGTCATTAAATCGTTCTTAAAATCTTTTGATGTTTCTCTAATTGAATTACCAATTAGAGATGTTGCTCGCGAAGCCGTTGTCATTCCAGAACGAGCTTCTTTTGCAGTATCAACAGTTACTTCAACAATATTTGGGTCAATGCCAGTTTCTTCACAAAGGAATTGAACGGCAACAGTGTTAACACCTTGTCCCATTTCAGTCCAGCCGTGATTTAAGATAACTTTGTTTTCAGAAATAACTTCAATTTTAATAACGCCATCATCTGGCATTCCGTTTCCAATACCAGTATTTTTAATTCCACAAGCAATACCAGCATATTTTGCATTTTGGAAAATCTCTTTAACCGCGAGCAAAGTTTCACGAACTCCAGCACCAGCGCGTATTGTTTGTCCAGTAGCAGTTTGGTCACCATTTTTAATTGCATTGTTAAAACGGAATTGCCATTTATCAAAATTTCCTTGAACACACAAATCATCAACACAGCCTTCAATTGCAAAGGTAGCTTGGTTTGCACCAAAACCACGCATAGCACCACATGGCAAATTGTTTGTATAAACTGCTTTTGCACTAACTTTTACATTTGGAATTGTATAAGCACCAGTCGAATGACCTGCCGCACGCTCAAGTACTTTCATTCCAACAGAAGCATAAGCGCCAGTATCCCCAATAATATTAGCTTCAAGAAAAGTTAGCATTCCATTTTCATCGCAACCAACAGTATAATCTAAAATTAACGGATGTCTTTTTGGATGCATTATTATTGATTCATCTCGAGTTAAGGCAAACTTTACAGTTTCATTTAACAAATATGAAGCTAGCGCTGCATGATGTTGAACTGTTAAATCTTCCTTCCCTCCAAAACCACCACCATTTGGCACAAGCTGAACACGGACATTACTTCCATCAAGATTTAATATTTTCGCAATTTGCTTTCTATCTTCATAAACTCCTTGTCCTTGCGAATAAACTTCAACTCCATTATTTAACGGACGACCAATAGCGGCTTCTGTTTCCATAAAAGCATGTTCAATCATTTGTGTTTCAAAAATTCCAGACGAAATATATTTAGATTTTCTTTTTGCCAATTCAATATTGCCTCTATCAACAACTGTTTCAGAAAGCAAATTACCTTTTGAGTGAATCTGTGGAGCATCATCGCTTAATGCTTTCTTCATATCTGTAAGTGGTTCTAATATTTCATAGTCAATTTTTATTAATTCCAGTGCTGCTCTAGCAATATCATCACTTTCTGCCACAACTGATGCAATTACATCACCGACATATCTTGTAATTTCACCAATAGCGACCATCATCGGCCAGTCTTTTACAATCATTCCAGTAATTCTTTCGCCAGGAATATCTTTGGCTGTTATAATTCTTTTTACACCACATAGTTTTTCAGCTTCTGTAAAATCAATTGCTAAAATTTTTGCTCGTGGGTATTTACTAAATTTTAATGCTCCGAATAACATTCCTTCAAAACGTAAATCGTCAACATAAGGTGCTGTTCCAAGAGTAAGTTTATCAGCGTCATATTTGGGTTGACGAGCACCAACTTTTCCAATTTGCTTTGGAGTTGGAATATCGCTTTCGTCGCGAATAGATTCTGCTGCATATTCTATTGAATCGATTACTTTTTTATATCCAGTACATCGGCATAAATGTGGAGTAAGCGAGTTTACTATTTGTTCTCGAGTTGGTTTCGCATTTCTTTGGATTAAAGCATTTGCTCTCATTACTATACCTGGTGTACAAAATCCGCATTGAGTTCCACCTTTTTCGACAAAGGCATTTGCAAATACTTTCTGTTTATATTCTCCAAGTCCATCAGTTGTAACTACATCTAAATTTTCCACTTTTTTCATTGTAGTAGTGCATGAAAGTACAGCTTCACCGTTTAGGTTTACTGTGCACGAGCCACAACTGGCTTGTCCAGAGCAACCATCTTTAACTGTTGTAATGCCTTCAATATTTCGCAAATATTTTAATAACGATAAATCTAAATCACCATTATATTCTTTCTCAATTCCGTTAAGTACAAATTTCATATAGTTACTTCTTTTTAATTAAATACAATTTTCTTATTTAAGTTTTTTATTAGAAAAATCATTTCTGCAACCTTATCTGTAACAAACGAAGTGAAATTATTATTCAATACTTTCGTTTCTGTTACAGAATAATCACTCATATTAAATTCAATTTCCAAACTTTCTGACAAATATTTTAACTTATCATTTTCAATTTTAAGTGTCTGTTTTATTCCATTATTTTTGTAAACCAAAACGTTATCGCTCAAGTAGTAACAATTATCCTCATTATCAAAACTGGTTTCGGTTAGATAAAACTTTGGCTTAGTTAAATATGGAGCATCGTTTGTTGGACAAAATGTGTTACAATTTCCACATTCGTTACAGAAATCACCAATATTAAATATCTGTGGCTTTTGCTCTATTGTAAAATAATTTTCAACAAAGCTAACAAACCGTTCATCCCTTTTTTCTATTCTATAAATTGGAATATTTTCTGGAGTTGCTTCAAATGCAACATTGGCAAAATTTGGACAAACACCAACGCAAATATTACAAACATCATTGCAAAATAAACATCTTGACGCTTCGGCAATCGCTTCAGTTTCGTTTAATGAAGGATGTACTAATTCAAAATTATTTCTATGAATCAAAGCTATTTCGGGCATTGGTTTTCCATAGACGCGAACTGCTTGTTTCTGTTGAAATTCTGCAGAGGTTAATTTTTCTAATTGCTGGACTTGATTTCCACTAATTACAGTCGCTCTTTTGATAATTTCTCTTGCAATATTTTTACCATCCGCGATAGCATTTATCAACGAATCTGCTCCACGAATTGCATCTCCACCAGCAAAAACATTTGGAATATCTGTTTCGAGAGTTTCGTAATTTAAGTTTAATGTTGAGTTTTCGAGAAAATCCAATTTAACTTCTTGTCCAATAGCTGGAATAATTGAATCGAAAAACAAACTAAATTCCGAATATGGAATTTCAAGCGGCTTTCTTCTTCCACTTTTATCTTCTTCACCCAACTCCATTTTTATTAAATTGAATTTTAATTTGCCATTTTCCTTTTCAATTTTTAGTGGCGCAGTTAGTTCAAGAAGCTCAATTCCCTCTTCCAATAAAGCTTTTATTTCCTCGGCATCCGCTGGCATTTCTCTTTTTGTTCGGCGATAAACTACAGTAACTTTTCCATCACTTCCAACTAATCTATTCGCTGTTCTAGCCGCATCAATTGCGGAATTTCCACCACCAATTATTGCAACATTTTTACCAAGATTTACATTCTCTTTTCTTCGCACTTTTGAAAGAAAATTCAACTGGTCAAAAACACCTTCATAATTCTCACCTGGAATATTTAATAATTTGCTGTTTTGTGCTCCAACGGCAATATGAATAAAATCATTTTGTGATTGAATCAACATAAATGTTTTTGAATCAACTTTGTGATTAAAGTTAAAATTTACTCCAAGAGATTTTATTAAATCAACATCAGCTTTAATTTGAGCATCGGTTAATCTAAAAAATGGAATTGAATCAGCAGCCATTCCACCAGCAAAAGGTTTGGCTTCATATACGTTCACATTAAATCCTTCCAATGCTAAAAAGAAAGCAGACGATAAACCCGAAGGACCAGCTCCAATAATAGCAACGTTTAATCCATTTTTATCTTTTACGATTGAGGAAATATCAACGTTTTCCTTTTCTGAATTAAATCTTTTTATTCCACGAATTAACAACGAGTTGTCATAATTCATTCTCGTGCACTTTGTTTGGCAAAGATGATCGCAAACATTTCCAGTAATATTTGGAAGCGGATTATCTTTCATTATCGCGTGCAAAGCTCTCTCAAAATTACCATTTGCCGTGTGCCACATATATTCTGACACATCTTGTGTAATTGCACAAGTTTCCGAACACGGTGCATGAACACAATCGTAAGCTGTTAATTTTCGTGATGTTTTAATATTTTGATATGGAAAACTATTTTTGTGAAAGGCTTTATTTTCAAGCACTCTATCGGCATATTCAAATAAGTTTGCCATTCCAGAATTATTGACAGTTGATTTTTTACCTTTTGATATTATGAATTCGTCAATGTTTTTTGCACCAACTTTATCAAATTCCTTTTGCAATTCAGTAAAATACTGAGTCATTCGCAAATATCCACCAGGCTTAAGTAAATCCGTGCAGACAGTTATTGGCTTTAAATTGCAAGCCAAAGTATCAGCCACATTAAAAGCATCAATTCCAGCAGAGAATGATAAGTCAAGTTTCCCGTCAAAACTTTCTTGCAATATTTTTGCGACATTAATGCTAATTGGATGCAAAGCCCGTCCGCTTGCATAAACCATTTTTTCTTTTTCTGGAAGCCAGTTGGTTGTATTTATTGCTTCGAGTGTATTTGTAAGTTTTAACGAAAACTGAACTCCACTATTATCAGCACTTTTTTGAAGTGATTTTATAATTAGAATTGCGTCGTCATATTTCAGATCATGTTCAAAAGCTTCATCGGGAACATTTATATCAAATCCCAATTTTTCGTTTAGAATATATCTCAACCGCTCTTTGCCTAAAAGAGTTGGATTTAACTTTATAGTTGTGTGGAGTTTGCGATTTTCAATTAAATATTTTCCAATACTTTCAATTTCATTTGCTGGGCAACCGTGCATTGTAGAAAGCGTAATATTATTAGATATTTGCTTTGGAATAGTAATTTCTCCTATTGGCGGATATAACTTTTCGAGTTTCGATATTTTTTCCTCAAGCTCAGCGGAGCAATCATTCATTTTATCAAAAAACCACTGAACATTTGGTTTGAGAATTCCTTCCAAATTATATCCAACACTCATATTAAATATTACACCAATTTCTTTATTTTCCCACCCAAACTTGTGTTTTAGAATGTGAATTATAATCCACGCATTTAAGTATTCGTCAAAAGAGTCTTTAATTTTTAGCTCTTGCGACCACTCGCAATTGTAGCCTTCATCTTCCATTTCAATACAAGGTTTTGTAACCTCAAGCTCATCAAGGGTTTGAACAGTTTTTAACTCGATATATCGTGAGCCAGTTAGCCAAGCTGCAACAATATTCTGAGCCATTTGAGTGTGCGGTCCAGCTGCAACTCCAAGAGGAGTTTCAAGAATCTGTCCATAACGTTCTATCTCAAAAGGATTGTTAGTTGGTGGAGTAAAAATATTTTCCTTATAAATTCCAAATATTTTCCCCTCTTTTTCTTCATTCAAAATCCATTGGAACAAACGCTCAATGGATATCCTATAAAATTTATCACTCATAATTTTAGCATATATAATTCATTTTTCTAATAATTGGACTTTGAAAATAAAGCAAAGACCTTGTAATAACAAGTAAAATTAGTTTGTTTACATCGTTTCATCAATTGCATCTGTTAGTTTATTAACATTTCACAAACGTAAATTTTGTATTTTGGGGTTATTCTTGAATAAAATTGATTAATAAACTTTATGAAAAGTTTATTGTAGGATACTGATGAAACTAAAAGCGTTTTTATTTTTTGCTCTATTTGGAAATATATTTTTTGCGCAATCTGTTGATGAAAGCTGGAAACTTTATGACGATTCCGAAGTTGCCATAATTGAAATAACAATAAATCCTGATAATTTGTCTTGGATTTACAATAACGTCCAAAGTGATTCAATGCATTATGCATCTTTCCATTTTAAAAACAAATGGATTGACGAAACTGTTGATTCCATTGGCTTTCGTTTGCGTGGAAATACCTCGCGAGACGCGGCTAAAAAGTCATTTAAAATTTCATTCAATTCTTTGATAAAAGGAAGACAGTTTTACAATATTGAAAAACTTAATTTAAATGGCGAACATAATGACCCATCTATTGTTAGAAGCAAACTTTGTTGGGATATTTACGATAAAATTGGAATGCCAGCTCCGCGTGCTGCACATGCCGCTGTTTATATAAATGGCTATTATTATGGACTTTATATTTCAACAGAGCATATTGATGAAGAATTTCTTCAAAAGAATTACGCAGATGATTCTGGAAATTTATGGCGTTGCCTTTGGCCAGCTGATTTAACGTATCGTGGCTCTAATCCAGAGGATTATTTCCCTTACAGCAGCGCCGAAACTCCTTACGCTTTAAAAACTAACGAGGATGAATATGACTATTCCATGCTTGCAAAGTTAATTTCCACAATTACTTTAACTCCAACTCAATACTGGATTGACTCGCTCGAAAATATTTTGGACATTCCAGAATTTCTTAAATATTTGGCCGTAAACACTCTTGTTGGAAGTTGGGACGATTATCGCTCACTAATGAATAATTATTATCTTTATTACGAACCAAAATCCAAAATATTTCGATGGATTCCTTATGATTACGACAATACTTTTGGAATAGATTGGTTTGATGTTGATTGGGCAAATGCAAATCCATATAGCTACCCAAAAGCAAATAGCGGCTCGCGTCCACTTTCGGATAAAATTATGCAAAATGCACAGTATCGCAATCTTTATTCGCATTTTATTGAGTTTATAAATTCAAATATTATGTTGGATTCTGAATTTGACCGCAATATTGATACTCTTCATACAATGATTACGCCTTTTGCGGAAGCTGATAATTATCGTACACGCGATTACCAATTTACAGTAAATCAATTTCATCGCTCATACACATCAATTAGTTTCAGCGAAAAGCATGTAAAAAGAGGAATTAAGGAATTTATAAGACTGAGAGCAGCTTCGCTTCCAAATTTAATTTCTTATCAAACCACAAATCCAATTGTGTACAAAATTGATTACGAACCAAAATTCCCTTCTGCAGAAGATTCAATTCATGTTTTTATTTCTGCTTTTAGCAATTTTGGAATAGAAAATGTTAAAATACTTTTCAATCCAGGAAATCTTACTATTACAAATCAATACCCAATGAAATTTTCTCCAGTTGTGGGAACCAAAATTGTTGAAGAATCTGACCGTTGGGTTGGAGTAATTCCACCACTGGGAAAAGCCGGATTTGGCAATTTTCAGATTGAGGTTAATGATTTAAATTATAAATATAGCACTTTTCCTAGAAATAAATTAATCTCCATTTCTGCTCCTCAATTGACAGAGAACCAAATAGTAATTAACGAAATTTTAGCTAAAAACGATTCGTTAAATCAAGATTTAAATGGACAGTATGAAGATTGGCTCGAACTTTATAATTCTACAAATGAAACGATTGATTTATCGGGATTATTTTTGTCCGATGACAAAGCAAATCTCACAAAATGGCAATTTGGCGATGGTGTTGTAATTAGTCCAAATAAGCACTTAATTGTTTGGTGCGATAAAGATGGAAGTCAACAAGGTATTCACACAAATTTTAAACTCAGCGTTGATGGCGAATTTGTCGCGATTACTGACAAAGATGGAAAAACAATTATCGATTCAATTACTTTTCCTCTGCAATCAGCAAATATTTCATACGGAAGATTTCCAGATGGCGAAAATAGTTGGCGATTTATGGATCCATCTCCCGAAGCCAAAAATTTCGATTTTGTGAATGTTACGGATGATTATTCTGTAGCAAATTTTGAACTTTTTCAAAACTATCCAAATCCGTTTAATCCAAGCACTACGATTGAATACTCAATACCTCGTAGTTCTGAATATTATTCTGTGAAGCAAGTGCAATTAAAAATCTATGATATTCTCGGACGTGAAGTTGCTACGCTTGTTAACAAACAACAAAAAGCTGGAAATTATGAAGTAAATTTTGACGCTAAAAATTTAGGTTCTGGAATTTATTTTTACAAACTTCAAAGTGGCAGCTTTTCACAAAGTAAGAAAATGATTTTAGTCAAATAAAGCTAGAAAAGAAAAAAGAAATTTCAATCAGTTTATAAACTGAAAAAGTACATTAAAAAATTGGTAATTCATTGAGTTTAATTACAAGCCAAATAAGCGTGTTATTCAGTAAACTTATTCCCAAACCAATAGAAGTAAATTTGATTGATATGATTGCACTAATTAATAAAGTGGGAAATATCAATTGAAACTAACTCGTATTTTTTTTTATAAACTCCTCACAAAGACTATTGTTGATATTTGTCATGTGTTCGCAACAAAAAACAGGAAAGATTTTTTTAACTCTTGCCAAAATGTAATTTTAGTTTATGTATTTAATAGCGGAACTTGTCTTATTATTAATCCATAACAGCAAAATTTTGTGAAAACTACATAAATATTTTACCTTATAAATTATAGCAATAAGTTTTAATTTTAGTTAACTTATTTAATTAAATATTATTATATTATTTTTTATAAATATTTCATTATTTAATTTCTAAATATTTTACAAGGTATATGATTTGCAAGTTTACTATTACCCTTTTAATTATCGAAAATTATTTCCTCACAATTTCTTCACACCAAATATATTATAAAATATACAATTAATTAAACATATAACAACAAAAAGGAGAGTTAAAACATGATCAAAAAAGCACTAATTATTAATTTAGTATTACTCATTTGCTCTTCAATTACTTTTGCCCAGCTTAATTTGGCTGGAAAAGTAGTTGATGAAAAGGGAATTGGGCTTCCTGGAGCAAATATTTTAATAGTAAATACTAATATTGGAACATCCACTGATCTTGATGGATTATATTCCTTAAAAATACCAAAACAAGACGGGGATATTGTTCTTGAAGCCCGTTATATTGGTTATAAAAGTTCAAAAAAAACAGTCTCAGTGCAAGACGGTACAGTACAAGTAAATTTTCAACTTAATTATGATATTCTTGAAATGGAAGCTCTTGTTGTAACTGGAACAGCTGATCCGCAACAAAAAAAGAACTTGGGAAACAGTATTGGAATTATTTCAGGTGATGAGCTTCAAAACAAGGGGCCACAACTTGATGCTGCGCTTTCTGGGCAAGTTGCTGGAGCCATGGTTCAAGTAAATTCTGGAACACCTGGAGGCGGAACATCTGTTAGACTTAGAGGAACATCTTCTATTTCAAGAAGTGCAGAACCTCTCTATATTATTGATGGTGTTGTTATCGATAATAGTTCAGACCAGCTTATTGATCTTGGTGGTTATAGATCAAACAGAATAGCTGATTTGGACCCAAATGATATTGAAAAAATTGAAGTAATTAAAGGTGCTGCAGCAGCAGCTCTTTATGGCTCAAGAGCAAATGATGGTGTAGTTCAAATTTTCACAAAAAAAGGTAAAGCTGGGAAACTAGAAATTCAGTTGAAACAATCAATTGGCGTAGATGTTCTTAATAGTAAGTTAGACGTTTCAGATTATCCATATAAGGGAAATACAACTGTTACTGGAGCTAATGGCTGGACTTATTTTGACCAAAATAGTTTAACTCCTGTTGAACGATATGACTGGCATGACCAAATTTATAGAAAAGGATGGTCAAATAGTACATCACTTTCAATAGCTGGTGGGAATGATAAAACGCGTTATTATTTTTCAACTTCTCAACTTACACAAGATGGTGTTATGAGAGGAACTGATTACTCAAAGCAAAGTTTCCGTCTTAATTTGGACCAATATATCAACAAATATTTGTATTTGTCAGTAAATTCAAATTACATACACTCATATTCAAATCTTGTCCCAAATGGTGGATTAGTAGGATTCTATGGTGTATTTACAAATATAATTTTTGGACCCAACACTAAAGATTATAATAAAGATTCAGAAACAGGCATTTATCCATCTAATGGTTATACAGCAAACCCTTTGGATGTTATTAACAATTGGAAAGCCCCTCAAGAAATTGATCGTCTTATTAGTGGAGCAAAACTTTCGTTTACTCCAATTGATAATTTTGTAATGAATTTTAATATAGGTTATGATACATATACACAATTAGCAAAAGAATTTACTCCACGTAATTCTTCTGCTCCTTCACGAATAGACGGTTATTCTGCATCTGCATCAAAAACATCTAAACTTATGAATATAGATGCTGATGCATCTTATACACATAATTTTACTAAAGATATAAAATCAGTTACTACAGGCGGAATAAATTTCCAATATGATCAATCAGATATTGTTACAGCAACAGCAAAAAATTTGACAATGCTAGTAGATATTGTTCAAGGTGAAACTCAATTTTCTAGTGAATATATAAATGAGCGAAAAACACTGGGTTACTACCTTCAGGAAACAGCTAGTTATTTAGACAAATTATTTTTAACTGGTTCATTAAGATTAGATGGCTCATCAACTTTTGGTAAGGATGTGAGATGGCAGCTATTTCCTAAATTTAGCACAACATACCATTATAACGATAATATTAAATTGCGTGCTGCTTATGGTTTTTCAGGCGGTCAACCTGTTGATAGTTATAGCCAATTTAATAATTACATATTTAGAGAGTATTCAGGTGGTGCTGGTCTAGTAAATGCTTTAAGAAGTGGAAACCCTAATTTGAAACCTGAACGTCAAGAAGAATTTGAAATTGGTACTGATTTTTCTGTACTTGATGATCGAATTGGTATTGAAGTAACTTATTACAACAGTAAAACAACCGATTTAATACTTCCTAAAAATGTTGCTCTTTCTACTGGTTATACCGAACAGTTAGCAAATGTTGGTGTACTTTCTAATAAAGGTATTGAATTGTTAGTTCGTTCTTTAAACATAAGAGACGAAAATTTTTCTTGGACAACAACTTTAACATTCTCAAAAAATACTCCACTTATTGAAAGTTTAAGTGACGGTGGTGAATTTGCATTGCCAGATAGTTGGGGTATTGTTTGGGTTGGTGAAGGTGAAGTTCCAGGATATTTTTATGGTTATACTGAAGACGGCATTAATCCAACAACTGGATTGCCAATTAAAAGTGCTACAAAATCAATTATTGGCGATCCAAATCCAGATTTTGTAATGTCACTTACTAATGATTTCCAAATTGGTTCAAACCTAAGTGTTAATATCCAGTTTGATGCTATGATTGGACAAGACGTATTTAACTTTACTGAAAGAATGTTACAAACACCTGCCTTTGCAATTGGTACAGAATATGACAAAGAAATTAAAGGCGAAGTTCCAGTTGGTTATTATAACATTAAAAGAAGTAATTACTCAAACTATATAGAAGATGGTAGTTTTGTGAAGCTAAGAAATCTGAGTGTCAATTATAAATTAAGAAATAATTTTATAAGTGATTTAGGCTTAGAGAGCGTAAACTTAACTCTTTCCGGAAGAAACTTGCTAACAATTACGGGATATTCTGGAATGGATCCTGAAATAAATGTTGCAGCACAAAGTACACTAGTTCGTGGATTTGACTTTGCAACTGTTCCAATTCCAGCAAGCTATAATTTTAGTATTCAGTTAAACTTTTAATGAGAGAGAGGAAAAACATTATGAAAAAATTTAATATAAGCACATTTTTCTTAATTGTAATAATTGCAAGTATTGTTACTAGTTGCGATTTAAACATATCAAACCCTAACACTCCAACGGAAGCCGATGTGCTTTCAACGGCTCAAGGATTAAAAGCTGTTGCAATTGGAATGCAAGGAAGAATGGCAATTGGTGTTGATGATCAAGTTTTAATTCCAGGCTTACTTGCTGGAGAATTTAGTGCAAATAGCAATTCTATGGCAAACGATCGTGAATTTCAAGATCAAATGATCATTGAAGATAATGCTTCTGTAAGATTGCTTTGGTCACATTCTTATCAAGCTATTAAGTCTGCAAATGATATTCTTCACAATATTGATGCTGTACAATTTAGCGATGGCACAAAAAATGGAATGGTGGCATTAGCAAAAACAGCAAAAGTAATTGAGTTTACTACATTGCTTCAATGTGGTTTCCAACAATTACCAGTTGAGACTTATAATTCAAATACTCCATCATTTGTTAGCAAAACAGAAGCAATTAATTATTGCTTAACTTTACTTTCTGAAGCTGCAACACCAGCTGCAAATGTATCTGATGAATTTACAAATGATATTCTTGGAGATGGTTTCGATTTGTTAAACACAATTAAAGTATTCCAAGCAAGATTATCACTAATGAAAGAAGATTATTCTGCGGCAATTACTTTTGCAAATAGTGTTGATGCTGGTGCTACTTCAGTTTTTGTATATAGTGCAATTAACTTAAATCCAATGACAGATAATTTCCATACAAGACATATGTTTGGAGCTACTGCAAATTGGAGAGATAATGCAGAAAGTGGTGATACCCGTGTTGAAGCTCTTTTTGATACTACCAGTTACAATAGTGGTTTAACTTGGACTAACCCTGATGAGAACAAACTTTATGATGTGTTATTATGGAAAAATCAACTCTCCTCATTTGAACTTTTTCGATATGGAGAAATGACCTTGATTAAAGCTGAAGCTTATGCAAGAACTAATGACTTATCTAATGCTGCAACTCAAATAAATATAATTCGGTCAGCAGCTGGTTTAGCTAATTTTAATAGCAACGATCAAAGTGCAGTTCTTCAAGAAATTTTAAAACAACGTCAATATGAATTATATGCAACTGGTGTTAGTCTTGAAGATTTAAGAAGATTTGGTAAAATAAGTTTAGCTAAAGTAGCTTGGCTTCCATATCCACAAGTTGAAAGAGAATCTAATCCAAGTACACCTTCAAATCCTTAAGTAATTATTACTTATTAAACATGGTGCCAACTGGCACCATGTTTATAAAACAAGTTACTACCCCATTAAATTCTAAACATTAACAATTAAATTAAGTTGAAGAACAATTTCAACTTTCAAATAATTTTACTTTTCTTCCAATTTTGATGATTTTTAAAGTATATTTGACAATTATTATTTTAGGTAATAGTTTTTTCATGGAATCTTTAATAGTTTTAATTGTTGTACTAATCTTGGGTTATATAAGTACCCATTTTATTTTCAACAAAATTCAGTCAAAATATTATGTGCCATCTGGAATTGAATATATTTTTTTAGGAATTTTAATAAGCCCTGCATTTTCAAGGTGGTTCAAAGATTTTTTTGGTTATAATTATCCTACCTTAATTTCACCCGAAATGATTACTCAATTAATACCAGGTATTGCCGCAGCTATTGGTTTTATTGGCTTTATTTATGGATTAAATTTCAACTTTAAAAATATTAGCTCTTCCGAACCAGAACATTGGCGTTTAGCACTATTTGAGATTTTCTTTTCGTTTTTAATAATTGGTGGAATTTCATTTTTTGCATTAAATTATCTTTGGGGTAATGAAAACAATTTAAACGATATAATTGCAGCAGCGTTTGCTTTAAGTGTAATTGGTGCCTTTTCCTCCAATTTTATTGTTAGTTCACTTATCACTAGAAATAAAGTTTCTGGTCGTGTTGGTGAATCTTTAGTTAAGTCTTCCCTAATAAATTCCAATTTGAATATATTTTTATATGGATTGCTTTTTTCAATTATTCATATTGGTGCAAATTCCTCTTATGATATATCAGCTATTGAATGGATTGTAATAAGTATTGTGCTTGCTTTCCTAATAGGTTTTCTGTTTTTTATTTTTATTGGACGGGAGACCGATGAAAAAAAATTATTTGTTGCTATTTTAGGAATTGTGATTTTCACTAGTGGAATAGCATACTTCCTAAATTTTTCACCTCTTTATATGAATTTTATTTTAGGAATGATGCTTGCAAATTTTTCTAAAATTGCTTCAAAAATAAAAGAATCACTCGAAAGGCTTTTTCAGCCAATGAGTATTTTGGTTGTTGTAATGGCAGGCTTTATTTGGGTACCGCCAAGTTTAGTAATATTTATTGCCGTTTCCCTTACTTTTATTTTATTACGATTTATAACAAAATCAACTGCTGGTTCGGTGGCTTATCATTCTGCATATTCTCGTGAAAAATTATCGCCTGGCATTGGAAAAGGTTTAATGTCACTTGATATTGTTACTTGTGCAATGATAATAGATTATGTAAATGTTTACAACAATGAATTTACTCCAATAGTTGTCAGCGCAGTTTTAACTTCCATTATTCTATTTAATGTAATTGGGTATTCAATGGCAAAAAATCTGCTAGTAGATGTTGGTGAAATAACAGGAGAATCAAAATGATACCTGTTATCCGCCGCTTTGTAATTATCAGTATTTTATTTGGAATAATTTTATTTATTCAGTCCATTCAACTTGCAACTGTTTCAGCTTTTAATCCTAAAACTCTGGCTGTGCTTGGATTTTTAATTTTAGCATCATTTACTACGGGCGAAATATTATCCTATTTAAAATTACCAAGAGTAATTGGATATTTATTAATAGGCATTATTTTTGGTCCATATTCAACAGAATTATTAAAACTTCCATTCTTAAAAGTTTTTAGTTTGGAAGTAATTAAAGATTTGAGTTTAATTAACACAGTAACTTTAAGCGTAATAGCCTTAACAGCTGGTTTAGAATTAAAACTAGATGGAATTAAAAAATCGCTTAAATCAATATTTCTTATTCTCGGCTTTAAAACATTATTAATCTATATTTTAATTCCTGTTACTATTTTTGCCCTTTCACCCTTTATCCCATTTTTAGCAGATGCTGGTTGGAAATCAATTTTAGCTGCTGGTCTATTAGTTTCCGTAATAGCAATGGGCACTTCAATTGAACTTACTCTTGTTGTTGCAGATGAAGCAAAAGCCAAAGGAAAATTTATTGATTTAATTTTAAGTACAGCCATCGTAAAAGACGTAATTGTAATTTTGCTGCTTGCATTAAGCTTAACAATCTCACTTTCATTGTTAAATCCTACAGCAGAAATAAAGCTAGAAATATTTACTGCGCTTGGGCTCGAACTTCTGCTTTCTGTAATTACTGGTGTCATTTTCGGCGGAATATTAATAGCCTATATAAAATATGTTGGAAAAGAAATATTACTATTTTTATTAGCATTTATTGTATTGGCAAGTCAAGTGTCAATTGTTCTCCATCTTGAAACTTTAATTGTTTTTGTAGCAGCTGGTTTTGTTGTACAGAATTATTCCGAATTTGGAGAAAAATTTCATCATCCATTACAGAAACTTTCACTTCCAATATTTATTACATTTTTTACAGTTGCCGGGGCTGCAATTGATATTACATCACTTAAATCCACAATTGTTATTGGATTAGTTGTTGTTATAGTTAGAGCTATTGCAATGTATTTTTCAGTTAGAACAGCTGCTCAAATTGCTAAAGAGGATGTTAGCATTAGAGATTATGGTTGGATGGGCTTTCTTTCAATTGGTGGATTAATGCTTGGTATAGCAATTATAATTGAACAAAAACTGCCTGGATTTGGAGCTCAACTTAAGCCATTAATTACGTCAATTGTGGCTATTAATATTTTTCTTGGTCCAATATTATTAAAAGTTGCATTATCTAAAATTGCAAAGAAAAACGAGATAGAATCTGAGCCGATTAATGCCGAAGTTACTTCACAAATTGCCGTAAAGCAGGCTGAAAAACTCTATTCAGCAAAATTCAAAGAACCTGCTTTAGCAAATAAAAAACTGAATAAATCACTTTTCTTAATTCTAGTAAAACTCAACGATATTCTAAAAATTTTTAATAGTAAGTTTATTTATAGCCGAACTGAAGAATCAATTGAATTGGTTGTAACAGTTAGTGAAAAATACACCGATAATTTAATGTTAATGAATAGCTTATTAAAAGAAGAGAAGTTTGATTCGCAGAAGCTTAAAAACAAAATTACGGAGTTAAAATCGGAGCTTTCTGAATACTATCTTTCACTTTGTAACGAGCGAAAAACTACCGAAAAGAACATTTTAAAACTAGATCCACTTATTAAGGATTTGTTCAATTCACTTGTTGATTTAACAGATGGTTTAACACGAACTATTGATCTTGATTTGGAAGAACGTTTTATTTTATCTGCCCCAACGGATAATCTGCGTGATACAATTTACAAAAGTATTGCTCAGTTTAAGCTTTTTGTTGGAAAATTATTTAATAAGAAATATAAACTTCAACGCATTGTTGAATATAAAAATCTTGCTAAATATTTCTTGGTGGGCAAATCAACTTCCGAAATTATGGAAACTGTAAATCTTGTTGGTGCTGAAAGACTTACTACTTTAAAGAAAATTCATACACTATTCACTAATTATTTTGAATATTTAGATGAACTTATAACCTTACTTTCAGAAAATGAAAATGAGGAAAATGTAAAAGAAAAATATTCTGCCAAATTAATGGAATTGCACACTGCATTTATAAGTGAAATAAATATATATCGTACAGAAATACACAACACAGCAAATGAAATTAGTGCGCGCTTAACTTATGCATTAGCAACACCTTTTAATGGTTTATTGGATGTGTTGGAAATTGCTGGGACTTATAAATTTAGTCCAAAAAAATATAAATATTCCAAATTATTTAATGAAAGCGAAGCAAAAAAAGATTTAACTTCCGACGCCATAAGATATTGGGTTAATTTCTATCAAGGTTATTTAGGAATAATTGAAAAAGAATCATATTTATATAAACTTAAGTTTGATCTTACTAAAATTGTTAATGATTCATTAATAAATATTTCAAGAGAAATTAACGGAAATCTTAGAAAAGTTTGCAGTAAACTTTTAACTGAAATTTTTGATTTTAGAATATTGCTAAATTCCAATGAAAGCAATGAGGATTTGCAGAAAACTATTAGCAAATTGCACAATAAATTTTTTATTTCAACAATTAAATATTACACACAGCATCTTGAAAATATTAAAAGAAGCAAAAAGCTTAACTTGCTTCTGGAAAAATTAATGAATGAGTTTGCCGAAGTTTCTTCTAATCTTCCCGAAGAAATTTGGTTACTTGAAGAATCCGATTTTCAATTTGATAACAGAACACCAGAATTTGAAAAATTAAAAGCTGTTCATTTAAGAAAAATTACAAAAGCTATTTTGGAACAGAAGTTTTTGCGTGAAATGGGTGAAGTTAATGAACTTTTACTTAACCACCTTAATTTAACAATCATGGAATTAAAAAATTTGTATTCAATAGTTTCATATCATTTTAAATCTGCGGAAAATGAACTTAAAAGTAATAGTGGAAACAATTCCCAATTAGCAATGGAATTACATATTTCACTTAACGATAAACTTGAATACAGAATTGAACAATTGAGCAACCAAATTGATCAACTGGAGAACAATATAAATACTAAAATATTAGAAAAAGTTGAGCTTACAATTGAAGATCTTGGCAAATATATTGCCGAAAGTTCTCTTTTAAGGACTAATATTTATATGAGTAAGGAATCTCATAAAAAAGAAGTCGTTAATGTTTTTGAAAATAAATTATATCAATTAGGTCAATTTATTAGAAAATATAAGCTATTAACTAAAAGAAGTTACTTAAAATATTTTCATCCATCTGTTAAAAGATTAATGCTTAAACTCAAATTTTTTAAACCAATGCCTTCTGTCTTAATGAGTGAAACAATTTTTCTTAATGAAGAGAGGATTAAAAAACTTCCTTTTCTTTATCGTAAACTTTTTGATGGAACAACAATTGAATCGGATGATTTTTTTGTTCAAAGCGATGAGCTTGAGAAAAAGATTTTAACTTCTATTAAAAATTTTAAGGACGGTAAATTCTCTTCAACTGTTTTAATTGGTGAACCTGGCAGCGGAAAAAACACACTCATTAATTCTATAATCAAAAAATACTTATCAAACCATAATTTTGTTAGATATGAATTTAAAAAAACATGCAGTTCTGGTTCTAATTTAATTTCAATTCTTACTGAAATTTTAGGTTATAGTAGCAATCTTAAAATTGAAGAACTGATTTTAACTATGAATGATAGAAACAATAAAAAAGTAATTATTCTCGAAAATATTGGTCGTCTTTTCTTTAAAAAAATTAGTGGTTTTGAAGCAATTAAAACATTTTCTTATATAGTTTCTTCTACTTCAAAAAATGTTTTATGGATTTGTTCTATTGGTAAACATCCTTGGACTTTTGTTAATAATAGTTTTGAATTAGATAGAATCTTTTTTAGTAAAATTGATATTACCGCACTACATAGAAACGATATTAGAAACGTTATTTTAAATAGACATAGTGTTACTGGTTATAATTTATTTTTCAAAGTTGATGAAATAAGAGAATTGAAGAATAAATTAATAAAAGGAGCAAGTGTTGAGGAAGAACAAAAAAAACTAAGCAATCAATTTTTTACCAGACTTGAAGAATATAGCGAAGGTAATATTATTTCTGGAATGTATTATTGGCTTCAATCAATTCGCGAAGTAAAGGAAAATACTCTAATTATTGAACCTTTGCGAAAAATTCAATTTGCTCTTTTGGATAAACTTGAAGATATTTATTTGCTAACATTATCAGAAATTTTAGTACACGAAACATTTACAGATGTTGAACACTCTTTATTATTTGATGTAAATGTTGAAGTTAGTCGCGAAATTTTAGGTTATCTTGCTGCATTAAATATTTTGTATATTGATCAAATTGAGTTTATGTCCAATAGATATTTTTTGAATAAATCGATTTATAAACTAATCGAAAAAGAATTAATTAAACGAAATATGATATAAAATGAAAAAATATATTCTACTAATATTATTACTTTGCGGCAGTTTAACTATTGCCCAAGTTAAGCTTCTTCCAACTAGCGATTCTTTAACTATTATAGATAGCTCAGCTAAAGCTACAGAAGAATTACCTGCTGTTGATTCAATTATATCCAAGCAAAAAATGATTGAGAAACCACAGAGCAAAGATACAAGCGAAACAATTGTGTCTGAAGTTCCTAATGCAACACCCACAAAAAAAGCAGATGAACTTTTTGAAACTGATAAAATTTTACCTCAATTAAATATTCCAGAACTTACTATTTTTAAGACTGTTAACCTTTTCACGTTTTTTGAAATATTTATACTCATCTTAATAAGTATTGGTCTTACAAAACTTATCGATTTTGTAAGTAAACTTAATAATTTGAAGAAACGGTTTATCTTTTTCAAATTTGCTTTTGGCTCACTTAAAGGAATTATCTGGTTTATAGTTGTTTATATTGCTTTCGATTCAATTATGCCAAATAGTAAAGAATTTATTTTTGTCC
This sequence comes from Bacteroidota bacterium, assembly GCA_018818165.1. Lineage (GTDB taxonomy): Bacteria > Bacteroidota > Ignavibacteria > Ignavibacteriales > Melioribacteraceae > 1-14-2-50-31-20. The sequence goes on along the minus strand of JAHISP010000062.1, from coordinate 4,912 downwards.
TTATGCTAATAGTATTTATAGTTTTTTCTGTTTCTTTAATCCCTCTTATTAAAAATTTTATTGGTGGATTTTATTTAACGGTTTCAATGCCATTTAGTATTGGCGATTTTATTAAAATTGCTGATTTTGAGGGCGAAGTTGAAAAAATCAATTGGAAAGATATTATTCTTATTTCAGAAGGTTCAAATTTTGTAAATATTCCTAATAGTTTATTTTTAATTCATCCTGTTTCAAATTTTAGAAGACAACAAAAAGAACAACTTGTTACTCTCAATTTTGAACTTCCATTCCATTATGACCCGGAAAAAATAATTAAAATCATTTATGAAGCAGCACTTTCTTCTCCTTATTTTTATTCAAAGATGAAGCACAAAGTCTTATTAATAAATAATGACTTTATAGCTCAAAAAAGAGTTTACCAACTACATGTTTATATTATTGATATTAAATTTACAGATAACTTAGTTCACTCTTTAAATATGATTATCAACCGCGCAATTTCTGAAGACAAATAGATACTGATGGATACAAATCAAAATACAAGCAAAATACTTTTTATTTCTAAAATACTTGTAATTGTTACAAGTATCATTGGCTTATCGGCTATTGTTTTAGAATATGGTTTCAATATTTCACATCAAATGGCAGAAATTCTTCACCTTGTTTCACTCGGAGTTGTAGTTTCATTTTTTCTATACCAAGGTGTTAATTTTACTTATTCTTCATCCAAAGGGGATTATATAAAAAGTCATAAAATTGAAGCCTTTTTTATTGCCATTGTTTTATTGGAAATTGCTCTTTCAATTTTTGATAAAAGTATAATTGCAGAACTTGGTTACTTTTTTAACTTCAAAGATATTGCCTTCCTTTACATTGTTTTTGCTCAAGTATTTATCGTTTTAGGTTTTATTCTTGGTGGATTACGTTTTAACCAAAACATTCTACAGTTAAGAATTCATCCTTCCCGTCTTTTTATCCTCAGTTTTTTGTTTACCATATTAGCTGGAACTCTTTTACTTTTGCTTCCTGCTGCTACCGTTGGAGGAAGTATTAGTTTTATCGATGCACTATTTACTTCAACTAGTGCTGTTTGTGTAACTGGTTTAATTACTCAGGATACTGCAACATATTTTACTACTTTTGGTCAAATTGTTATTATGCTGCTTTTCCAAATTGGTGGATTGGGTTTAATGACTTTTACAACATTTTTTGCACTTTTCCTTTCCGGCGGCTTAGGAATTAAAGAACGAATTCTTTTACATGATTTATTGGATGAAGATAGTATAGGGCAAATTACAAAAGTGTTAACATTTTTAACACTTTCAACTTTTATAATTGAACTTATTGGAGCTGTAATTCTCTATTTTAGCATTTCTAACCAAGTGCCAAATCAGTCAGATGCTATTTTCCTTTCGGCTTTTCATTCTATTTCTGCTTTTTGTAATGCTGGATTTTCTCTTTTTTCTTTGGGATTAATGGATAATTTGGTTATTGGAAATTATACTTTTACTCTTACAGTTGCCGTTTTAATAATTATTGGTGGGTTAGGATTTCCAACTATTTTGGCTCTATGGGCTCGCGTTTCAAATAGGAAAAGACTAGCAATTCAAAAACGAAATTCACTCCAAACCAAATTGGTGCTTATTACAACTTTGGGCTTGCTCGTTTTAGGAACCGTTTGGTTTTACACTTTTGAATTAAACAACACAATTAAGGATTTAGGATTTTTACAAAAATTAAGCGCATCTTTTTTCCAATCAGTTACAACAAGAACTGCTGGTTTTAACACACTCGATTTTGCTCAAATGGGAATTCCTACAACTCTAATGGTTCTATTTTTGATGTTTGTTGGCGCTTCGCCTGGTGGAACCGGGGGTGGAATTAGAACAACAACTTTTGCAATTATGTACATTGGAACTATGTCTATTTTAAGAAATCAAAAAGCCACACATTACGGAAATAGAACTATTCCAAAAGAAATTATTATGAAAGCATTTATCAAAACATTTTTTAGTATTGCAATAATTTCAGCTGGTATTATTGCCCTTACAATTACCGAAAAGCAAGATTTGCTAGATATTATGTTCGAGACATTTAGTGCTTTTGGAACAGTTGGTTTATCCAGAGGAATTACTGGCGATTTAACAATTTCAGGTAAAATTATAATCTCATTTCTAATGTTCATTGGTCGTGTTGGACCACTGGCTTTCATTTACAGTATTTTGAAGCCAATTGAACAGCCAAATTATGATTTGCCACAAGAAAATATTTCAATTTTATAAAGGAAATTAAAATGAGAAAAAAGTTTGCAGTTATTGGTTTGGGCGATTTTGGCTGGAGTGTTGCCATTTCCCTTGCCGAACGAAATGCAGAGGTTGTTGCTATTGACCATGATATTGAAGTTATTGAAGACATTAAAGATAAAGTTACATATGCTGTTAGGTTAAATTCAACAGACGAAAAAGCATTACGCTCACTTGGATTGGAAAAAATTGATGCTGTTATTGTTTCTATTGGAACTAATTTTGAAGATACAATTTTAACTTCCGTTCTATTAATGAATATTGGAGTTAAAATGGTTATAGCGCGCGTTAATTCAAAAATTCAAGAAACAATATTAAAAAAACTTGGTATTCATCAAGTTATAAATCCAGAACTTGAAATTGCAGCTAAGGTTTCTACCAGCTTAATTAACGAAGATGTTTTGGATTATCTCGATTTGGGCGATGGGCATACAATTTTTCAAATTAAAACTCCAAACGAATTTATTGGCAAATCACTTCGTGAAATTGAAATGCGCATTAGGTTTAACGTAAATTTAATTACAATTAAACGGCAATATAAAATTGAAAATGAAGAAACAAAACAAACCGAATTGCGCGAAAGAATTTATGGAGTTCCAACCGAAAGTACTGTAATTGAGGATAACGATAAATTAGTCCTTTACGGAAGAGAAAGAGATATTAAGAAAATTCTGGATTTGAAGTAGAAGAACTGGAATGTTGGAATTAAAGCGGAATGAAGTGCAAAAGGGAAAGATGGAAGAAAGGAATGTTGGAAAGATGGCATGAAGTGCAAAAGGAAAGATGGAAGAAAGGAATGTTGGAAAGGTGGGATGAAGTGAAAAAGGGAATGATGGAAGAAAGGAATACTGGAAAGATGTATTTTGATTTTCTTTTGGGGTAATTTTTGATAAACCGTATTTAGTGATAGACTGTTACAAAGAATTGATGTTTTTGCTAACAGAATAGTTTTATTAAATAATCTAAATAAATGCCGAATTCACATGGCATTATTTAACTATACAGAGAAAACCATGTTTAATAATAACAAATCAGATAAACAGTATTTATATTTTGTACTCGCTGGTAAATATTTTAATTTAGTTGAAAATGTGTTAGAAGAAATTACTAAATGAGGAAATGCTCATATTATTATTTCTAACTATCCAATACCTGATTCTGAATTTGATGAGAAAACTAAATGGAGTGATTACAACATAATTGAGCCATTACTCTTTAATTTTTTCCATGGAATTGAACTTAGTTTAAAAGGATTTTTAAAACCGCATTTATCGTTAAATGACAGAAAGAACCATGATTTACTGTCATTAATTGAGTCTTTTGTTAAAAGATATCCTGATCAACTTGAGTTAATTAAAATCTATAAGAAATATATTAACACAAACTCTAACTTAATTGAAACCCTTAGTACCTTCTTTACTAACAATAATACAAATGTTTCAAAGTATTATGAGCTTTTGCGTTATCCTGAAAACATGATTGAAACTGAATTATTTAACACTAATGATTTAAGATATTTAGGAGAAAAAGGATCTGACTTTTTTACAGAAGTTTTATCGGATGTAAAAAATATTAAAAAAGAGATAGTTAAATATTTGGATTCAGAAAATTAGAAATGTTAATGTAACGGTATAAGGATTGAATTTACAATTACATTTGCCACAATTGAGCTAATATCAACATCTGAATTATATGATTTACCATTTTTCTTCGCTATACTTGATACAGATAAAACTGAATAAGAGTTTTTCAAATCATTTGAGGAAATCTTAGAACTGGAAGACCCGAATAAAATAACTGTTTTTCTTACAAAAAATAGGGCAAGGATTAGACGCAATATTAAAAAATTCTTAGTTGTTAATGAAAAAGAGGAAGTGGATATGTCGTGTTTTCAGTATTGGCTCATATAACTTTAAAGAATATTGTTGTAATTTAGCCTATTTCTAATACAGTTTTACAAGTTTGTCAGTATCGGCTTTGCGATTCGGCGAATCGTACTACATTGTAGCTCGAATCACTGATTCGAGAGCTCCTGTTTTCGACATAATTTTGCTAGAAAAAAGTTAAGTTAATATAAACAGTTATCCATTAGCCTATGAAATATTTGAGGGCAATTGCTGTTTGGAATTCTCTGACAAAGAAAGCAAAAACATAAAGAAAGATGATTTAAGACTAATAGTAAGTTATTCAGCCAAAAGAGCAAAGAAAAATAAATTCAACCGAGAACGAGGGCTTAAACGGCTCAAAGCACAAATTAAAAGTGGTAAACTAACTAAGTCCAACATTAACAACAGAGGTTACAATAAATATCTAATATTTGATGGAAATGTAAAAATAAGCCTTGATGAGCAGAAAGTTGAAGATGATGGAAAATGGGACGGGTTAAAAGGCTATTTAACGAATACAGAATTATCAAAAGAGGAAATAATGGAGAATTATGCCAATCTATGGAAGATAGAAGAAGCTTTTCGGATTTCAAAACATGATTAGAAAATACGGTCAATCTTTCACAGACTGCAAAAACGTATCGAAGCTCATATAACTATTTCATTTGTAGCTTATAAAATATATAAAGAATTAGAAAGACAACTTAAAGAAAAGAAAGCTTC